>CACZDG010000120.1 GCA_902779865.1 uncultured bacterium
ATCATTGACAAATCGGCGTTGATCCATGTCGGCGCGTCATTCAACCACCTCGGTAAGAAGTGCTTTGCCTTCTCGTCAATGGACAAGTCCAATATCCCGGACATCCTTGCGAAAATCTAAACACTTTAGGAATATCAATTGCGTCAAGAATCTGATTGCGTATTATGCCAACCGTCGATAAAACTGGGAGAAATGCCGATGGGTGGTAAAATGACTTCCACATTGTGTCCATTGAATTGGTGGATGTAGAGCCGAAGGTCGAGTGGGAGCCGAAGGTGAACCGTTGGACGGGCGCGGAGATACAGGCTGTGCTGAAGGGTGCGGAGACATTGGAGGGGCCGTGGGAGGATGTGCCGGAGGGTAGCGGCTCGCCGGGACGGCTCGCCCCACCATGCGGTTCTTCAAGGTGGTGGTGGAGTTGCCGTATGGGGGCGCGGGGACAGCAAGCGTACAACAACAAGTTGTGGCCTTGCCACATCGGCCCGCTCGGCGAGCGAGCCCTACCATGCGGCGGCTCGCCCTACCGCTACCAAGATGGTGGCGTTCCCAGTTAGGGAGTTTCTTCTTGCGTTGGAAGCGCGGATTTGGGATAATAGGCGCGTTGGACCTTTCAGACGCGCAGTGTCGTTTCCGCGAGTTCCGTCAAGCCGTGTGACTTGCCTCGCGAATGGCGCGAAAGGTGGTTCTGCAACTGCATATAAGGAAAACTAGATGAAACTTAAGTCGATGATCATCGTCGCCGCGCTCGCGTTCGCGGGTTTTGCGGCCGAACCGGTCGATTCCGGTACGCACTTCGCGGCCGACGCGCTCAAACCGTTTGTGGATAACGGACAGCTCCCTGGCGCGATCAGCGTGTTCTACCAGGACGGCAAACAGGAAGTGGCGTGCGTGGGCTACGCCGACGCAGGCAAGAAGCGCCCGATCACGCTCGACGACGTCTATATGCAGTGCTCCCAGACCAAGGGCTTCTGCGGAGTGACGATTGCGATTCTCGTGGAGGAGGGCAAGATCAGCCTCGACGACCCCGTGGCGAAGTACATCCCCGAGTTCGGCACGCTGTGGATCGAGAAGTCCAACAAGGACGGCGTGCGCACGCTCGTGAAGGCGAAGAACGCCCTTACGGTGCGCATGGTGATGAACCACACCGGTGGTTTCCCGTTCGAGCTGCCCAACTTCCATTCGATGGGCGGATGGTCGCGTAGGATGCCGCTGAGGAGCGTTGCGCTCGTCGCGGCTTCGCAGCCGATCCTCTTTGAGCCCGGTACGAGGCAGCAGTACTCCAACGTCGGCATCGACATCGGCGCTGCCGTGGTGGAGCGCGTCACGGGCAAGCGCTGGGAGGACTTCCTCAAGGAGCGCGTGTTCCTGCCGCTCGGCATGAAGGACTCCAGCTTCTGGCCCACCGAGGCGCAGTTGGCGAATCAGGTACACCTCTACCAGTGCCGCAAGGGGAAGCCCGCCGCCTGGCAGAGCTGCAACCCGTCGATGCAGCGTCCGTATTCTGACGACCGTGTGTTCTCGTCCGCCGGTGCGGGCCTCTGGACAACGGCGCGCGACCAGCTCAAGTTCTACAAGATGCTGATGAACCTCGGCGTTGGCGAGAACGGCGCGCGCATCCTCAAGGAGGAGACGGTGAAGAGCATTCTCGCCGTCAGCACGCGTCCCCAGGGCCTCGGCGGCTACTCGCTTGGACTCTCTGCCCCGGTCAAGGACGGCGAGAACGAATGGTTCGGCCACGGCGGCGCGTGGGGCACAAACTGCATGGTCAACTGGCACAAGAAGCAGCTCAAGCTTTGGGCGGTGCAGCTCACCGGCGGTCCGCGTCCGTGGGACAAGGCTCGCGAAAACGCCGCCAACGCGTTTTTCAAGGCGACGCTTGACACCGCCGGCGAGAAGGCATACACCGGCCGCTTGAAGTAAGGCTGCCAACTGAAACATGGCTATGGCCTTTCCCGTCGAGGCGGTGATCCCGCAGATACGCGCGTCGCTGGAGGCAAACCGCGACGTGGTTCTGCGTGCGCCGCCCGGCAGCGGAAAGACCACGTGCGTGCCTCCGGCGCTGCTGGACTGCGCGTTCCTTAGCGGCAGGAAAATACTGATGCTCGAACCGCGCCGCTTGGCGGCGCGTAGTTGCGCGTCCTACATCGCGCGGAAACTCGGTGAATCAGTTGGGGAGACCGTCGGTTTCCAGGTGCGGCTTGAGAAACGGATTGGTCCGCGAACGCGCCTTGAAATCGTTACCGAGGGACTGCTCGCGCAGCGACTCATGCACGATCCCGAACTTGCGGACGTGGGGCTCGTCGTCTTCGACGAGTTCCACGAACGTTCGCTTGCGTGTGACCTTGGATACGCGATGGCGGTGGACGTGAGGCGCGCGCTGCGTCCTGATTTGAGGCTGCTGGTGATGTCCGCCACGCTCTCCACCGAGGAGATCGCCGCGCATCTCGGCGACGCGGACGTCCACACCGCCGAGGCTCGGATGTATCCCGTCGAGACGCGCAATCTTTTGATGGAAAGCGTCGCGCCGATTTCCGCACAGATGGCAGGAGCCGTGAGGCGTATTCTGCCGGAAGCTTCCGGTGACGTCCTTTGCTTCCTGCCTGGCGAGGGCGAGATACGGCGTTGCGCCGAAGAGCTGCGCGATCTTTCCGGTGCCGTCGTGATGCCGCTCTACGGGGCGATGCCGAAGGAAGAGCAGGACCGCGTGTTGCGTCCGCTTGATGACGGCCGGCGCAAGGTGGTGCTGGCCACTTCCATTGCGGAGACGTCCCTCACCATCGAGGGCGTGACGACGGTGATAGATTCTGGGCTCATGCGCGTTAGCAGGTTCTCCCCGCGTTCAGGCATGAGCCGTCTTGAGACGCTGCGCATCACGCGCGACCGCGCCGACCAGCGTCGCGGACGCGCCGGGCGAACAGCGCCGGGGCTTTGTCTGCGGCTGTGGACCGAAGCGCAGGACCGTGCGCTCGTGCCCGCGATGAAGCCGGAGATTGTTGATGCGGACCTGGCGGCAACGGTCCTTTCCGCAGCGGAATGGGGTTCGTCCGCCATAGACGGCCTCCCTTGGCTCACGCCCCCGCCGTCCGCAGGCTGGGAGAACGCGAAGTCGCTTCTAGCCCTGCTCGGCGCACTAGACAAATCGGGACGCATCACCGAGCACGGACGCCGCATGGCGCGTCTCGCCGTGCATCCCCGGCTTGCGAACATGATCATCCACACCGGCAATACGCTTCTCGCGGCCATCATCGAGGAAGGTGCGCCGCACAGCGTCACGGACATCCGCGACGTGCGTCCGACGCCGCGCATGAAGGAGCTTGCGCGCCGGTGGGGGACGTCGCGTGAATGCGACGCTGGCGAGGCGCTCGCATTCGCGTTTCCCGACCGCATTGCCCGCAACCGCAGCAACAGCACGTTCCAGATGACGTGCGGGCGCGGTGCGTTCATGGAGCGCACCGAGGCTCTTGCGACGAGCGAGTATTTGGTTTTGTGCGACCTCGACGACCGTGGAGGCGACGCGAAGATACACCTTGCCGCCCCGATAGACGAAGACTCAATAGAACGGTTGTTCGCCGACGAGATTGAAGAAGTGGACGACACCTTCTGGGACCGCCGCGAGGCGTGCGTGAAAAGCGTTCACCGCCGTCGCCTCGGACGCATGGTGCTGCATGAGGGAGGGCAGTCGCGCCCTGACGCGGACGCCGTCCAGCGGGCCCTTTTCGAGGGCGTCCGGCAGAAGGGCGTTGCGCAGCTTGGCTGGACTCCCGGAACGCGCCAGCTCCAGGCGCGGATATGTTTCCTACACCGCGTGCTTGGGGAGCCGTGGCCTGACGTATCCGATGCGGCGCTTGCGGAGAGGCTTGAGGAATGGTTTGCGGCGTTCACGCTCGGCATGAGCCGTTGGGCGCACCTTGAGAAACTCGACCTTGCTTCCGTCCTCGACGCGGCGCTTGCCTCTTGTGGACTCGACCGCCGTGCGCTCGACCGTGCGGCCCCTGTGAAGATGGAGGTGCCGAGCGGGTCGCAGATGACGATTCACTACGAGGAGGCGGAACCGTTCGTGCAGGTAAGATTACAGGAATGCTTCGGCCTCCTCGAAACTCCGAAGGTCGCGAACGGGCAGGTGCCCATCGTGATGAAGCTGCTTTCGCCGGCCCAGCGTCCGGTGCAGGTGACGAAAGACCTCGCGTCATTCTGGCGCACGTCATACGCGCTCGTGCGCAAGGACCTGCGCGGACGCTATCCGAAACACTATTGGCCGGAAGACCCGTTCACGGCAGTTGCAACGCGGCGCGTTCGCCCGAGAACATGACATGGAAACTGAAACTTCCAGAACGGTCGTCTTGGCCGTAGTTGCCCTTGGCAGCAACATCGAGCCGCGCGCGGAACGGCTTGAACGCGCCCTCGCCGCCCTTGCCGCGCTCCCTGGAACGCGCCTCGTGAAGGCGAGTTCCGTGCTTGACAATCCCGGCGTGGATGTCCCGCCGGAATATGCGCACATGCGTTTCCTAAACCAGGTTGCCGCGTTCGAGACATCGCTCGAGGTGCATGATTTCTCGCGGCGCATGCACGCGATAGAGGAGGCGCACGGGCGAGTGCGTACGGGAGTGCGCAACGCGCCGCGTACGATCGACCTCGACCTTATCGCTTTCGGAGACCTCGTCCTGAACGAGCCGGAGCTTACGCTCCCGCACCCACGCGCCAGCGAAAGGGCGTTCGTCACCATTCCGCTTAAGGAAATCCTCCCCGATTTCCACATTATAAATCCGCTGTCCTTCACATCGTTGGAGTGTAGGGGCAGTTGTAAGACCTCAATGGTTGAGGGCATTATTCGATAAGAGAAAGGCAAATAAATGAACACGACAAGAAGAGAATTCATTGCGGGCGGAGCCGCTGCCGTTGGAGCGGGATCGGTTTTCGCCGCCGCGCAGACAACAAGCGTACAGCAGCAGGGGTCGGCCTTGCCGAAAGTGCGCATAGCGGCGATCGGCACGGGCGGACGCGGACACACCGACCTGCACAGTTTTCTGCGTTCGGGCCTCTGCGAGATTTCATGCGCGGCCGATGTCTATGCTCCCAACCTCGAATGGGTACGCAAGGAACAGCCGCAGGCGAAGATCTACGCCGACTACCGCAAGATGCTAGCCGAGTGCGCGGGGCAGTACGACGCCGTTTCGATCATGACGCCCGACCATTCGCACGCCGTCGCGTTCTTCGAGGCGAGCAAGTACAACGTGCCCGTCTATTGCGCGAAGCCGCTCGCCCACACGATCGACGAGACGCTTGCGATGATGCGCGTCGCGCGCGAGAAGAAGATCATCACGCAGGTGAGCCACCACGGCAACTCCGAACCCGGCACGCCGCTTCTGCGCGAGTGGATGGAGAGCGGAATCTTCGGCAAGGCCCTGGAGGCGCACATCTACTGCTGCGGACCGAATGGCTACTACATGGAGCCGCCGGAATGGGCCAACCAGCCGGCAGAACCGCCCAAGGGACTGGACTGGGAATTGTGGCAGGGCCCCGTGAAGCGCCGTCCGTACATCAAGGGACTCGTGCCGAGGGGACGCTGGCGCTCGTGGGCGATGTACGGCGAGGGCTGCCTCGGCGACTGGAGCTGCCACCTGATCGGACCCGTCGCCACCGCGCTCGACCTCGACATGCCCACGGCCGTGACGATGGACGACGAGCGCGGCTTCGACCCGAAGAAGACGCCGCTCACGTTCCCGCATGCGGCGCACTATAAGTTCGAGTTCCCCGCGAAGGGGAACCGGGGGCCTTTCATCTACCACTGGTACGAATGCATGCGTCGCGCGCCGCGTCCCACCGCCTACGAGCCCGAACTGCCGTTTGACACGGTGAAGTCGCGCTGGTGCGGCGGCTATCTCGTGTGCGAGAAGGAGACGCTGATGTTCGGCGCGACGGGCGCCTCCGGCCTGCGCGTGATCCCCCATTCGCACATGAAGGCCATCAAGCCGCATCTGCCGCCGAAGAAGTACCCGCGTTATAAAGACCACTGGGCCGAGTTCCTCCAGGCCGTCCAGCAGAAGCGTCCCGCGAACACGCCGTTCGAGATGGGCGGCAAGTTCACGATCATGGGCTTCATGGGCATGATCGCCACGCGCTTCCCCGGCCGCCGCCTCACGTTCGACCCCGTGTCCATGCGCTGCACGAACATCCCCGAGGCGAACGCGCTCATGGGCCCCGACTGGACCGACGCCGCTCGCGCCGAATATGGACGTTTCCTGTGATGGGTGTGGTGAAACAGATGAAACAGAGTTGCATGATTGTGGCCGTGGCGGCACTGTGTGCCGCGACGTGCCTGGGCGCCATCGACCTGAACGGGTCGTGGGAGTTCCGCTTCGAGGAGGGCAAGACGCTCGAGACGTCGAGCGGCGCGGATTTTGTCGCGACCGACAGGATGTCCGTGCCGGGATGCTACGACATGCAGCCGAAATGGCTCTGCAAGCGCGGCACGGGCCTCTACCGCCGGACGTTCAGGCTGGAGAAGCCCGTTGAGGGCGCCTGGATCGTCGTGGACGGGATGGGTCTGCGCGCGAAGTTCGCGATAGACGGGAAGCAGGTCGGCGGAATCCTGCCTTACCCATGGGCCAGGCTGGAGATTCCGACCGGCCCGCTTGGAGCGGGCGAACACACGGTATTCGCCGCAGTTGACAACGTGCTGGACTGGAACAAGCAGAAGCTCGCGCTTCCGAATTACGACTTCTACCTCTACGGCGGGTTCTTCCACGGCGTGTCGCTCTCGCTGGACAACCGCAAACTCTTCGTGCGGACCCGCGACTACAAGACAGGCACCGTGGAGATCGAGGCGGGGAACTTCAGAAAACGCGACTTTGAGGGGAAACTTCTCTTCGACGGCAAGAACGAGGTTGGGGCCGTGTTCAAGGACGGCCGCACGACGGTGAAGGTTCCGGACTTCAAGCTCTGGTCGCCCAAGTCGCCGAATCTCCATGCCGTATCGTTGGACGGCGACGTGTCCGCTCGGTTCGGCATCCGCGAGATCAAGGCCGAGAAGAGGCGGCTGTGGCTGAACGGAGAGGTGCTGTTCCTCAAGGGGGCGAACAGGCACGAAGCCCATCCGCAGTTCGGCGCGGCCACGCCGGAGGCGCTGATGGTCCAGGACATCCAGCTCCTGAAATCCCTGAACGGCAACTTCTTCCGCGGCAGCCACTACCAGCAGAGCCAGCGTTTCCTCGACTACTGCGACGAGATGGGGGTGCTCGTCTGGGAGGAGTCTCTCGGCTGGGGCAACAATCCCCGGCAGATGTCCGACGGCGAGTATTTCCGCCTGCAGGTGGAGCAGACGCGCGAGATGGTGCGTGCGAGCTTCAACCACCCGTCCGTGATCATCTTCGCGTTCCAGAACGAGAACCAGTCGCAGACGAAGGCCGGGAAGAAGCTGAACGACGCGCTCATCGAGGCGATCAGGTCCCAGGACTCGGGCCGTCTCGTGACGTTCGCCTGCAACCACAACGACAACGACATCTCGAACGCGAACACCGACCTTGTGTCGTTCAACACCTATCCTGGCTGGATCGGGTCCGACGTCGGCACCCTAGAAAACCAGAAGCGTCTCATAGACGAAACGGTGACGAAGATCGTCAGGCGTTACCGCACGCTCTATCCCGAAAAGCCGATCATCGCCTCGGAGATGGGAACTGTCGCCATCTACGGCCACCATGACCCGGCGGCAGGACAAGGCACCGAGGAGTTCCAGTACCATTACGACAAGGACGTCATCGACCGCATCTTCGCCGACCCGGAGATGTCCGGCCTTGCGCTGTGGCATTTCGCCGACGCCCGCACCTACCACCGTGGAGGATCCAACATCCGCGTGAAGCTGCTGGCGGAGAACCTGGCTGGCCTGTACGACGGATACCGCAGGGCGAAGATGGTCACGCAGGTTGTCCGCGAGGGATTCTCGCGCAAGGCCGCCGGCGAACAGTAGGAATGCTTTGCACGTGTTGCCCAGTTCCAGCATCAGACGTTTTGGCAAGAGAACTCTCGGAATACAGGCGTATCCTCAAGCCGCAGCAGCTAAGCCCAGCACTTCCCTTGTCACTTTTTCTCGTTGGATTACTAAAAGGCTTGCTTTGGGGCGTGGTTTTCGTGTATAATATCATGCGTTTTTTCACAAAGAAGGAGTAAACAAATGGGCGATGTAATAGGTGCGGGAGAACTGCACAAAGGCGTAAAGCTGCTGATCGACGGCGAGCCGTGGGAAATCACGGAGTTCGACTTCTCGAAGCCCGGCAAGGGCCAGGCCATCTACAACTGCAAGCTGCGCAACATGATAACGGGCGGCGGCATGAGCCGCAGCTACCGTTCGGGCGACAAGTTCGAGCGTCCCGAGCTGCTGCAGCGGTCGGTCACGTATTCCTACGACGACGGCACGCGAGGTGATGGGCGACAAGAAGTACTTCCTCATGGACGAGATGGAAGTGAAGGCGTTGTTCTTCAACGACAAGGTGATCGGCGTCGATCTGCCCCAGCTCGTCGAGCGCAAGGTCATCAAGGTGGAGCCCGGCGTTAAGGGCAACACGGCAAGCGGCAAGGTCACGAAGCCCGCCACGGTCGAGGGCGGCTACGTGTGCGCGGTCCCGCTCTTCATCAACGAAGGCGACGTGATCCGCATCAACACCGAGACCGGCGACTACAACGACCGTATCGCCACGAAGTGACGTCATGAAGATTCTCGTGACTGGCGGAGCCGGCTACATCGGCTCGCACACCACCCTGGAACTGCTGAAGGCGGGCCACGACGTGGTGGTGGTGGACAATCTCTGCAACTCGTCGCAGGAGTCTCTGCGGCGCGTGGCGGAGCTCGCGGGGAAGGCTCCGAAGTTCTTCCAGCTGGACATCCGCGACGAGGCGGCGCTCGACAAGGTGGTTGCCGCCGAGAAGCCGTTTGACGCGACGATACACTTCGCCGCGCTCAAGGCCGTGGGCGAATCGACGCAGATTCCGCTGAAGTACTACGAGAACAACCTCGGGGGCACGTTCACGCTCCTCAAGGTGCTCTCGGTGCATGGCTGCAAGAACATCGTGTTCTCGTCGTCCGCAACCGTTTACGGTCAGCCGAAGAGCGTGCCGATCCGCGAGGACTTCCCCACGCCCGGTTGCACCAACCCGTATGGCTGGACGAAGCTGATGATGGAACAGGTTTTCCGCGACGTGCAGAAGGCCGACCCGGAGTGGAACACGATTCTCCTCCGCTACTTCAACCCGATCGGAGCTCACGAGAGCGGCCGCATCGGCGAGGATCCCGCTGGCATTCCTAACAACCTCCTGCCGTACGTTGCGCAGGTGGCGGTGGGACGCCTCAAGGAACTCAACGTGTTCGGCAACGACTACCCCACTCCGGACGGTACGGGCATCCGCGACTACATCCACGTGGTTGACCTTGCAATCGGACACCTCCGCGCGATCGAGAAGCTCGCCGAGAAGCCCGGCTTCAAGATTTACAACCTCGGCACCGGCAACGGCTACAGCGTGCTGCAGATCGTCAAGGCGTTCGAGGCCGCGAGCGGACAGAAGGTGCCGTACGTGATCAAGCCCCGCCGCCCCGGCGACATCGCAGAGTGCTGGGCCGATCCCGCGCTCGCCGCGAAGGAGCTGCACTGGAAGGCCGAACGCGGCATCGAGAAGATGTGCGAGGACCTCTGGCGCTGGCAGTCGCAGAATCCGAATGGGTTTCGTGGTTAGTGGAGAACCTGCCTGAGATACTGAAGGCGTTTGAACAGACGCTGGAGTTGGAGCGCGAGCTCGGGACGCGCACGGTCGAATGTGACCGTGCGCTTCTTGCGCCTGCGCCGGTCAAGGCACCCGTTGTCCCGGCGGCGCCGCCTCCAACGGCCAAGCCCAACGTTGCCCCAGTGGTGCAGCGTCCAGCCGTTTCCATCGCTCAACCGCAGGTGCGCGAGGTGGATTTTCTGTTCATGGTCGAGCGTCCGGCTTCCGCAGCTGCCGACGAACTGCTCACCAACATGATCGCGGCTATGGGGTATGCTCGTTCGCAGGTGTGCGTGGCGGACGTGACGGCGGAGGCGCCGTCCGCAGTTCTTTCGCGCACACGGCCGAAGTGCGTGGTGGTGATGGGCTCTGTCGCGTTGAAGAAGGTGTTCCCCGGCGAGGCGTTGCGGCGCGGAACGTGGCGCGTCTTGAACGGCGTGCCCGCCATCGCCACGCACCACCCGAATGAGGTTTTGCGTCTCAGCGCACAGGGCGCGCGCAGCGCGAAACTGGAAGTGTGGAACGTGCTCAAGCTTGCGCTTGCGCGGCTCGGCAAGACGCCGCCGGCAATCAACAAGAAAGGATAGGATGAAATGAAGAAGACAGTTGTTGGAATCGCATTTGCGCTGTTGGCGCTTGCAGGATGCCGTCAGGTGGACGAACGCGACTTTTCAGTGGACCTGCCAGCATTGACGGAGGCTAACGCCGCCGAGATGGAGAAGGACGTCCGCGCCGCGCTCGCAATGTACAGGGGCGTGGACAAGGCGTCGCTCAAGTTCGACGTAGCGAAACACTGCGTCACGATGCGCTACGACTCCATGCAGGTCGCGCACAAGAATATCGAGCTTGCGATCGCGAAGGCCGGATGGGTCGCCAACGACGTTACGCCGGAGTCTGTCGGCGCGAAGGCGAAAACCAAGTAACAGCTGGGATGGCGTCACTTTCCGAATGTGCCGAGGCGTTCTCCGCGGAACTCGCGCTCGTGCGCGGACTTTCGCCGAGGACGGTGGAGGCGTACGGGCGCGACGTGCACGCGTTCCTGGTTTTCCTCGCCGCGCGCGGGAAGATGACGCCGGGCGCGCTTGAAAGGACGGACGTCGCAGACCACGTAAACGAGCTTCGCGGCGCAGGAAGAAAATCTTCAACACGCGCCCGCGCGTTCGTTGCGGTGCGCGAGTTCCTCGCGTTCCTGAAGGAGCGGCACGAGACGGAGCGCGATCTTTCGGAAGGGCTTGAATCGCCTAAGAAGGACTTGGTGTTGCCGCGAGTCCTCGACGAGCAGACTACTCTCAAGATACTGCAGTCTGCGAACGGAGACGATCCGCGTTCCCTGCGCGACAGGGCGATGCTTGAGTTCCTGTACGGTTGCGGGCTACGCGTGAGCGAGCTTTGTTCGCTCGAACTGCAGGATGTCATAGCGGACGCGGAGGTCGTGCGCTGCCGCGGCAAGGGCTCGAAGGAGCGCATAGTGCCGATGGGCGTGCCAGCGTCGAAGGCGCTTACGCGGTATCTCGAATCCGCTCGCGACACGTTCGCGCGCGGCAATGCGTCCGAGCGCCGCATCTTTCTCACGCGCCTCGGGCGTCCGTTCACGCGCATGGGCGTGTTCAAGATGCTTCGCGAGCGCGCGGCGGCGGCGGGCGTGGATCCGCACGCGGTGTCGCCGCACGTGCTGCGGCATTGCTTCGCGACGGACCTCCTTGCGCACGGCGCGGACATCCGCGCGATACAGGAAATGCTTGGTCATGCGTCGGTAGGCACCACGCAGATGTACACCCACGTGGACGCCGCGCGCATTGGAACCGTCCACCGCACGTATCACCCGCGGGCCGATTTCGCCCCGTGATTTCGGGTGTTTTTGCGGCTGAAGAGTGCCGCGCCCCGAAAAATATTGAATGAAATGCATTTTGTGCTTGCAAAGTCCCGAAAAAACCGCTATTCTATGCGGCGTAGCGGGACATATCGTCCTTGCATCTAAACCAAGGAAAAAACCAAATGGCAAAGAAAGAAGTCGTTCCTACCACCAAGAGTGGTATCATGGCCGCTCTCGCGGAGGCCGCCGGCATCACCAAGAAGCAGGCTGTCACCGTTTACGAGAAGCTCATTGACCTCGCCGTCAAGGGCGCCAAGCAGGAGGAGAAGGGCTACATGCTCCCTGGCCTCGGCAAGCTCGTCAAGAAGCAGCAGGCTGCTCGCACTGGCCGCAATCCCGCGACCGGCGAGACGATCAAGATCAAGGCGAAGAAGGTCGTCAAGTTCCGTCTCGCCAAGGCGTGCAAGGACGCCGTCCTCGCGAAGTAACGTTTGCGGAGACGATCTGAAAACGGGGGCTCGGCATTGCCGAGTCTTCGTTTTTTTGGTACAATGGGGGCTGCGAAAAACAAGAGGTCTTTCAATATGGTAACACGCAGACAAGGTCGCGAATGGGCTCTGCAGATGCTCGTCCAGTTCGATTTGAATCCGCCGGAGTCGGTTGACTCCGCGATATCCGCATTTTGGGATCAGCAGGTTGCGCTGGAGTCTGATGCGCTGGCGGCGGAGGTGCGCGAAGCGCGAGTGATCTTCACGTCCACCAATCCGCGCGATCTCGCATCGCTGGCGGAAGTGCGCGAGTTCGCGGAAGTGCGCGTGAGGGGCGTGTGGTCGGACCGCGAGTCAATCGACGCCGAACTCGAGCCGTATCTTGACAACTGGCCGTTCTACCGGCTCGGCACCGTCGAACGCGCAGTGCTGCGCCTTGGCGCATGGGAGATCAAGAACTGCACGAACATCCCCGTCCCGATCGTGATCAACGAGGCGGTGGACTTGGCGAAGTGGTTTTCGGAGTCGAAGAGCGGACGCTTCGTGAACGGCGTCCTCGACCGTCTCGGCAAACGCGTACGCTCGGGTGCGGCGGAGGGGTCATGTTCACCGGATTGATCCAGCGCGTTGGAACGGTGAAGCGCGTGTCGCGCGGACGCGGCCTCGTCCTTGAGTTCCAGTTCGAGCCGTGGCTCGAGCCGCTCGTGAAGGGCGAGAGCGTGTCCGTGAACGGCGCGTGCCTCACGGTGGCGGACTGTGACGCGACTCGCTTCACGGCGGACGTCTTGCGCGAGACGGAATTGCGCACCGGCCTCGCGGAGCTGCTGCCTGGCGCGCGCGTGAACCTCGAGCGCGCGCTCAAGGCTGGCGACCGTTTCGGCGGGCACGTTGTGCAGGGCCATGTTGACGGACGCGGTTCGTTGATGCGGCGCGAGCAGAAGGGACGCGACTTCGCTCTTACGTTCAAATGTCCGCGCGCCGTTGCGGCGGCGAGCGTGCTGAAGGGGTCGATTGCGGTGAACGGCGTGTCGCTCACAGTGAGCGGACTTGGCGACGACTGGCTGCGCGTTGACGTGATCCCCACAACGGCGGCAGAGACGAACCTCGGCGCATTGCGCGTGGGCGACAAGGTGAACCTTGAAAGCGACGTGCTCGGAAAGTACGCATTGCGGCGCGAGGAGATGCGCGAGGAAGAAGAGCCGGAAGAAGGTGGCGGTCTCACGATGGAAATGCTCGAGGAGAATGGCTTCGCATGAAACGTTTTGTTCCCAGTCTGTTTGTCGTACTGCTGCTCACCGCGCTTGCCGCTGGTGCGTGGTGGCTTCAGCGCCCGCGCACGGAGGCGCGTGCGGAATTCGCCGTGCCGCCGCCTTCGCCGGCGGCGGAGATGGTTGTGGCAGGGCTTGGCGGATTCCGCGGACTTGCCGCAGAGGCGGTTTGGTTCCGCGCCGACAGGCTCTGGGATGAAGGACGCTACGGGGAGCTCGCGCAGCTTGCTAGCTGGCTGACGTTCCTCGAACCGCACACGGCGGAAGTGTGGTCGTACGCGTCGTGGAACCTCGCATACAACGTATCGGTGACGATGCCCAACGAGGCCGACCGCTGGCGGTGGGTGAAGGCGGGGCTGCGTCTGTTGCTGGATGACGGGCTTCGACTGAATCCGTCAGATTCTGGTCTCTACAGTTCGATTGCAAACATGTTCAGCCTGAAGCTCGGCGCGAACACCGACGACGCAGCAGAGTACTACAGGAAACAGTGGAAGGAAATGGTGAAGTCCGCGCAGGCGTCCGGCGACTGGTCGGAAGTGAAGCTCGACCCGGCGAAGATGCGTGCGATAGACGCGGAGTACGGTGCGCAGGATTGGACGCATCCGCTCGCGAGTTCATTATACTGGGCGCATTGGGGGCTTCAATGCGCACGAACGCCAATGGCGCGCTCTGAACTGCTTCAGGCCGTTTATCAGGCGTTGATGATGGAGGCGAACTTGGATCCCCGCCATGCGCCCCGTGCCTTGAAGGCGATGCAGGACGCGATGCGCGAATCACCGTCGCACATGTTGTCCGATCTCATAAAGGGTTTCAGCGAACGCTACGGGCTTTGACAGGTACCATTTTAGGAAGAAGAGGATAAAGTGATTGAGCGAATTACAGCAGTGTGTTGCAGCTTTGCGGCGTGTGCGGCCCTTACGATTGCGACGTGGGCGGGTGCGCCTAAGGACGGCGTGTTCCTTTCGCCGCGCCACTCGCAGGTGACGATGAAGGGCGACTGGTATCCCGAACTGGTTAGCGGACTGGGCGGTGCGAAGTACCACTGGTTTTCCGAGAAGAAAGGCGAGTCGGTGTCGCTTGCTTTCGAGGGAACAAGCGTGTCGATTGTCGCGCGCACGGGCGCACGGCTCACGTGGCGCAACACCACGCACACCAATTCGCTCGCGCGCCTCGGCGTTTTCGCGGCGCGTGTTGACGGGAAACCAATTTCTAAGATCAGCCTCGCGGGATCGGCGGCGGACGCCAAGACGCAGCCGGAGAAGTCCGAGCGTACGAACATCGCCGTCGCGCACGGGCTTGCGGCGGGGCGCCACGTCCTTGAACTCGTCAACGACGGATCGGGCACGGTGGAAATTGTCGGCTTCATCGTAGATAGGCCGCAGAAGGGCGCGGAGCCGGACTTCTCCAAGGAGTCGCCGGAACTCGCGCGCGAAGTGGCGTCGCTGCCGCCGATCCTTTTCGTGGAGGGCGCGCCCATCCACACCGTGGCCGGGCCGTGTCTCATGGGACACGCCGCCTACCCATACAAGGACGGCTGGGGCACGGCCATCAAGGTGTTCGACCCGTCGCGTCCGAACGAACCGCCGCGCACGCTGTTCGAGGAGGCCGATTCCGCCATCTTCGACCTTGCGCTGACACACGACGCGAAGACGATTCTCTTTTCGATGCGCCGCCACAAGTCGCCGTGTTGGCACATCTACAGGATTGGCGTGGACGGCACCGGCCTTACGCAGCTCACGGACGGCAACTTCCACGACACATCCCCCGCGCCGCTTGCGGATGGACGCATCGCGTTCATATCCACGCGCGCGAAGTACACGCACCTCGTGTGCGCGTCGGGTCCGTCCAGCCGCGTCCACGTGATGAACGGCGACGGCACGGGCGTTAAGATGATTTCCTCCAACACGCTTGCGGACTATTCGCTTTCCGTGCTGGACGACGGACGCCTCCTCTACACGCGCTGGGAGTACGTGGACTGGAACATCATGTCGCGCCAGTCGCTTTGGACGCAGTACCCCGACGGACGCCACCTGGAGCTCTGGTTCGGGAACCTTCTTGACGACCCGCCGAACCTCCTGCAATCGCGCCAGATCCCCGACGAGCCTGAGGCGGCGGTGTGTACGTTCGCGCCGCACCACGGATCCCCGTTCGGCGCAATCGGCGTGGTCTCCACGAAAAACGGCCCAGAGGGACAACGCGGCGCCGGCGTGCGCTGGCTCACGCAGGAGTATCCCTCCATCATGGACTTCAACCACGTCTGGTCCTACTGCTGGCCGTATCCGCTCGGCGGCGGACGTTACCTCTGCTCCTACAGCGGCGGCGCGCACAGCTACAGGATCTCGCTGATCGACGAGCAGGGGCGTCGCGCCACGGTTTACACGCCCAAGGCGACCGGCGCGTTCTGCGCCACGCCGCTGCGTCCGCGCAAGCCGCCGAAGGTGATTGCCGACTTCAAGCCGGAGAAGGTGAAGAGCGTCGTCGTTCCCGCCGCGCCGCCGGGACAGCCCGAGGACGAGACGGTTCAGGTGGGGTATCTCTACGTGACGGACGTGATGCGCGGACAGGCCGCCGGCGTACCACGCGAGGACGTGAAGGCGGTGCGCATCATGGAGCAGATTCCGAAGACCGTCGCCCTGACGGGGCCGCGCGCCTACGACCAGACCCCGCTCATGGGCGTGGGCACGTACTACGCGAAGCGCGTGTGGGGCTACGCCCCGGTGGAGAAGGACGGCAGCGCCTACTTCGAGGTGCCCGCCATGAAGGAAATCTACCTGCAGCTTGTTGATGGCGAGGGACGCGAAATCCAGCGCATGACAAGCGCGCTGAACGTGATTCCGGGCGAACGGCGCAGCTGCGCCGGCTGCCACGAGGGACGCACGACGGCGAGCGGCGTGTTCGCGGGCGAAGCTTCGCGTCGCGCGCCGTCTCCCCTTGCGCCGCCAAAGGGCATGGGCGCAGGCATCGTGAATTACATGCGCGACGTGCAGCCCGTGTGGAACCGGCACTGCGTGAAGTGCCACGGCGGAGCAAACCCCGCGAAGGGACTTTCGCTTGAGGATGGACGCACCCGCTTCTTCTGCCGCAGCTACGACGGCCTCAACGAACGCGCGCGCAGCGACCGTGAAAGCTACTTGGAGTACGCCGGCGCACCGGGGGCGGGGAAGCGGAAACCGCTCATCCATTCGATCCTGCTCAACTACGGATTCGCGGACGTACTGCGTCCGCGCCAGACCGGCACGTTCGCGAGCCGCCTCCCGGACTACCTCAATCGAAAGCACTGCGGCTCCGACGTGACGCCCGAAGAGCGGCGTCGCATCTACGAGTGGATCGACGCGATGGTGCCGTACTACACTACGACGGACTGCGCACACCTTCAGGCACGCGGCAAGCGCGACCGCTGGGGCGACCGCGACACGTCGGCGCTCGCGCCGTGGGTGCCTAAGTACGCAGGCGTGTTCGCGCGTTCGTGCGCGCGATGCCATGGCGCGCTGGATCCGGGGAAGACCGGCATCTGGGGCGACAAACGCTGGGAGTGGGTGGACCTCACGCGGCCGGAGCTGAGCCCCGCGCTCGTCGCGCACCTGCCGAAGTCCGCAGGCGGAAGGGGACTTCCCACGCGCGACATGGCGGCGTTCTCGGGACGCGACGACCCGCTCTGGCTTGAGTTGCTCTCCATATTCCGCGAAGCCGCCGCGCACGCGGCGCAGACGCCCGAGCCGGACGAGTCGGGATTCGTGCCGCGCTCACGCGGACGCCTTGAGTATTCTCCGTAATCGCAGCAACGCAGAAAGGACACCACAGTGGGAACGTTCCAGATAATAGGGAAAAGGCCGGTTGGCGGGGTTCATCGAGTGCCGGGCAACAAGAACGCCGCGTTGCCGATGATCGCGGCGGCGCTTCTGTCGGACGAACCGGTGACGATTGAGAACGTGCCGGACATCGCCGACGTGCGGCTCATGTTCGAGTTTGCGCAGCGCTTTGGCGCGAAGGTCGTGCGAAACATGATCGAGCGTACGGCCACGATTACTGCGAGGAAGCTAAAGACCGTGCGTATCGATCCCGCGCTCGCGAAGAAGATACGCACTTCCATCCTCTTCGCCGGACCGCTGCTTGCGCGTACCGGAGCGGTGAGTCTGCCGCCGCCGGGAGGTGACGGAATCGGACACCGCCGCCTCGATACGCACTTCGAGGGATTTGAGGCGCTTGGCGCGAAGGTTAAGTGCGGGCGCCGCATCCTTTCCGTCAAGGCGCCGAAGTCAGGGCTTGTTGGAACGCGCATACAGCTTGACGAGGCGAGCGTAACGGCTACGGAGAACATCCTCATGGCGGCTGTGCTTGCGAAGGGCGTGACGGAGATATACAACGCCGCATGCGAACCGCACGTCCAGAACCTCTGTGCGATGCTGAACGCCATGGGCGCGCGCATCACTGGCGCGGGTACGAACTTGCTGCGCGTGGAGGGCGTTGAGCGTCTGCACGGATGCACAGCCCGCGTCGGGTGCGACCTCATCGAGGCAGTGAGCTATCTCGTGGCGGCAGTCATCACCGGTGGCGAGCTTACGCTTGAGAACATGGACGTGGAGGATTTCCGCGTTCTCTCCAAACCGCTTCGGCGTTTCGGCGTGCGCTGGAGCGAGGACGCTGCGAAGGGCACGGTACACGTGCCGGTCCATCGGCACCTCAAGATGCGCTATGACCTTGGCGACGCGATTCCGTCCGTCTCCGACGGCCCGTGGCCGATGTTCCCGAGCGACCTTGTTTCAATCCTCATCGTGCTTGCCACGCAGACGCGGGGGACGTGCCTCTTCTTCGAGAAGATGTTCGAGAGCCGCCTCTACTTCGTGGATCACCTTATCGGCATGGGCGCGAAGATCGTGCAGTGCGATCCGCACCGTGTTGTCGTGACCGGCCCCTCGCAGCTACAGGGCTCGACCGTCACGTCGCCTGATATCCGCGCAGGCATCGCGCTGATTCTCGCCGCGCTGTGCGCGAAAGGGCAAACCACAATCCTGAATGCGGAGTCGGTGGATCGCGGCTACGAGGCCGTGGAGAAGGAGCTTTCCGCATTAGGCGCGGAAGTGAAGCGCCTCGGCACACCGTCTAACGTCTTATGACCTCAAGGCAGGCAGTCCCAGCCGGTATGCCGTCCCAGCCGGTAGGGCGCGATCACCGAGCGCGCCGCACGGTGGGGCGAGGCACAAGGTGGGGCGAGGCGTCCCGCCGAGCCGCACAACTTGTTGTTGTACGCTTGTTGTTTCCCCCGCCCCACCTCCGGGCCGCCCGGTGGTCGGCCCCTACC
>CACZDG010000121.1 GCA_902779865.1 uncultured bacterium
GAGCATTGCCGGTTTGTCGGCAAGGGCATCGAAAATACCACCACCGTTTCGGGCCGTGCCTGTGAAGATATTGCCATAGTGGTGCGCGGTGGCTCGCCGAGGATGGCTCGCCCTACCGGGTACGCCGCCAAGATGGCGGTTTTCCCGGTCAGTGCCGACGCCGCATCTACCCGTTCCGCGCCGTAATATTTGAAAACTTTCTTGCTGTTGCACGCTTGTCGTCTCTCACGTCAACTCACGAGTGCGCGCGCGAACGCGAATAAATGCGCGGAGATGTAAAAGAAGAAGAAATTCCTTGACGTATATATATGCGATGTGCATTTCGCCCTTTATTTGCAGGGGGGGGGGGCGAATTCAATGGCGTCAAAATCTTGAACGTCTCCAATCCATGGCTACTGGGGCGGAGAAGGCGGTGGCACGATGGTCTGATTTTTGGTATAATACGCCGTGATGAAACCGATAGCGACAGACACGCGCGACTTTCCGTCACTGCGCAGGGACGGGAAGATCTACGTTGACAAGACGGAGTACGTCCACCGCATGGTGCGCGACGCCAACTCCAGGTTGTTCTTCATTTCACGCCCGGTGCCAGTCAGGGTGCCTAACGATCAAGGACTACAATCCGATTACAAGGGCCCAATGTTCTGCAACTGTTCAAAACATTGTAACCTTTTCGTCTCTTGTGTGTAAACATGGCAAAGAAGGACAACCGAGAAGCCAAATGCGCAACAAAGGAGTAAAACAATGGCAGACGTAACTCTCAACGCCAACTACAACAAATTCATTGATTGGGCGAAACAGTTCGACGCGAACAGCTCTGCGATCGCCGGCGCGTCCAACATGCTCGGCGAAGGGCTCGTTGTCGATACAAAGCTCGGCGACGGCAGCGGCTTCATCGCGATGATCAAGCGCAGCGGCATACACAAGGACATCAACAACACGACGCGCGCTCTCTTCTTCGACGCGGTCAAGGAAATGTTCGGCGGCGAGTCGAAGATCCCCGAAAACGTCAGGAAGGCGATGAGGTTCGACAACTTCACCAATGCGGAAACCGGCAAGCCGCTGACCGCACGCCGCATCCTTGCCGTAAAGGTGGCGATAGAGGCGTTTGCGGCGCAGCCGAGGAACAAACTCGTCGATCCCAGCAACAAAAAGCCGAGTATAAACGACTACGGAAGGAAGTCCAGCCCCGCCGAGAACGGGATCAATCTCATGGCGACGGCGACGAAGATCAAGGCGAGCAATGCCGCGGAACTGAGGCCAGTCAAGAGCTTGAACTTCCAGCAGGCCCGGGCGATGATTGATAAGTCCGCGAGCATAGTCAAGTTCGACGGAGGGGCCAAGCTCAGCGAAGAGCAAAAGGAGCTGGCCGCGAATTGCCTCATGGAATACGGCAAGAAGATGCCCTCCAAGAACCTGAACGTGCTTTCAAACTACATCGTCAGCCGCCTGGCCCAGAATAACCTATACGGGGAAGATATGGAGCTTTTCGCGAAGGACGTCGGAAAATGGCGCGATTTCTCTTTCGGCGATCCGAAGATGAGCAAGCTGTGCGCAAAGGTCGCGCAGCGCTTCAACGACACGATTCAGGGTTATTTCGGGAAAACCGGCTGGGGACTGAAGGAAAATAACTGGTGCATGACGGACAATGACAAAAAGCCCCTCCAGAAGAACGTGGCGCAACAGTTCTGGGAAGACGCGGAGAGCTGCAACTGGAACATAGACGGCACTCAGATCAAGGCCGGCAAGCAAGGCGCCACCATAGCCGAATCAAGGAAAAACATCTTGGAGGCATTGCTTGGAGCCATAACAAACAAGGTCAAGGGTCAAGGAAAGCAGCTCTTGGCGACACATGCCTTGTCGACGCTTCTCAACCAGCTCGTATTCGCCGACATGGCTGCAATCCAGCGCAGGACCGAGGCGGTCGACGGAGTCGATCCCATTTCCCAGAATACCGAGAACCTCTACTCGATGAATGGCGGAAACATGTTTGTATCCAGGGACACCGAAGGGGATGTGACCAAGAGTATTGTCGTGCAATACGGTAAATCGATGGGGCTGGAAATATCGGATGACGGTAAGACCGCCACGATAACCACTGTACACGACGACCACATCACGACAACTGGCGGTTCAGGAGAAGAGGGCAGGATCGGAAAGGTGACGACAGCCCAGAAGATCACGATCGACCTTACGGCCCAGCCGCTGCCGACCGTGACGAACGTGGCGTTCTCGCAGAAGTTCACGCCGGACGAAGTCTTCGACAAGGGTAACGCCCTCCTTTAAATCTGAGCAGCAAAGTGGTAGGGCGAGGCGTCCCGCCGAGCCGCGCCGAAAAGGAGATCAACCAGGTGGAACATTATGGAATACAATGAACTGATGCAGGGCTTCGCCGCAAAGTTCGGCGTCGCTGAGTTGGAGATGCACGAGGGCGCAACCGTCCTCGATATGGACAACATGACCGTTGGTTTCGTCCACGACCCAGTTGAGGACGCGGTCATGGTCGTGGTGGAGATCGGCTATCCGCCGCCGGACGCGGACGGCCCTTTCGGCGGCGTGATGCTGAAGGCGAACTATCTCTTCGGCGGAACCGGCGGGGCGACGCTCTGCCAGAACCCGGAGACGAGCGCCTACGCGGTGATGCGCAGCTGGCCGCTCCAGCTCCTGGACGTCGATACGTTCGCGGCGGCCGTCGAGAAGCTGGTCAACACGGCGGAGACGTGGAAGGATTCGCTTTCCGGGTCGGCAGAGGCGGAGGAGGCGAAGGAGGAGATGGACGAGGAGTTCGAGAACGCGCTCTCGCACGGCCAGCTGCCCGGTTCGCTGTCCTCCAACGGCTTCCTTCAGGTCTAGCCGCTCCGCGCCGTAATATTACGAGAATAGCCAAATGCCACCACGCTTACGACTACGGGCTTGTGTATGCGGACGGGTTTTGGTATAATGTATCCAGTTTTTAAACCAAAAGGACAAATGAAAATGAAGATTGCCATCGGCGCCGACCACGGCGGGTTCGAGCTTAAGAGGTCTATTGCCGCGTCGTTCACGGGCGCGGAGTTCGTGGACGTGGGCTGCACGGGACCTGACGCGTGTGATTTCCCGGATTACGCGGACGCCGTCGCGGAGAAGGTTGCGCTTGGCGAAGTCGATTTCGGCGTTTTGGTCTGCCGTACCGGAATGGGTATGACTATGGCCGCCAACCGTTTCCAAAACGTTCGTGCGGCGCTGTGCCTCGACACGGGCACGGCGGAGCTCGCACGTCGGCACAACGGCGCTAACGTGCTCTGCATGGGGGCCGACAAGGTTGATCTGGCGCAGGCGCTTG
Source organism: uncultured bacterium (assembly GCA_902779865.1). Classification (GTDB taxonomy): domain Bacteria; phylum Verrucomicrobiota; class Kiritimatiellia; order RFP12; family UBA1067; genus RUG572. The sequence goes on from CACZDG010000121.1 coordinate 3,323, forward strand.
AAATCCTCAACGCATTCGTATCCACGTCCGTTGACGCAGCCGAGCGGCATGTCCGCCGCCGTGCGAAGCTCGAACGCGCGCAGCGCCTCAGCGATTTCTCAGGTCTCGCGCACGACGACCCCGAGGTCTATGCCGCGATCAAGGCTCAGGTGGTGCAGGAGGATACGGAAATCAACCTCATCGCCTCCGAGAATACTTCTTCGCGTGCGGTGCGCCTTGCCGCCGGAAGCGTGCTGATGAACAAGTACGCCGAGGGCTATCCGGGCAAGCGTTGGTATTCGGGCTGTCTGCCAGTCGATGCGGCCGAGGAGCTTGCCCGCAAGCGCGCCTGCGAGCTTTTCGGGGCGGAACATGCAAACGTGCAGCCGCACTGCGGCAGCGCGGCGAACATGGCGGTGTATCTCGCCACGATCAAGCCCGGCGACACCATCCTCTCACTTTCGCTCGACCAGGGCGGACACCTCTCCCACGGCTCGCCTGTGAACTTCAGCGGTAAGCTCTACAACATCGTACCTTACACGGTTGACCGCACTACGGAGCGCCTGGACTACGATGCCCTTGAAAAGCAGGCCCTTGAGGTGAATCCGAAGATTCTCCTTACCGGTGCGAGCGCCTATCCGCGCGCTCTCGACTTCAAGCGCATACGCGAGATATGCGACAAGGTCGGCTGCATTATGATGGTCGATATGGCCCACATCGCTGGTCTAGTGGCCGGTGGTGCGCATGAGAGCCCCGTCCCGTACGCGGATTTCGTCACCACGACCACCCACAAGACCCTGCGCGGACCACGTGGTGGCCTTGTGCTCTGCAAGGAGAAGTGGGCCAAGGCGCTCGACTCGGCGGTGTTCCCCGGAATGCAGGGTGGTCCGCTTGAGAACATCATCGCCGCTAAGGCCGTCTGTTTCCGCGAGTGGATGCAGCCCGAAATGAAGGACTACGCCGCGCAGATCGTCAAGAACTGCAAGGCGATGTGCAAGGCCGTTCAGGACCGTGGATGGCGCATCGTCTCCGGCGGCACGGACAACCACCTCTTCCTCGTGGACGTCAAGGGTACGAAGGGTATCACCGGTAAGGACGCCGCCGCCGCACTTGACGCTGCCGGCATCGTGGTGAACAAGAACACCATCCCCTACGACACTGAAAGCCCGTTCAAGTGCTCAGGCATCCGCGTCGGCACGGCGTCGATTACGACGCGCGGCATGAAGGAGGCTGAGGCCACGCTCATCGGCGGGTGGATCGCGGATATCCTTGACGACATCACTGACACCGACAAACAGGCCGAGATAAAGGCCAAAGCGAAGGAACTCACGGCGCGTTTCCTCGTGCCGTGACTTTGGCCGGGTCATAAACTGTAAATCGACGACACCGCCTCTTTGGGGTGTAGCGACGGCATGCCGCCTGAATCCACGAGACGGGCGGCGTTCAGCACCTCGTACCACGACTGGTAGCGGTAGTCGCGGTCTTTGACACACATGTTCGAGACGAGGCGGGCGAACCCCTCGGAAAGTTCGGGGATTACGAAGCGCGGGTCAGGGGCTTGGATGTTTTTGTCAACGTGTGCGCGGAGGATGCCGTCGTTGTCCATGAGCGGGAAAAGCATGCGTCCTGTTGCCAAGTGGTATAGTGTGGCGCCTAGGCAGTAGATGTCGGCCCGGCAGTCAAGCGTTACATCCCCGAAAATCTGCTCAGGGCTGATGTACGCAGGCGATCCTACGACCTCTTCCGACTGCTTTGCCTGTTTGATGATGGCGGTGGACTGGCATAGCCCGAGGTCTGTGACCTTGATAGTGCCGTCGCGGTCCACCATGATGTTCTCGGGCTTGATGTCGCAGTGGACGATGCCGAATTCGTCCCATGCGTACTTCATCGCGGTGGCCACGGATTCGCACACTATCAGAGTGTCGGTTTCAGGCAGGTTCCCCTTGCGGGCCAACAGCGAGCTGAACGTGTAGCCGTCCACGTAGTCCATGATGAAGTAGTACCTGCCGTCTGCGAAATCTGCGCCGTAACCCTGCACGATTCCTGGATGGCGGAGGCTGGACATAATCCGCACCTCCATCATGAACTGGCGCACGTCCTCTCCGCTTGCGGCGAACTTTGGGTCTAGCACCTTCACGGCCACGGGGATGTTCAGTTCCCGATGCCATGCGCGCCAAACAACGGCCATGCCGCCGTGTCCGACTATGTTCTCGAATCGGAGGAACGGGATGTTCGGTGGCAAGTTGCGGTCAAACGCGGGTGTCGCCGGTTCTGCGGGTGCCGCCTTTCGCTTCGGTTTTATGGACGGAATCCGTATGATCATTTCACAGACCTTTTAATGGAGTAGCCTTCGCCCTTGCAACGCTTGCAGGGCAGTCCACCCAGACCATCGCATGCGGTACACTTGACCTTTCCGATGCCGCCGCATTCGCTGCACGCCCTGACTTGGATTTTCTTCTTGCCCCTGCTACGGAACGAGATGCGTCCCTGCGCCTTCTGCTCCTCTACGATCCAGCCCGGTTTTGAGCCATTACGCGAGGTTCTGCATTTCTGGCACTCCACGTATCCGGTGTGGTTGCAGCGGCGGCAAGGCTCCACGCCGCTCCACCAGCACGTGGTACACGCTTCTTTGCCATCTCGATTCTTCGGTGGTTTCACCTTCAGCAGCAACATTTCATGGCGACCCGAACCGTTGCATAGCGGACAACGTGCGTGTTTTACGTCCCAGCGGTGCGTGGTGAAGGGCTTACCCGGAGTGACGTCGATTTCGCCGTCGTGCTGGCCGAGGTTTGGCGGCGTGAGCGAGAGCGATTTCGCGCCCTTGCACTCGGGACACAGCGTGGTTACGCGCTGTGGCTCTGCGGACGCAGCACCACCCACGGCGGCAGAGACGATGAGAATTGCGAGTTGTCTTTTCACGTGTTCGCACCTTCCTTTGCGTATTCGTCCAGTTTGCGGTAAAGGGTACGGCGGGATATTCCCAGCATTTGCGCGGCGCGTGAGCGGTTGCCGTTGACCTGTTCCAGCACGGAGAGAATCTTCGCCTTTTCCGTTTCACCGAGGGTTCCCGCCGTAATAGGCTGTCCGACACCGGAAGGCGCTAGCGCGCGCATGTGCTCCGGCACGTCTTCAACGTCAAGTTGACCGCCTTGCGACAGTACGACCATGCGTTCAACTGCGTTGCGCAGCTCGCGGACGTTGCCCGGCCAAGGATAGGCTTCAAGCAGTTTCATCGCGGCGGGGGTGATTCCCGTCACGCGGTTTCCGTTCGCGGCGGAGAATTCGGATAGGAAACGCGAGACGAGAAGGGGGATGTCCCCTGCGCGCTCGCGGAGCGCAGGCAGGCGGATGTCAACCACGGCGAGGCGGTAGTAGAGGTCTTCGCGGAACTTGCCTTCGCGCACCATCTGTCCAAGATCACGATTACATGCGGCGACGATGCGAATGTCGGTCTTGATCGTCTCGGAGCTGCCCAGTCTCTCGAAAGAGCGCGTCTCGAGCACCCGCAGAAGCTTGACCTGCGTGGAAGGGGGAATTTCCGAAATCTCGTCGAGGAAGATCGTTCCGCCGTCTGCAGCCTCGAATCTCCCGATACGCTTCGAGATTGCATCCGTGAACGCGCCTTTCTCGTGTCCGAACAGTTCGCTTTCGAGGAGGTTCCCGTTAAGCGCAGCGCATTCCACGGCCACGAAAGGACCCTTTGCGCGAGGCGAGAGCGTGTGCAGCGCGTGCGCCACGAGCTCCTTGCCTGTTCCGCTCGGACCTTCGATAAGCACAGTCGCCTGCGTGGGTGCCGCTTGACGTATGAGTCGGAACACCTTCTTCATCGACTCGGACGTGCCGGTGATGTTCTCAAGGCCGTACTTTTCGTCTAGCTCGCTGCGGAGCGAAACAACCTCCTCCTCCAGCGCACGCGTCTTCAGCACCTTTGCAACGCGCAAATCGAGCTGGTCGAGGTCGATCGGCTTAGTAAGGAAGTCGTCCGCACCGTCCTTCATTGCCTCCACCGCGAGATCCACCGTGCCGTATGCGGTGAGCATGATCACGGAAAGGTTGGGATGTGCGGCCTTGGCTGATTTCAGCAGAGTGAGACCGTCCGTACCGGGCATGCGCACGTCGGAGATCATCAGGGCTATGGAAGGGTCGGCCGCAAGGGCCTGCATGGCGGTCTCAGCATCGGCCGCGAGCGTCACGTGGTAGTCCGCGCCGAGCGCGCGCCCCATCAGGTCGCGGGTGTCCTTGTAGTCGTCAACAACCAGAATCGACTGCTTCATGAAAGCCTCCTTATGCGTCGTTCGAGGCGCGGCAGTGTTACGGTGAACTTCGTGCCTTCGCCGGACTTCGACTCCACGTCGATGTCGCCTCCATGGGCGCGGACAATGCGCCGGCATATCATTAGGCCGAGTCCGTTGCCCTTGGCCTTTGTAGTGCGGTACGGTTCGAAGATGCGAGCGAGGGCGGCGTCGGAGATTCCGGCACCAGAGTCGCGGAACGAAGTATAGACGTTGTTGTCGTCAGCGGAAATTTCGATGTCAAGACTGCCGCCGTCCTTCATCGCCTCCAGTGCGTTCTTCACGAGGTTGAAGAACACCTGGCGCATCTGCGCGCGGTCTATCATGACCGGCGGAAGGGCGGGTGGAAGGTCGAGCGACACGTGTATGTGCCGTTCCTCGAACTGGTTGCGCATCTCGGCGAGGGTGTCCTTGAGCGAATCAGCCGGAGAGCCGGGGGCTAGGTCAAGCGCAACTGGTCGGAGCGCGGCGAGGAAGCTGCGGTTGATTGCGTCGATGCGTTTCACCTCCTGTCGGGCAACGTCGATGTCGGCAAGAAGGCGCGTGCGCCGTTCCTCGTCGGGTTCGCGGCGGAATTCGCGTGCGAGCATTTCAAGATTCAGCGAAAGCGCGTTGAGCGGGTTGCCGATTTCGTGTGCGACGCCCGAGGCGAGTTCGCACACGGCGTCCGTGCGACCGCTTTCGAGCGCGCTAGCTTCGCGCGCGTGTGCAAGAGTGACGTCGCGCACAAGAAGGACGGTACCGTTTGCGGACGGCGTTGACTGTATTTCGAGAATGCGTCGTTCGGGGTAGGTGACTTCAAGCTCGCACGACGCTTGACGCGCCCAGCCGTCGCCCTCGTCGGACGGTGCGAGCAGACGGTCCCAGTCCCAGTCTGGCAGAAGGTGCCGCACGGGACGTCCCTTGGCCTTCGCGCCGTCGAATCCAGTCAACCGCGCCACCGCCTCGTTCGCGTACACCGTGCGCCCTGTGGTGTCCACCACCAGTACGCCCTCGCGCATGGAGCGGAATACAGATTCATAGAACGACAGTTCCTCCACAAGCAGACGGTACTGCTTGCGTTGGCCTTCCGAATCGAGCTTGTCGATGTGCTCGGCTACTTTATTGAAAAAGCCTCTCATTGTGTCATTTCTGCCCAGTGGCTCAAAACGCCGCATATTATATTCTCTTATCATCCAATATGCAAGCCCGAATCATTGCGAAAAAACCGATTCAACAAACCCTTTGTGCTTGATTTTGGGAGGGGAAATGTTGTATAATATCGGCGTTTAACCGCAAATTGGAAAGCAAAAATGGCAAACGAAAACAAAGTTGGAAAACGGATCAAGTCGTACCGTGAGAATCTTAAGATGACCCTCGCGGATCTGGCGGAGAAGAGCGGCGTCGCAGCTGCCCTCATCGCCTCCATCGAGGATGGCGAGGTGCTTCCCGCCCTTGGCATTCTCACAAAGCTTTCCCGTGCGCTAGGGCAGCGCCTCGGCACGTTTATGGACGACCAGTTCAAGCCCGACCCGATCATCACGCGCGCCGACCAGCTTTCATCCGTCAAGGTGGCCCACGAGGGTGAGAACCCGGCGGGCTACGCATACTACTCGCTCGCGATCGGCAAGCCCGACCGCCACATGGATCCGTTCCGCATCGAGTTCTCGGCAAACGCCCCCACGGCGCTTTCCAGCCACGAAGGCGAGGAACTGATTATCGTGCTGGAAGGCTCCGTCGAGTTGACCTACGGAGCCGAGACCACTGTTCTCCACTCGGGCGACACCGCGTACTACAACAGCGTGGTGAAGCACTCGCTGCGGGCGATGGACGGTAAGCCCGCGTCGATCTACGGCGTCGTTTTCCTGCCGTTCTAACAGGAGGTCCCAGATGTTCAAGTTAACGGATCCTTTCGGGACGGCGCCGACGCAGGCGCCGTTCGCCCAGAGCATATCCCGCGGCGTGCCGTGGCACAACCTGCCCGTAACCCGTGAATACACCCTTGGCCAGCTTCTCGACCAGACGATCGCGCGCTGCGGCGAGAACGACGCCGTGGTATATGCCGACCGCGACTTCCGCCTCACATGGTACGAGTTCGGCGAGGAGGTGGACCGCCTCGCGCGCGGCCTCATGTCGCTTGGCGTAAAGCGCGGCGAGAAAATCGCGCTCTGGGCCACGAACGTGCCCCACTGGGTGGTGCTGATGTTTGCGGCCGCGAAGATCGGCGCGATCCTCCTGCCGCTCAACACGAACTACAAGGAGCACGAAATGGACTTCGCGCTCTCGCAGTCCGATACGGAGAACCTCTTCATCATCAACGGCTACCGCGACTGCTCGTACGTGGACGTGATCTACACGCTCGTCCCCGAACTGCGCGAACAGCCGCGCGGCGAGCTGAAGAGCGCGAAGTACCCGCACCTGAAGCGCGTCATGTTCCTCGGCGGCGAGAAGCACCGCGGCATGTACTCGCTCAACGAGGTGCTCGCCCTCTCGGTGGAGACTCCGATGGACGCCTACTACGCGCGCCAGGCGGAGTGCGACGTGAACGACGTCGTGAACATGCAGTACACGAGCGGCACCACGGGCTTCCCGAAGGGCGTGCAGCTCACCCACCGCAACATCGCGAACGACGGCTTCTGGATCGGCGCCTGCCAGAACCTCACCTGCCGCGACCGCGTGTGCATCCCCGTGCCGCTGTTCCACTGCTTCCGTGGAGAAGTTCGATCCGATCCAGGTGATGGCCTCAATTGAGAAGGAGAAGTGTACCGCTGTTTACGGCGTCCCCACGATGTACATCGCGATGCTCGACCACCCGCTTTTCTCCAAGTTCGACTTCCACTCGCTGCGCAGCGGCATCATGAGCGGGTCCGCCTGCCCCGTACACCGCATGCAACAGGTCGTGGACCGCATGTTCATGAAGGAGGTCTGCAACCCCTACGGCCTCACCGAGTCCGGCCCCGTGATGACGATGACGCGCTCCTTCGAGCCGTCC
>CACZDG010000122.1 GCA_902779865.1 uncultured bacterium
CGTGCAGAGCTGGTTGCCGGGATCGAAGCCGAACTTCGCGAGATACTCCGCCCATTTCGTCACGGTGGGCCACCAGTACGACGCGAACTCGGCCGTGCCCTCCGCGTGCGCCAGCGCGGCGAGGCAGATGATCATGTTGCCGCTCTCCTCGACCGGCATCAGCAGCGATTCGTTCCTGCCCTTCTCGCCACCGCCGTAGCGCTGCTGGTTGGCGAGGGGGTACTGGCCGAGGTCGTGCGGGGCGAACGGCCAGGGCCAGCGGGGATGGGAGGCGTAGACGAGGACGGGCGCAAGCATCGCGCGCATGAGCGTGGGGCTCGCGAACAGCATCTGCGGCGACTGCGGGTAGAGGATGTCCACCGTGCCGATGCAGCCGTTGGAATCCTGTTCCTTCGAGAAGTAGAGCGGCTGGTTGTTCTTGTCCGCCGCGAGCTTGCAGGCGGCGAACGTCTGGCGGTAGGCGAGGCTTGCGAGAGCCGCGTACTTCTCGCCGCCGACATTCACGAGGTCGGCGTAGAGCTCCGCGTCGAAGGCGTCCATTCTCTTCAGGAGCGCGGTGCGTTCCGCCTCGGCTTTCTCCAGCATCGCGGTGAAGGGAAGCCCATCGCGACGCCACCACGCGGGGAGATCGTCGCCGAAGAACTGGATCGCCTTCACGTCGTCGTAGGCAAGGAGGAAATGCGCCTCGCCGTCCTTCGCCGCACTCGGGCCCACGAGCCACGCATAACCCCAGTCGCAGCGCACGCGGTCGCCGCTGTAGGCAAGCGGACGCTGTTCCTTACGCCCGATCGAGATTGCGGGCAGCCCCGCCACGGTGCAGCGGTTCGTGACCATCTGCGCCTTGTCGTTGTTCGTCGCGAGCGCGGGCGAAATCGAGGCGTTGAGCTTCCACTCCTTCGCGCCCTCCACGTAGGCGGTCACGACATCAAGATCATCCGTGAGCTTTGGCGTGGAGAATACGAGCTTAGCCCTGATCCCATCCCCTGCAAAGGAGTAGGTCGTCTGGAGCGGCATCACCTTCACGCCCGTCTGCGGCAACGCGGGAATGGCCTGCGGTTCGAGGCCGCAGAGACGCCACGTCTTGCCATCGGCGGTGAGCGTGATGGAGATCGGCTGTTTCGCGCCGGCCCAGTGGGTCGTCTCCCTCTCCGTGAGCGTATTCGCCGCGCTCCACACGCTGAAGAACGTGTCGCATGATACGAGCGGCACGGCCGGCGGACGAAACGCCGCAAAAACCGAGCACGTCGATGTGAGTACTATTGCTAACGAGAGACCCTTTTTATTCATTGTTGTCTGCCTTTTTGATTTACTTTTAACTATTTATTACATTCCTCCGCACAAAGGCACTATCCACCCTTGCGCCGAACCTTCAAAGACCGCCGAACCTTCAAAGACCAATGAAATGAATGGTCTTGCCATCAACGACCTCATCGCGGGTGTAGATCTTCTCGTCCCACGATTTATCCTTATCATCGTCGAACACCGCCATCCAACCTTCGGGAAGCTTGAGGTGGTCGAGGTAGCCGACAAGCTGCGCGGGTGATTCGGTCGGCGAGAAGTTGCGCTTCATCTTGAGCTCCACGGCGTAGCGGAACTTCCCGAACTCCACGCAAAGGTCAAGGCGCTTCGAGCCGAGCGCCATCTCGCGGACAATGCGCCCGCCGCCGTTAACGACGCGCTGGAGGTAGCCCATCAGCACAAGGTGCGGCGTCGCCTCGTTGTAGCCGTACACCTCGTGGTCGGCCCCACTGTTCTCGCGCCAGAACCTCTGGAACTCCAACATCAGCGCAGGCATGTCGAGCGAGCCGTCGGGCTTGAGCCAGAACGGCGTGCGGTAGTCGTTGTAGAAACGCTTCTGCTCTGTGGCGGAAAGATAGCGGATCATGATCTCGGCGTACATTGGATTGCCGGGGACGAGCATGTGAGCCTCGTCCTCCCTGAGAAGCCCAAGATCAAGCACATAGCGGTAGTCATCGTCGAACTCGGAAAGGAACGGATCCCTGCCGAGAATCACCGGCTCCACGACGCGCCTCACGCGCGGCTCCTTAAGTCGCTCCATAAGGCTGTCCACGTGCGTGCCCCGTGCGCGGATGATTTTTTCTTTCGCCGTGGCGATGTCATCGACGGTGATTGGTTCATCGTAGCGATACTCGTGGATAATCTCAACGCATTCTTCTGCCAGGGCGTTTACGAGCCACGGCTGGCCGCGCGTGTATTCGTACACCCTGTCCACAACCCCGTCGCAAAAGACCTGTCCGGTCGCCTCCGTATGCTGTGCGTAAAGTCGGGCGACGTCATCCCTGCTGAAATTGGAGATCGTCAGGTCGCGCTTTATGATGTTGAACGGACTTGCGTCGCCGAGTGTCTGTCCATCAGATCGAATACGCGCCTTGTAGTCGCGGATGTCGCGCATTCCCACGAGCGCAATCGACGCGGGGAACGGCGAAGTCCTCCGCGTCACGTAGCCGTCGCGAAGCTGGCGCAGAAACGTCACGAGCGTATCGTCCGAAAGGCAATCTACCTCGTCGAAGAACACGACAAGCGGTTTCTTTGACGTAGCTGCTACTCCAGACAACAACTCGCGCACGTCAGTCGTCTGAGCGGCATCCGAAACGGCGAAATCCCTAAATATTGGATTGTTGACGAGGGCAGATCGCATCCGTTCCACGATCTTCGGGATTCCGTCCCGCGGATCCGTGAACCGCTGTACGGTCTCAACGGTGAAGTAGAGGGCGTTCATCTCGCCCTTCTTGTTTATTTCCTCCACGAGCGCCATGAGCGCAGTCGTCTTGCCGGACTGCCGTGCGGCATGCAGCACGAAGTAGCTGCGCTGCTCGACGATGCGCATGATTCCCGGCAACCTTTCAAGCGCCGGAAGCATGTAGTGCTCGTCGGGGAAACACGGCCCCGCGATGTTGAAACATTTCTCCATGGCGCTTATTATACAATATTTTCCCACCGCCCGCAACACCCGCATGCCACACGCTTATTTCAACATTTTCGTGATAACACGCCGCCAAAAACGCATGAGTAAGCGTGGTTTGCATTTATGCTCGTAAAACCGTCCGCGATTTGGTATCATATATGCCTCTAGGCACATCATGGACGACAGAGCCAACTATAAAGCGGCCAAGGAGCTGCTTGCGAAAGCAAAGCGCGTCCTCGTTTCGGGGCACCTCAGCCCAGACGGGGATTCGCTTGGCTCAATGATTGCAATGGCGCGGATGCTAAGGGCGGCCGGATACGACGCATACGCCACGGCGGACGTCCACGCCCTCGGCAAGCCCGGATTTCTTGAGGGCGTGGCCGACATTATCCCGGTCCGCCGCCTAAAGAGGCGCAAATTCGACCTTTTCGTGTATGTGGACTGTGCCGCACCGAACCGCCTTCCGCCGGAGGTCCGCCCGTTCGCCGAAAAGCTTCCAACGCTCACCATCGACCACCACGCTACAAGCGTTCCCGCCGGGGCCGCGTCCATCATCGACCCGTCCGCATCTTCGGCGGGGGAAATCGTCTGGCGGTTCGCGAAGTGGATGAATTGGCCGCTCGACCGCGCCACTGCCGAAGCGCTTTGGGTGGCGATCATAACGGATTCAGGTCGCTTCGCCTACGATTCGACGAGCACTGGCACCATGCGCGCCGCATGCGACCTTCTGAAGTACGGCGTCCGCACGGCATGGATCAACGACACCCTCTACTGCTCCTTCAAAACCAAATCAATGGAGCTCAAACGCCGCGCATGGCGCTCGCTTCACATCTGGAAAAACCGTAAAGTAGCGGAAGTCACGCTCACGCGCGACGATTTCCGCGAGGTGCGCGGCACAAAGGCGGACGCCGAGGACGTAATTGAAATCCCGCGTCAGGCCGCCCGTAACGAAATCGCGCTTTTCTTCTATCAGATCCCCGACCGAACGCACGAAACGCGTGTGTCGATTCGAACGCGTGAGCCGCACGACGCTACCTTGCTCGCCGCGCGCTTCGGCGGCGGCGGACACCTCCGCGCAGCCGGTTGCACCGTCAAGGGCGGCATGGCAATCGCCAAACGACAAGTCCGCAAAGCCGTGAAGGAAATGCTTAGCGGGAAGATGAAACCCGCAGAAGAACCGCCGAAGGAAAAGGAAGCGGTGCCGAAAGAGAAGGACGTCGTAGTGCCGAAAGAGAAGGACGTCGTAGTGCCAAAGGAGAAGGAAGCGGTGCCGAATGCAACGTAAGGTGATTATCCTCACGGACGGCAAAGCCGGCCATGAAAACCAGTCCAAGGCTTTTGCCCGCGCCCTCGGCTGCGACTTCGACCTCGTTGCAATCCGTTTCAAATCCCCCTTCCACAAAGCGCTCTCCTATCTCTTTGACCACCTCGGCATCCACACGCTCTCCCTCTTCGCGCCCTTCGAAATATCGGCCACGAGCCACAAACCACAAACCACGAACTACGTCACCGTAATCGGCACTGGGTCCGGCACTTTTTATGCGGCGAAATCGCTCGCCCGCAAGCTAGGAGTCAAATGTGGCGTAGTGCTTTACCCTCGCGGCTATCGCATTGCCTCGTTCGACTGCATTCTGGCCCCTGAATTCGACAGACCTCCCACAGCAACAAACATAATTCCGATTCCAGTCAACCTCGTCGCGAACGATGAAACGTTTTACTCCGCCGGAACGGAGGCGTTCCTCGCACGCCATACGCCGTCAGAGAAACCCGCCGTGGCCTTGATCGTTGGCGGACCCAACAAGTGCTCAACAATGTCCGCCGACTGGATGCGCACTCAGCTTGAGCAAATCTTCGCCACCTACAAGCCAACGAGCCACGAACCACAAACCACGAACCACGAATCACTAACCACGAGCCACGAAATCTGGGTCACTACCTCACGCCGGACGCCGCCAGATGTGGAGGCCGTCATCGACTCATTCCCGTTCGACTACAAGTTGCTCTATTCCAAGGACCATTTCAACCCCATTCCCGCTTTCGTGAAACTGGCAAAGACGCTGTACGTCACTGCGGAATCAACGGGAATGCTCTCCGAGTCCTGCACGTTCGGCACGGCGGAGGTGCGCGTTTTGGACAACCTCAACCCCGGTCCGCACAAGTTCCGCAGGTTCGTGGAAGACCTCGTCCATGGTGGCTACGTAAACGGATCACGTAAAGTTGACCTTTCCGCACAGTTCGAACGTGCGAAGCAAATTCTCCTCGCTTAAATACCGCCTCTCCGCTGCCAACAGGCTAAGCAAAGCCACGTGCAAATTGAAACCGGATACTCGAACTCATGACGCACCAGTCCCACGGCACGATCCTTCAGCGTAATGAACGAGGTACCTCAAAGAAGTCACCAATCAGTCCGTGGTTCTTGCTCTATTCGCTCTTCACCTTCAGTTCCTTGGAAAAGATAATTGTTAGGAAAGAAGGATTTTCGATTAATCGCAGTTTGTGCAGACTTAAAGCTCAAGGCATGTGATCGCATGGGGCGGGAGCGACACCTTGCCGTCCTTCACCTCAAGCGTCGTTTTGATCGGTACGACGCGATTCTCCGCGCCGATGTCGTTGTAGTCGTCGGTCGAAGCGCCGGAGATGACCGTGGCCGGCACGTAGGTCGGACACCCCGAAGAAAGGGCCGAAATGTCGAATGACACCGCCTTGTCCGGCGACTTGTTGACGACCGCGAGGGCGCGGCGCTTACCGTCGTCGGAGGCCGTCAGTATCGCGTCAACGGCGGGCACGACGCGCCAGCCGTCGGAAAGGTTTCCGCAATCTACGCTCACCGGCACGACGTTCGGTTGCAGGAGGTGCGTGTACATCCAGAACACGTGGTAGGTCGTGCGCTTAACGATTCCCTTATCATGCACGAACACCGCGCCGCGCGTGTTGACGACCGGCGAGAAGCACGCCATCTTCACGACGTCGCAGTGCCTCAGGCAGGCATTGAGGAAGTTGGCGGTGAAGACCGCGTCGGACATGTTGTAGAGCGAGGCGATGTCGTTCTTGCGCCGCGCGGCGTGGTCGTGGCGCCCGTCTGACTTGCGCCGGGGATGGTACCAGCCGCGCATGTTCCACTCGTCGAACGCGATGCCGATCTTTCCGCCACCGAACCCGGCCTTCTCGAGGATGCCGATGGTCTGCACGATGGTCTCCTCGGGACGGCACGTCTTCATCATCCACTCGAAGTACGGACGCTGCTTCGGTCCGCCGCCGTAGTAGTCGTGGATGCTCACGTAGTCGAGCAGGTAGCCGGCCGACTTGAGAAGCGGAAGCGTCCACCCCTCGTTCGGCGTCGCCGCCGCGAGGAGGTAGATCCGGCGATCCGCGCCGCGCATCATCTTCGCGCTCTCGCGGACAAGCGGCCCCCACTGGGCGACGGTCTTCGCGCCCATTTCCCAGCCGCCCCAGTTCTCGTTGCCGACGCTCCAGTACAGCACGTCGTGCGGCTTCGGGTAACCGTTCGCGATGCGCTGGCGTCCCCACTTGCCGACATTGAGGTTGCAGTACTCCACCCAGTCACTCATCTCCTCCTCGTTGCCGGATCCGGCGTTCGTGCAGATGTACGGCTCGCAGCCGACCTTGCGGCACCACTTCACGTATTCGTCCGTGCCGAACGTGTTGGGGTCCTCGACCTCCCACGCCTTGTCCCACATCGGCTGGCGCTTGGGTCCGACGCCGTACTTCCAATGGTAGGCCGAGACGAAGCAGCCGCCCGGCCAGCGCACGATCGGCACCTTGATCTCGCGCAGGGCCTCGATCACGTCCTTGCGGAAGCCGTCCTCGTCGGAGAGCGGATGCCCCGGCCAGAAGAGCCCGCCGTACACCTGACGATCGTGGTGCTCGATGAACTGTCCGAAGATCATCGGGCTGTACTTGATCGCCTTCCCGTCCTTCACCGGCTTAATTGACGCGGGGCGCCCCGACGTATCCACCGCCGCGAGCGACTCCACGACAAGCCTGCCGTCGAGCCAGGCGCGAATGCGGTCGTCCATACATTCCACCTTCACGTCGTACCAGCGTCCCTGCTTGATCGAGCCGGGCACCTTCTTGACCGCGAACGGCGGCTGTTCGATGCCGTGCTGCGTGTTGACCCATCCGCCGAAGATGACCCACTCGCCGCCGCCCACAATCAGGTTCTTGCCCGTGGCGATGATGAATCCTTCCTTGCCGTCGATCTTCTTCGCCTTCACCGTGAGGGTGACGTTGCGGAACTTCTGCGGAATCGACAGCGTCACCGCCTCATGCCCGAGTCCGCCGAACGTCTGCTCGAGCGTGCCACCGCCGCACTTCCATACGCCGCGTCCGGCGGAAAGCCAGCCCTTCACGGCGTCGGGCGTCGCGAAGTCGTTGGAGTAAACCTCCTTCGCGTCGGCATCTACGATACGCAGTTCCTTAAACGCGGCACGTCCCTCGTACGCACCTACGCCGAGCGAGAACTCCACACCATGTGCGACTGAGGCCACAGCCGCAAATGCCAGCACAAAACCAAACTGCTTAATATGATTTTTCATAGCGGCACGAATTATATCAAATCGTACAGACACCGTCAATCGTTAGACACGAACAGGTATTCCTGCTACTTGGCTGTGCGCAGGAAAGTGGTAGCAGCGGCTGGGCGGTCGGTGTTGATGTAGTCGAGTCCCAGTTCCCGAGCAAGACGCCACGCCTCGGGATTGTCGGGGTATCCCCACAGACGGAACTTGCAGCCCTTCGCGTGGGCCTCGCGGACGGCAACGCGGATTTTTTCCTTGTCCGCCTCGGACATCTCTCCTGAGCGCCATTTGGTGTAGGCACGCGCGAAGTGGCTGATAAGCGGCACGCGCTTGTACTGTTCGTCGGCCAGTTTCTTGGTAGGCGGCACGTCAAAGAACACGTAATCGGGATAGGCGAAGAAATCCGTAATCTTGGAATGGTCGCCCGTCACCGTCAGTCTCGCCGCAGAGGGATTCTTCGCGATGTCGAAGCAGTCGCGATACCCATCCTTCTCGATCATCTCCACGATACGGTCAAGCGCCGGTTTTCCGTTCTTGAGGTCGATGAGCAACTGGAGCGGTTTACCGTCGGCGTAGGCGCGTCCGCCGTTCTTGCGCATGACCTCGCGCAGCGGCTCAAGGTAGAGGCGACGGAGCGTGTTCTCTTTTTTCAGCTCCCTGCGCGAATGCGCCACGAGCAAATCGCCGTCCACAAGGAACACGTCGGCTTCGATGGAGTCCGCCCCCGTCTCGTATGCGCCCCAGAATGGACGCTTCTGCGCGTAGTCGTTGTGCGAATGGATGAGCATCTTCTTCTCGGACGACACTCGCGCGATTTCGTACAACTCTCCATCGTAGCGTTTGGGCAGTACGACCTCAAAGCCAACCTCCTCCAGCTCGCGCCCCGTCATCTCCGCCACGCGCTCGCCCTTCGCGCCCTTCAGGACGACGTACTTCGCATCGGGGTCAAGCCCTCTCACGGCCACGCGGCGCGAACGTTCCACCGCGTTGTGACGGAACACGCCCACGAGTCCGCCGCTCTTCGTCTCGGTGTTGGCGCGCGCAAAGCCGTCCCACGCGCCCTCCTGCGGTTCGCCGAAGCCGGGGAGATCCTGGCGGAACGACATGATGCCATGCCGCGTCTCCAGGCCCTTGAGCCACGATGACCACTCCCTGTACTCCGCGCGCTCGGCGGGCGTGAGCTTGCGCGTATCGCCAAGCATGATGGGCAGCGTCCCGGCGAGCGACTTGAAGGACAGCAGATGGTTGCTGCCGTTCATGTGGAGGTTGCCGATCACGAGCGACGTCGCGGGCAGCGCCGGCGTGCGCCCCCACGCGAGACTGCGCACGTAGAGCTGTCCGTCCTCGCTGGACGCGATGTTGGAGAGCCAGTTGCCCTCGGCGTGCTTGGCGATGCCGTAGTCCATGAGGAACGTCTTGCCCGCCGTCTCGAACGTGCAGTCGATGAAGAGGTCAGGCGCAGCCTCGTGCAGCTCGTCGAAGAGCTTCATGCAACTTTCATAGATCTCCGCATAAGAATCCTCGTGCCCGCGATGTCCGGGATGGTCCTTCGCGTAGCAGCCCGTGCGCACGTCGTCGTAGACGTAGGCGCTCGTGGCGATCGCGAGGTCGAGCTTCACGTACGCGAGGCCGTGGTCCCGCACGAGGCCGAGGATCTTGTCCCGGATGTATTCGCGCCAGGGCGTCGCCATGCAGGCCGTGCGCGACTTTCCGTTCATGGTATGCAGGTTTGAGAGATTTCCCGCCTTGTCCTTCACAAACCACTCGGGGTGCTCCTTCATTGGGGCGGACGCAGGATCGGCCCAGGCGAGGGACAGCCAGAGCCCCGGCCTCATGCCCTTTGACTTGATGTAGTCGAAAACGGGCTTGAGTCCGCCGGGGAACTTCTTCTCGTCAACCGCCCAGTCGCCACGGCCGTACTTGCCGTCGGAGATGTTGATCTGCCAGCCGTCGTCGATCACGAACTCCTCGATGCCGCACTCCGCCGCTGCGTCGGCAAGTTCACGGATGAGCTTTGCGTCGATGTGCGTGAGGAACGGTACCCACGTATTGTAGACGAACATCGGCGTGTTCGGAATCGCCTCCACCCGCACGCCCATGTGCCTGCGCACGTAGTCCGAAACGGCCCCCTCCACGACGCGCGACGGATCGGGACACTTGGCGTACGGCGCCGTGAAGACAGGCATGGCCGTCCAGCTCTCGCCGGGCTTCAGCCATTTCCTGAACGGATAGCGCTCGCCGACGTGAGGCGTGCCTGAAACGATGTAGGTGCCGTCCTGGAACGCCGTCGTGCGCTTCATGGTCGAGACACCTTCGTTACCGACGGCTATGCCGCACCGCCTACTGTAGTCGTGTACCACCACGAGCGGGTCGTTCCAGTCGCCGATATAGACGCTCCCCTCCTCGCGATAGCGTCCGAAGTGACGCATGACGCGGGAGTTGGTGCATCCGAGCGACGCGAGGCGGAACGTCTCCACGTCAACGTCCTCAATCGCGACGTCCTTCTCGCCTTTATTCGCAATCGCGAGCGTCTTGCGGACGAGCGCAATGCCGGGATACGTGGTGTAGGTCAGTTCGATACCCACCTTGCCGTCGGACGAGATGCCCGTCACGGTCGTCGTGCATGCACCGCCCTTCGCCTCGTTCTTCTCGACCTTAACGTCCTTCCACACCGACCACCCTGCGTACATCGTACCATCGACGCGGAATGCGAACTCGGGCGAACCGTTGCGCATGAACTCCGTACCGTCGGCCGTCTTGTACGACTTGCCGAGGATATGCCCGCCCTTCATGTCAAGGCTGCGCGAGACCAGTCCTGATGCTACCTCCACGGAATCCACCGAGGGCTTGGATTCGACGGCGCCGAACGCGACGGACGCGGCGACTGCGGCAAAAGCCGTCGATATAAACATTGCAACCAGTTTCTTCATATCTCGTTACCCTTTCTTTTAACGGCGATATTATACCAAATCCCAATCCGCCACGCAATTCGCCTACCAAACGCTTTCGTTTTGTTTTTAACCGTGCAGAACATGTAGATGGTGAGGCGAGCCGTCCCACCTTGCGGCGCGCTCGGTGATCGCGCCCTACCGCCGGTAGGGGCCGACCACCGGGCGGCCCGCCCGCAAGTTCGGCGCGCTCGGTGATCGCGCCCTACCGCCGGTAGGGGCCGACCACCGGGCGGCCCGTCTCACTATCTTTGCTTAAGATTTCGCTTTCGTTTTTGTTTTTAGCCATGCAGAACATGTAGATGGTGGGGCGAGCCGTCCCGGCGAGCCGCCCACCACACCAGCGGAAACTCCGCCTCCCGAACAGCCGCTACACAAGTTTTGGTGGGATTATTTCCGGCGGCGGAAGTCCCACCAAAATTTTGGTGAGACTTTTTCCGACGGCGGAAGTCCCGCCAAAATTTTGGGGAGACTTTTTCCGGCGGCGGAAGTCCCACCAAAATTTTGGGGAAGCTTTTTCCGACGGAAAAAGTCCCACCAAAAACTTGGCGGGACCTCTTTTGGGCGCGGAAACGCCGCCC
>CACZDG010000123.1 GCA_902779865.1 uncultured bacterium
AGTTCCGTCCCCATTCTGCGACACAGTTAGGGCTATATGGTACATCGTTCCCACCGAATACGGTGTGAGTTCATTTAGCGTAAGCGCTTGTGGTTGCGGTGAATAACGCACAATCACAAAATCGGTATTGGCGCCCCCGGACCGCCAGCCCATCAGGATGGCATGAATCGTACTGTCGCCAAAGTCTAACATCCGGACATTGTTCACATTCGCTGAATCTTGTCTCGCCCACAGTTCTATTGTGACACCATTCCCGTCCGTCGGCAACACGTTGGAACCGAGGTCAACGCATGTCGTTCCATGATCGCCGCCAGAAAGCTTTATCCCCTGCCCTGTCCCTAATTCAACAAAATCGCAACCTATCTGCGAGGCCGTCTGACTACCAACGCTGTCGGCCAGGTCACCGTTGAAGCTCCAGCGATGCACAAGCGTCGGCGTGGCCGTTTCGCCGGAAAGACGCAGTGTCGCGTCATTGAGGACAACTTCGCCCAACCCGTTTCCCGCAACACCATGCACGTTCAGCTCTGCGCCGTCCGTAGCCGTTAGCGCGGCAATGCCGCACAGGCCCTCGCCGATTGCGATTCGATTGCCGGTTGCGGTGAACGAACCGCCGGCCTGCGCAATCGTACCGTCGTACATGGGAAACAAAGACAGCGCGCCATTGTCACCGGAAAGGCCCAGGATTCCCGCTGACAGTTTCGCCGCGCCATCCGTAAATGTCTGTCCGGCGGGAAGTGAGAGCGAACCGGTTGCGGTGTTGTAAATCGTCCTCCCAAACGGCGAATCACCGTCAGGGATCACGGCATCGGGGCCGGCAAGCGCACTTGCCGCAATCTCGCGTTCGGAAAGCGCACGGCCCCACACGCGTATCTCGTCGAAGGATGCCTGCGAATCATTATGCGAGTTGACCAGCGAACGAGCAAGACTGCAACTTGTCTGATCTAGGACGGACGGTTTCCATCCATGTGGAGCCAGGAAAGAAGTCGCAGCCTGGAGAAAGCCGGTGCCCGCGCCATGTCGATAGACGCGAACGATCCAATGACCGTTCTCCGCCGGAGTGAACACGTAGGCAAGATGGCAGAACGTTCCGACCTTATGAGGGCCGATTCCAAACTCATTCAACACATACTTGTTTTGCGTGGAAGACGTTACAAGCGTATAGTCATTCCCTGCATAATTCTTGTTGCCCCACGTCTGGTCAAATTTATTTCCGGCGGCACTGCCAATGGTGAACATCCTGTACTGCCCATTCTCCCAAACGTCAAGCCGCACCCAAAGCTCGAACGTGAAGCTTCTGCCGTCCCTCGGCAGGATGTTGGAACCCAAGTTGACGTATGAAGTTCCGTTTGTTCCTCCTTCCGTCTTGACGGCGTACCCGCTGCCGGATGCGACGAAAGACGTGTTCGTGGACCAAGCCGTTTGTCCGCCCACGCTATCGGTCAGGTCGCCGTTGAAACTCCAGCGATGGAGCAGAAGGGAATCCGCGCCGGATGCTGTGATCGCCATCACGGCAACCGTCGCAAAGAACGGCAGTGTTCCGCAGAGTGGAGACTTGTTTCTCGACATGACGATTGTTCCTTTCATTGTCTTTGATGGCGGTATTATAGCATAATCCGGCGAAACCGACGACACTCCACAACCATCCGAATCATCCGAATCAACCAGCTGGAAACGTCTCCCCGCGCGCAATTGCGTCAAACAAGCGGGAACATGTAGTGCGGAAGAGATACACCAAACGGCATTTTCCCACAATGCCAAATCTACACAAAATGGCAACTTTTGAACAATGTATCCGCCGCCATTGTTGCTTGAAGTCAATTCTTTTCCGCAAAAAGAAACGTCATCATGTTCTCGCGCGATATGAACGCAAACGGCGTTCCAGGGTATGCCGCACGAAAAGCCGCCGGCAGTGCGCCGTGCGCCTTTCTCGGATTCCACTTTATCTCCCATGCCGCGATTCCGCCGTTAGCCTCCTCTATGTAGTCAACCTCCTGACCGGATTTTGTTCGCCAGAAATACGCGCGTGGCGGCATAGGCAGGTTCGCGTTTCGCTTGAAGCGCTCCGCAATCACGTAGTTCTCCCACAGATGCCCCGTCTCATCGCCGGGACGCGATGCCAGCGGAAGCAGATTCCCGATCACGGCGTTCCTAACGCCAACGTCGTAGAAATAGAACTTCCGCGACTTCTTTATCTCATTGCGCATATTCCGGGAATACGCCCCCACCTCGAACACGACGAAGCAGCGCTTCAGCAGATCCACGTATTTTTCCGCCGTCTTCCTGTCGATGCCGGCGGTTTCCGCCAGTTCCTGATACGACACCTCGCTCCCAATCTGGAACGCAAGCGCCATTACCAGTTTCTCCAGCGCGGCGGACTTCACAATGCCGTCAATCGTGAGTAGGTCCTTGTAGAGATAACTGGATGCCAACGACCGCAGAACACGCTCACGATCCGTCCCTGCGGAAAGCACGTCGGGATACGATCCGTAAACAAGCCGATCCTCGACCAGTCGCATTTCGGACAGCACACCCGCCATTCCAACCAGCTCCGCGAACGACGGAGGGAGAAGAAGGAAATCGAACTTCCGCCCCGTCAACGGCTCCTCCGTCCTGTTCTTCAGTTCAAGTGCGCTCGACCCCGTGACAATGACCTGCAAGCCTTTGATGTTGTCGACGAGAATCTTGAGCGCGATGCCGATATTCTCCACCCTTTGCGCCTCGTCAATGACGAGTGTCCGCCGCCCGCCAAGCATTCCCTTCCACTTTTCAGGAGACAAGTCCGTCAGCATCCGCCTGACATCGGCCATGTCCGCGTCAAGCCATAACGCGTCCAGGTTCTGCTCTTCAACGATATGCCGAACCATCGTGGTCTTTCCACTCTGCCTCGGGCCGTAAACGACAATGACTTTGCCTTGCGGCATTAGCCGAACGATTTCCGGCTCGATTTCTCTTTTTATGTAGTTCATGGTCGATATTATAGTACGGCATTCCCGAAAAGTCAATGCCAAACGGGATTTCATTCCCGAAACGTCGCCCCGCGCACGTAGGAGCAGCAACCTGAATACGTTCCGAACACGCCCTTGCCGAACCACTCCATGACGCAGCGGGCGATCTCGCGCCCGTCTGCAAACGGATCGAAGTTGATGCGCGCGACGTTGCCGTACGGCGAAAGTCCGCTCTTCGAATTGGAGAACGACACCACGCGGACGTCGCGCGGCACAGACGCCCCGCCGTCGCGCAGTGCCTCGAACGCCCCGAGGGCGATGTAGTCGTCGGTGAAGAAGAAAAGGTCTGGCAGCGCCTTTGCCCGCAGGAAACGCTTCATCGTGGAGTAGGAGACCTGGACGACCGCGTCCAAATCTGCCGGGCCGCCGACTTGCAGCGTAATGCGCTCGCAGGCGATCTTCGCCCGCTCCAGCGCAGCGGATGCGTCAAGGTACGGATGCCGCCCGAAGTCGAACTGGACGACCTTCCCGATCCTCGCCGTGCGGCAGTCCGCCACAAACGCCTCGATCGCCGGCGCGTAGTCGTAGCGGGCCACCCCCACGTGGCGGGCGTGGCGGGACCGCTTCGCCTCCGTGCCGACAGTGGCGAAGGCGCACCCGCTTTCGACGACGAGCCGAATCGCGTTTTTCATGCTGGCATAGCATGCGCGCAGGATCACGAGCCCGGGCTTTTCGGCGAGCGCGTCCCTGAGCGGCTCGAGAAAGGGACGATCGCCGCCGCCGCCAAGCGGAAGCATGATGACGCGGCACCCCTCCGCGCGAAGGGCCTTGCTGCACTGGAAGAGGCTGTTCGACGGGCCGAACGACGTCCACGGATCGAGGTTGACGTCGAGCACGGTCCTGTTCGCGGAGACCGGCCGCTTCTGCACAACGCATCCGATGCGCGGGCGCGAGACGAGCAGGCCGTCCGCAGCGAGCCTCCGCAACGCGGCCCGGACGACGCACTCGCTCACGTGGAGCCGCTTCGCGATTGCGTCCCGCGGCGGAAGCGTGCTGCCCGGCGCACACGCCCCGCTAGCAATCAACGCCCGGATTCCATTCTCGACCTGCTGCGTCAACGTCCCCGACGAGCCGCCGTCCAGCCTCAACCCGTGCAAAAAGTCCACAGGCTTCATTGATTGACAGGCCATGCCCTTTCCTTCCGCATCTATTGACGTCCCATCAGAAACACTGCCGTGGAATGCTTCGGAAGCCTCCACGTGAAGCTTCCGGCGTTTTCGGCGGCAGGCCTCTCCGTCGTCACCTCCGTGATCTTCCGCGCCTTGCGCGGAAGCGCGATTTTGTAGTCGCCCGCCGCCCGAGCAGTTACAACACACGAGAGGCTCATTGCAAACACAACAGCCGCTCCAATCATCTTGATGTTCTTTTGCATTTTCATGTTCCTTTATTACTGCGTTTCCTGAAACCCATGAGATGATCCACATACGCCGCGGCGCCGCCTTTGCGGTAGCCCGTGTCACCAATCTTCTTCCCGTCGCCGTCGAAGACAAGGGCCGTGGGGAAACCTCTTATGCGGTATTTGTCGACAAGCGCTGGGTTCGCGCTCTTCGCATGCTCCGAAAGGAGGCTCTTGTCTTCTGGCAAGTCGATGAACACGAGGACATAGTCGTCCTTGACGCCTGATATGAACTCCGGCTTCGAGAAGACCTCGCGTTCCAGCTTCATGCACCACCCGCACCAGTCACTCCCCGAGAAGCAGGCGTATACGAACTTCCCCTCTACCTTGGCTTTGGCGAACGCCGCGTCTAAATCGTCCGTGAAGCCGACCGGCGTCGACGATCTGGGCTTGCCTGGCTTGTCCGACGCGACGACGCCTAGCGAAGTGTCCGGCGCGGGAGAAGGCCTAGGATCAAGCACCTTGGCCTTGCTGCCGTCAGCATCGCCCTTGTTGGCGAAGAGCACGTTCACCGGCGCGTCGCAAATGAAGAACGAACCGTTTCTTCGCGCCCCTTTCTTCGACTCGATCTCGCCGGAAATCCTCACGGACTTGAGGAGAAGCTCCTGTTCGTACGGCTCGCTTCCGCCGGCTCCGAGGATGACTACCCTGGCGACGGACCCCTTGCCGGACAAAAGTCCGGACGCGCTCGTTCCGAACGGATCGCCGCCCAGTACGGACTCGTTGAAGTTCGGCCCCAGGAACAACCGCGACTTGACGCCTTCAGGGAAATCGTACTCGAGACGGAACACGGCCAGGTTCCCCGGCGTGACCACGATGCGCTTGTCCGGGGGAAGCGACTTTGCCGAGAAATCGTCGGCATCGGCGCGCTCAATGCTGACACCTACGAGCTTGACTTTGAAGTCCGACGCCTTCTGCCCGGCATAGCCCGCAAAGGCCGCCGCGAACAGCACGCAAACGGACAGCGCCGTCGTAATTGCTTTCATGTTATAAAAAACCTTTCTTTGTTTACTTCGAGATGTATTATACACCAAACAGAGACTTTTCTCAATACCTGATCCACGCCAAATGAAGGGTTCTAAAATCATTTGCCGAGACAGATTTTAGCACCTCTTCAGCTATCTTTTTCGCATTGTTTTGGAGCTAGCTCATAAGTTCTTGTCGGCAAAATCCATGTAGCGGTCCCAGTCGTAGGGGTCAAGGGAATGCTTGCCGGGACGCAGGTGGTACGAGACGCTTCCCTCCTGCTGCTTCTCGCCCGGAGCGGGGAATCTTTCCGCAACGAGCCCCCTTCTGCCGTACAGCTCCCACGCGGGCGACGCGAGCTTTGCGCTCCACCATTCGCCGGGCTGCCCACACCAGTGGTCCTCGGACGCGGAGGCGACGCAGAGCAACCGCGGCGCGACGAGGGCGAGCAGTTCGTGCTGGTCGAAGTCCATCGACATCTCCTTGCCGCCGTACTTTTTCGGGTAGTTGCCGCAGTACCAATTCGGGAAGTACTTCGGGATGGACGCGATATCTTCGCTCTTCGGAAGGCGGATGTGGTTGAGCTTCGCGCCGTGCGCCCCGGAATTGTTGGAGCAGACGAGCGCGAATCGCCTGTCGGTCACGCCCGTCCAGATCGCGGTCTTGCCGCCGCGCGAATGGCCGACGATCCCGACGCGTGTGGCGTCGATGGCCGGTTCCGTCTCGATCCAGTCCATCACGCGGCTCGCCGCCCACGCCCACGCGGAGATCGTGCCCCACGATTCGTCCGTGCGCACCTCGGGCTTCTCCACGCACTTGAACACGCCCTGCGCGAACCCCGTGTTTTTCTCTGTCGCGATGTCCTCGGTGAGGAAGCCGATCGTCGCGTAGCCGCGTCCGACAATCTGCTCCACCGGCCAGCACACGCTTGTGATCACGTGGTCGGCCCCCACCTTCGAACGACTCTTCAGGCAAATGCTCACGAACGCCGGGACCGGCTTTTGAGCCTTGGAAATATAGACGGTAAACGGGAACGAGAACTTTCCGAGTGGCCCGTCGAACTCCGCGCGGACGAGTTTCCGCACGGCCTTGCCATCCATCACGGGACGCTCGTCGTACACCTTGAACGAGACGCGCTTCCGCTCGTCCAACACGGCGGGACGGCGTCCGTAAACATCCTTCTGGAATCGCTCCAGCAGTTCCGGCGCGCGAACCTTCTCCCACGCCTCCTTCGTCTTCACCTCTTCGCCCGCAAACGTCCGCATCAGCTCCGGCACGTTCTCCGGCTCGGGGATGTTCGTGTCAACGGCCCTGAAGTGGAACTCCACCATTGCGGACGTCACCGGCTTCTTGAACTTCACGGCGATGCGGCGCGGACGTCCATCCGGCGGCGTGTTCTGCGTTTTGCCCGCCACCCAGATCGCCCATTTCCCCTCAGGCGCGTCCTTCGCGACCGGCAATTCGCCACGTCCGTTGTCCATCGTGCGCACGTCCCATTCCCATTCGCCGCCGGAAGTCTCCACGTCAACGGCAAGGCGTCCTTTCTTGCCGACGAATACAAGCCCCGTACCTTGCTGTCGTACGCTTGTTGTCACACCGGCCGTCGCCGCCCTGCCATCCACGCCAACCAATGTCGTCAGCGGGTCGTCGAACGCCGTCGGCTCCTTGAAGTCGACTTCATCGCGGATCGTCACGGTCTGTGCCGCACGGTCGTAGATGAACTTGCGGTGGAGACGCTTGAGCGTTTTCGATGGATACGCGCCCGTTAGGTCGAACACAACCGTATCGCGGTTCGGCCTGAACTCCGTGCGGATGATCCGCGCGGCGTAGCGGCGTCCCAGTCCCTGCAACACGCCAGGACGCGGCACAGGATGCCCGAAGCTGTTCAGCACCTCGGAATCGTAGCGCCACGACGAGAACGTACGCCGCGAGTAGAGTTCGCCGCCGACGTCGCCGCACAGCACCTCGCCGCCGAGCGAGATCGCGTACGAGCCCACGTCGTTGTGGTTGTGGAGTTCGGCGTTGTGTCCGCCCTTCACACCCAAGGCGATGCCGTTCTTCCCGCCGCCAGGCCGCATCAGGTACACCTGCGACTGCGGGAACACGCTCCGTACGGGCAACGGGGCTGGTGAGACAACAAGCGTACTACAACAAGATTTCGCCCTGCCTTCTTGCTGTCGTACGCTTGTTGTCCCACCTTGCTGTTGTACGCTTGCTGTCCCACCTTGCTGTTGTACGCTTGCTGTCCCACCTTGCTGTTGTATGCTTGTTACCCCACCTTGCTGTTGTACGCTTGCTGTCCCACCTTGCTGTTGTACGCTTGACGTCCCAAAAGCGCGCAACGCAATGAACGCACATGCCGGGCACGGACTGAAGCTCGCGGAGGACCCCCTGTTGAGCGACAAGGGTCCCACGCCTGAACTGGGGACCACCTTCGGCCAGAACCTGTGGCAGAGGTCGAGAAGCGAAAGATCCGGCGCACCGCCGCCGTCCGCGAAATGCGGAGAAAGCCCGTTCTCCAGCTGGAAGTTCACCGCGTATGCGGCGACGGACACCGCCATCGGCAAATCGAGCGTCACGAATCCGCCGGTGGCCTGTTCCGCCATCGCGCGAAGCGCAACGTAGTGTCCGAAACCGTAGTTCCAGTAGCCCATTCCCTCGGAACAGTAGCCGTCGCGTCCGAATCCCTGAAAGTAGTGCGGCATCGCCCGTTCGACCGCCTCAAGACACTCCGCCCGCTCGCGGCGGCTGTCGAGGATCGCGAGGGCAGCGCCGACGCATCCGGCGTGGCACACGGGCGACCAGTTGGTCCGTGCGAAGAACCACCAGAGCGGATCTCCTCCGCCGCCCTTGGCGAGCGACGGATTGCGGCAGGCCGCGAGGTACAGGTCCAGAACGCGTTTGCGGCATTCCGACTTCGCCCGCGCCACCAGTTCCGGCGGCAGAACGTCCGCGAACCAGTTGGCCGCATACGCAACAATCCACGCCCTGTTCGCGCTGAAGAGACAGATCACCGGCTTTCCCTTGACGAACGCGAGATCCTTGGTGTCGGTGGCGGGGATCGTCCACACCTTCTCGTCGAGGATCGATTCGAGATAGCGGCGAATCTCCGGCACGAAACGTCCCTTCCATTCAAGCGCCTCCGCCACCATGAAGAGATTGAGGCGGTACGCCTTGCGGAAGTACGGCGTCTCGTAACGAACTCTGTTACCCGTGCGGGAGAAGTCGCGGTAGAGGTCGTCGGACAGTTCGTCGATCTTCGCGCCGACCAGCTTTTCCGCCGATGCGACGATCGCGGCTGCGGCGGGGTCTTTCGCAAGCGGCGCCCACGCCGCGCGGTCGCACGGACGCGGCGCCGGCGTGCAGGGCCTTTCCGGCAGGCGCGCAGCGATCTGGTCCACGCGCGAGACGTGCGCAAGCGCATACCGGCGCAACTCCGCCGCCGCCAGCAGATAGCCGCCCGCGCCGTACGTTTCGGTCGAGTCGTGGCCGAAGTTCTTCACCGGACTTTCCCCGATCGGCTGCACCCACCCGAACTTGCCGTCCTCACCGACGCAGCGACACATCGCCGCCCACGCCCGTTCGACGCAGGGGAGGTACGTCGCCTCGTCAAGTACGCCGTTGTTCACGCCCCAGGCGAGCGCGTAGCAGAAGAACGCGGTCGCGCTCATCTCCGGCGCGTCGGGGTTCTGGGCATCGAGGAGGCTGGCGGACCACGCCCCGTCCGCGCGCTGGATCGTCCGCACCTTCGCGCACATCTCCTTGAACAACGTGGTGAACCACCGCCGCTCCGCGCTGTCCATGGGAAGCTCGCGGATGACGAGCGGAAGGCCGGCGAGGACCCATCCGTTCCCGCGTCCCCAGAAGAGCTTCTTGCCACCGGGAGTCGTCCGCCCCACGTACCGTGCGTCACGCCAGAAGAGATGGTCCTCGCGGTCGTAGAGGTGGTCGTAGGTGGCACGATACTCGCCCATCATGAAATCGATGTACTTCCGCTCACCCGTGATCGCAGCGAGCTTTGCCCACACGGGCGGGGACATGAAGAGCGCGTCGCACCAGTACCAGCGCCGCCGGTTCAGGACGAAGCGCTCGCCTTCGCGGCGGGCAAGCGGCGCATCGACGTGCGCCGCCATGAACGCGTCAAGTTCCGCGCGCACGGACGCCACGACCGCATCATCGCGCTCCGCGCGCGCGATGTCGAGCCAGGCTTGTCCGATGCAGTGCGTGTTGCCCACGTCGGCGTCGCGCTTCTCGAACTTCCAACCGTACGTGCGCCCCTCCTCGCGGATGGCGTCGATGTACCTGCGCTCTCCCGTCGCACACGCGAACTCCGCCAGCCCGGCGTAGAATGCGCCATAACTCCAGTCGCGGTGGTTGGCGCGCTTCGGATGCGCCAGCATCCAGTCCGCCACCTTCACGCCGTTGGACGCAATTGTCGCAGCGTCGAACGAAGCACACACGGCAGTTTTTTGCACTTCTCCGCCCTTGACGACTGCGGCGGTAAAAAACGCCGCAGCCAGGGAAAGCGCTTTTCGAGTCATGTAGAGTAGAGACCCACGCCTCGGCGTTGCCGCCGATGCGACTTCCCCCTCGTCAAACCGTACGTGCGGATTTCCCGCATACGGCTTTCCATTGAGTGTATTATACGATTCTTTTTTTCCTGTCAATTCCGTTTCGGCATTTCTTACCTTTAACTTAAGCAAAAACAGTAGCTTTTTACCGACATGCCATGAAATATAAGCGTTCAAAAATCAAACATTACAAAATGAGGGTAAAGTTTGCTTTTCTGCCGATACTAAACACTTATCGATGTGTTTCCTTCTATTGTGGCTCTTTTGCAGCTTTTTGATCACTTATCGCCTTAAGTTAGCGGCATTCAGGTCAGACCAGTTTTGCCACAACTCATGCTGTTGGTCCTTTTGATGTGTGGTTTTGGTTTGACAGGATTTCGCCTTTGCTTTGGCCGTTGCTTTTGTGGTCTTCATGTAAACGTTTGAACAACGGACGATTTGCGAAGTCCGATGTCAGAAGTCCGAAGCCCTTCAAACGCGCCCGCACGCGGCGTTTTAGCGCGGTTGTGGGCGGCTCCGTGGATGGCGGTCATGGTTTTGCCGTTGCTAGTATGGGCGCGGTACGCGCTATCGGTAGTCGGACGTACCGACGCCCCTTTGCTTCCGCCATGCGCTGGCGTTCTGCAACTGCCTCCGCCAAGCGATAGACATTATGACCCGCATCCCTGATGACTGTA
>CACZDG010000124.1 GCA_902779865.1 uncultured bacterium
CGAGGCGACGAGTCCGCGCGCGTCCGCGACGATGCCGTTCCGCGCCGAGAAGTGGAACGTTCGCGGCGCGTGGAACGACTCCTTCCGCTATGCGTTCGACGATGGTTGGGAGTTTCCGTTCGGCACAGGTCACATCGACCGCGTGGAGGTCTGTTCGCAGGGGCGAGTCATTCCGCGCTACGGCTCTACGGACGTGATTGCGAGCGTCGGCGTTCCGCTGGAGATCGTGAATCCGACAACCTCCTTCGGCTGCGGGTCCACCGACCGCAACTCATACATCTTCTCGTGGACGAACGCCGTGGTCGGGCGCGTGTTGCATGAGGAAGTTGCGAGCGCGGAGACCATTGACGCGTCCATCGAGCTGTTCCGCAACGGCGACGTGGGGATAACGACGAACGGTGTAACGGAACTGATTCCGCGTGTGTTGCCGTTCCCGCACGATGGTTTCGGGCAGGACGAGGAATGGATTGCGGCGAACTTCACGAATGCAACTGAAATACTTGCCGTAGGTTATCCGCAGTGGGTTGACGCGCAAGTGGGCGAAAACCTCACGAACGGCCTCTACAAGTTCACGGTCACGGTTCCTGACGTTCCACCTGAGACAATCCAACTCGTGGTCGGCGATTATTCGGTAGCCGTCACCAACTCCGGCGACTACGTGTTCCTGCTGGAGAAGGGAGCGTACTACGAGGTGGATTTCTCGTATCTGCCGTATGGCGTTGCATACGCTTGGAGTGACGGCATGGAAGACGCGTTGCCGCCGTCCATGCCTCTTCGCGGAGCGATAAACAGCCCCGCTTACACGGTTAGGCTTGTCTCGACTGGTGACGGTGGACACGATGCGGAGTTCACTGCGCCGACGCAGGGAACGAGCGGACACATCGTATGGAGGCCGTGGCTGTCGATCGCGCCTGACGACGTGACCGATCCGGCATTCCCGGTGCTGCTGTCCGCTGACGTATTCGACATTCCCGAAGGCAGGGGGGCGTCCGTGACATGGGAGGCCAACGGAAACGTGCTTGCAACGGGTGAGAACTTCCTCTGGGACGGTAACGAGGATGACATCGACGTGATAAACGTGACCGCCACCATCCATGACGTCGAGCTGCACGGCGTTGTGCGCGTGGTGAGGCATGTCAGGACGAGCGGCATTTCAATTTCCGGCGGCGGACTGATAATCGTGGAAGATGCATACACGAACGCGCCCAGCGATTTCGTTTCGGCAAATTCGACAAGCACGGAAATTGATTTCTCATGGGCTTTGGCAGAGGATGGGGAGCTTGCAATTTCGAACAGCTGTGACGGCGTATTGTTCACGACCGATCAGGACGAGGCTGTAGCCATGCCACATTCATGGCGTGGATATGCGGACGAAGAGGGGAGTCTTAGTCTCATTGCGTCGTATTCAGGCGATCCTGTGCCGACGGGTGGCGTTGGCGAGGTGACCTTCACCTTCACGCCTGACGGCGGCGGTCCGGCAATGGTGCGCGCTGTTACGTTTCATGTGGTAAGGGTTCGCGTAGAAGCCGAAGCCGACTGGCCGTCGAACAAGGTACGGCACGTGTTCGGGCCGAAGGAGAGATTCACGATAACAACCACGCCGCACGTGCCGTTGTACGCGGAGACAAACAGCTATGTAACTGTCTCCAACGATGGGACAACGGTTACAGCTCCTGACAGGAGCGGCCCGTTTACGGTTTACCTAGCACCCGGCTCTGGGTTTTACGGACTGTTGTTCAATTGTTTAGCCCCGAATGTGGTAAAGGGAGGGTCTCCAAGGTGTTTAGAGGGGCATGAATGGGGGCTGCTAGGAATCCCGCAATTGGCAACCGAAGATGCTTTCGTCGCGATACATATTGATACTTGGCTAGAACCACTCTCTGTCTCGTTTCAGCACATACGACTTTACGAGGGGTATGCGCCGCCGATAAACAGAACGGGATGGTTTCAAGATATAGGAACATTCCCAGACGCGAAATTGGAACATGCTCAAGATGCTGGTTCCGGTTCAGGAGCGAGCAACGACAATATCGAAGTGACCGCGACCGGGAATTTTACGGTGAACGGTGATTATGTAGCATTCTACATTACTGGTGGACATCCATATTATGATGGCTCTTACCAATTGTCCATCCCAGTGTATTGGTTTGCAGAGGGCGGTTCTGTAACGAATCGGCTTTCAGATAATATTCAGACGATACAGGTATATTCTAACGGTACCATGCGCGCAAGCAAAAATGGAGTTACATGGGAACAACCTCTTGGAGGACAAGGTTATCCAGTAACGGAATAAGAAAGGAACAAGAAATGAAGAAAAAACGCATGATTGCAAGTTTACTGGTGTTTGTCGTTTCGGGAACGATTCTTCCCGGTGCGGATATCCCCTTTGCGGAGAGGGACCCCGACAAGTTCCCCTCGCAATCGCTTGTGAATTTCGCCTTGCGAGAGGTTCATGATGGATTTATACACCCTAAGCAAGGGCGGGACAACTGGACTTTGTTCATTCCGCTTCTCGAACGTGTCGCAAAGTATCGCGGAAGTGTTGGCAAGGAGGATGTGGCCTCCGTCGAGGCGAGAATCGTTTCTTGGTTCACGCTTTATGCTTTTGCATGTGAATACGACAGCGATCCCGTCAAGGCGGAGTTCGGTGGTAGGCTTGACTGCCTACGTCGGATTGGCGAGTTCGATTTGATTAGGTCCGATACCAACACGCTGTTTCAGGTTTCGGATTGGCTTGCCGAGGCTGTAGCACTTGCTGTTGACGACGACACACAATGCAGGGAGTTGACAGAAGCGAAACGGAAAGATAGTATAATCCTTTATGGGGGAAGGAATCCCTACGGCAGGAAGTGGGGACTTCATTTCGCGGGTACGGTCAGCAAAACATGGGCATGGCACTGGGAGCCCGAATTTAGGGCATGCAAGGCGAAGTTTCGTTTCCGGCGGGAATATAACCGGCGGCTGCCGGTATTCCGCAAGGAGGCGTTGGAATGTTTTTATCGTGCCATAATCGGAGGTTACAAAGACCGTACGGACATAGAGCGCAAGGCGATATGGGACGAGTTCTGCCGCCGTGCGAAAGCGACGGCGGAGGAGAAATCTGTCGCCGAGGCATTAGTTCGCAATGTGCTTTCATCGTTGAAAATGAAAATCACCAATTGCATTGTTGGCTTGCCGAATGACGGTAGCGGTACCCCGGAGCAAATGATGGAATCTGGTCTGCCGGCCAATTTGATTGCATCAGAGCGTTTGCTCGGTGCTTTTGTGTCAAATAACATTGAAGTGGTATATTCCAATTTCTCTGTTGCTGCGACAAACCTTGCCGAGAGGCGTA
This sequence comes from uncultured bacterium, assembly GCA_902779865.1. Taxonomy (GTDB): domain Bacteria; phylum Verrucomicrobiota; class Kiritimatiellia; order RFP12; family UBA1067; genus RUG572. Next base: position 3,335 of record CACZDG010000124.1, read on the forward strand.
TTCTGCTTGCATCCGCATGGTGGCTTGGTGACGACTACTACCTTGACTGCCTTTCGCGGAATGTTGACCTTGCAATCTCGGGCGTGATTTCTAGGGATGACTTGAAGTGGTACATGACTGGTGATCGTACTAGAGATTGGTCATACATGCTTGCCGACCAATACGACAGGCCGGGCGTTTCAAACATCGTGCTACGCTTGATGTCCTATACAGGAGAGACAAACAAGTACGAGAAGGTCCTTAGCGGTAAGGCTAAGGCTGAATATAGTGAACGTGAGGAGTTTATTGTTAACGTGCCGGACTGAGATATGTTCTTCGTCTAACGGAGCCATCGCCTCAAGCATTCCATTGGCTGAGGATGAGCTAAATATATTGTCGCACGGAAATGAATCTGATTGATATACAAACTTTTGCTTGCGGGGCTTATGGATGGTTCCAGCAGGCATTGATCCGCCTCTGCGTATGTGCGGCGGTGGCATTGATTGCCGTGCTGATTCTAAGGACGCAAACAGTCCGCGACACGGCGGCACGGTTTGCCGCGCTGTGGCGTGGCGCGACACATTTCACGCGCCTCGCTGTTCTTACGCTTCTTTCCGTCTGCATTCTGTTTGGCGGCGAGAAGATAAGGAGCGGCGGCGGCGCGCTCGGTGATCGCGCCCTACCAAGCGTGACCATCGAGGAGATTGCACAAGGGTGGCGGCTTGAAAGCGTCGTGACGAATGATGCGGTTTCGTATGTGATGCCGACGAATGGAGTTGAGTACATGCCGTGGTCGTTGTGCCGACGAATGGAGTTGAGTACATGCCGTGGTCGTTGGGCGGCGGGTATGAGGCGCACTTTCCGCTCGACCTCGGCGACTTTGCGTTTCCGTTTGGGACGAATGTTGTGCGCCGTGTTGACGTGGTTTCCGGCGGCATGGTGGAATCGTTGCCGAGGCAACTGGTGGGAGGGCAGTATTCGTCAACGATGTCGATATGTGCGGCTAGGGAGTATGCGTCGATTGTGCCCGGGGTGGGGAGGTTCTGGTGGGCGGATATGGCGCGCTCGGTGATCGCGCCCTACCAGGCAAAACTGCTGACGTGGGAGAATGTGTATGCAGGGCGTGACCGCATGGGGCAGTACAACGCGCAAATCGAGTTGTGCGGGGATGGCAACTTTATCACGCGCTCGAACAACGTGGAGCGGGTATATCGGCGTGTGTTGTCGCATGACTGGGACAACGACGGTTTGCCGAACACTATAGATCCCGCGCCGGAGACGCCGCTCGTTCCATCCGTGTGGAATCAGTCGGGAGGGCGCAGAGAAAAGTCAAAAATCAGAAAGGAAAGAAAGATATGACAAGAAACGGCCAGAAAATTTCTTTCACCCAATTGGTGAAAACAACTACGACGCCACTCTGCGTGATATATAACGGAGTGCATGGAAAATGAAATGACGAATTTAGGTTGAAACCTAAACGTCATGGATAAGGCGTTGTTATGGATGAGGCATTGTTAGTGACGTTGGATTTTGATATACTAACCGCAACCGGGCGACCAAAGGTTGGAAGGTCTGACCATGGAAGGGCCGGAAGTGCGAAAACAAGGAAACAGAAGATGAATAGAATGTTCGTAGGATTGACGCTCGGCGCAGCGGCGGCGACCATGGCCGTCGGCGACCTTTTCGCGAAAGTGCAGACGTGGGGCGACGAGAAGTACCGCCCCAGGCTCTTCAAGAACTTCGGCGACATCGTGAACGTCCCCGACGGCCTCACCAAGGACCCGCAGGGCAACATCTACCACTCCGCCCCCAACCTCGTGAAAAAGGACTACCCTGGCGTGATCGTGAAGCGCGACTTCAAGAGCGGTCGCTGGAGCGTGCTGTGCGCCGGCCTCCGTTCGCCCAAGACCGGCTACGGGCGTCCCATGGGTCTTGAGTTCTGCGAGGAGGACGGCAACCTCTACTACTGCGACAACCAGTACTTCGACTCCAAGGACTACGCGAGCCGCGTTATGCGCGTTGTCCTCAACAAGAAAGGCGAGGCTCTTCGCATCGAGACCGCAGTTGACAACGTGAAGCTAGCCAACGCCATTCGCTTCTACAAGGGCGACATGTTCATCACCGACACCTACTTCGATCTCGGCCGCAAGGACGGCATCGGCATGGGCGGCGTTTACCGCATCCCGCTCGCGGCATGCAAGGACAAAACCGTCTCGCTTCTCCCCAAGACAGACTATAAGAAGGACCCATACTTCCTCTGCGCCACCGAGACCAAGCCCCTTGAGCGCAAGGACGACTCCGGCGCGGACGGCCTCGCAATCACGAAGGAAGGCCACCTCTACTTCGGCACGTTCGGCTCCGGCCGCTTCTACACCGCCAAGCGCAAGGCCGACGGCTCCTACGAGCCCGCCAAGCTCATCTTCGAGGATCCCAAGCGCTTCCCGTGCTGCGACGGCATCTGCTACGACGAGGCCGAGAACCGCATCATCATGAGCGACAGCTGCCTCAACGCCCTCCACACGTGGGACATCGCCAAGGAGGCCAAGGGCGAGTGCGGCTTCGGCGAACTCTGGCGCAACTCCGACGACACCGGCGCGCACGGCCTGCTCGACCAGCCTTGCGAGCCCATGATCTGGAAGGACAAGCAAGGCAAGCGCAAACTCATCGTCGCTAACTTCGACATGACCTTCCCCGGTCTCGAGAACAAGAAGAACGACAAGTTCCACACGCTTTCCGTCATCAACCTGGAATAGTCCTAAACCAAGCGCCAACCAAACGGAGAACAGCAAATGAAGAGAGTCATCCTTGCAGCTTGCGCAGCGGCGTGCGCCGTCACGGTGGCGGGCCCGAAACGGCATCCCTCGTACGAACCAGACGGCAAGCCGGTTTCCGGCGAGGCAGCGAAGGTCGCAAACCTTTTCCTCAACGCGAAGGCCACGGCCACGGGACAGTTCAACAACTTCGCGCCGAAGCTCGCCGTGGACGGAAAGCGCGAAGACGGCACGGTGTACTGGGGCGCCGAGAACCTGCCGCAGGCGCTGACCGTTGACATGGGCGCGGTGAAGCCGCTTTCCGAAATCCTCTTCGTGCCGTACTGGAAAGACGGACGCATCTACGGTTTCAAGATCGAGGGCAGCGCGGACGGCAAGACGTGGAAGATGCTCGCCGACCAGACTGCCAACTCCATCTGCGCCGGCTCGGCGGGTTTCACGCTCGACTTCGACCCCGTGGAGGTCCGCTACGTGCGCGCCACGGTCGTCTCCAACTCGCGTGGCGCGAAACCCGGCGCGCACATCGTTGAGATCGAGGGCTACGCCAGCGCGGGCGGTGCAAAGGGCGCGAAAAGCACGTTCCTCGCGGGCGACATCTTCGCGCGCTACGACCGCGACGTGATGGTGGACGTGAAGAAGCTCGCGCCCGTCGCGAAGCTGTGCGGCTGGCGCGGCGAACGCGTGAGCGCACTGCTCGTTGCGTCGTCGCGGGGCGGCTTCCAGGAGTTGCGCCTTTCTTCAGCCCACTTCGCGCGCCTCGACGTGTTGCGCTACACGCTTGGCAATGGTACGCTCTACGGCGACATCCTCGACGGTACAACGGAGACCTCCTTCAAGGGAGTGACGCGTCCGGTCATCTACACCTTCGATATTTCGCGCGACGCATCGGGCGTGATCCGCGACGTGGTGACCGCGTTCATCAACGGTGAGAAGCACGACCTGCCCGTGGAAATCACGGTTGTGCCGCGCACGCTGCCGCCCGTCAAGGACTGGAAGTTCCACCTCGACCTCTGGCAGCACCCGGACGCCATCGCGCGCTGGCATGATGTCCCGTTTGGAAGCGACGAGCATCTGCGTCTGCTGCTTCCCTACAACAAGATACTCGCCGACCTCGGGCAGAAGACGATCACGGCCACGCTCATCGACGAGGCGTGGGGCCAGCAGACGTACGACCGTTTCCGTTCTAATGTGTTGGCGACGAAGCGCGCGGACGGTTCGTGGACCTACGACTATACGCTCTTCGACAAGATCGTGGAGAGCATGGAGGCTGCCGGCGTGAAGGGACAGATCGACTGCTATTCGATGCTCCCGTGGACGCTCAAGTTCCGCTACTTCGACGAGAAGAGCGGGCGCAGCGTCGCTCCGCGCATGGAGCCGGGAAGCGCGGCGTACGAGGATTTCTGGGGGCACCTCCTCGCAGACCTCTGCCGCCACACGAAGGAGAAGGGCTGGTTCGAGCGCACGAAGATCGCGCTCGACGAGCGTCCCGACAAGCTCATCCGGCCCGCGCTCGCGGTGCTTCACAAGTACGCGCCCGGCATGGAGATGGTGATGGCGTGCAACCGTCCGTCGGAGTTGAACGCCTCGGCATTCGATGTCTCCTACTGCTACCGTCACGGCGACGGGCTGGCGAAGTACGCGGCGGAGCGCCGTGCGCAGGGCAAGTTCACCACGTACTACGTGTGCTGCAGCCCGGCGCGTCCGAACACCTTCATCTTCAGCGATCCGGCGGAATCCGCATGGCTCGCGCCTCTTTCGGCGGCGAAGGGCTTTGACGGTCTTCTTCGCTGGGCGTGGTGCAGCTGGGTGGAGAATCCGCTCAACAGCCAGGACTTCACGTCATGGCCTTCGGGCGACACGTCGCTCGTCTATCCCGGCCCGCGTCTCTCGCTCCGCGCGCTCCTTCTGCGCGACGGCATCGAGACGTTCGAGAAGGTGCAGATACTTGGCAAGGACAACATCCCCGAGCTCAAGGTGTTCACGGTGAAGCGCGGCGGCGAGGCCGGCGTCCACGCGGCAGATGTACGCGCGCTCGATGCCGCCGTGAACAAATAACAAGGCTGAAAAGCTTTGGTTTTTCGGTTCTTGTGCCCGTAAGGAAGAGCGCCCAGATAGCGACGTTGATTTTCTTGTGAAATCTGACAATGTAATGACTGCGGATGACAAGCTTTCATTCAAGTTTGCAGTAGCAGACATACTGGGATGCCGGACAGATGTTGTTTCGATTACGCAGTTGCTTGGCTGCCCACGTTTCGCCAGACAGGTGTTGAAGGAGCGGGTGCCAGTATGACCCTTGAAGAGAAACGCTATGCGACACGCATTGAGCACATGCATTCACATCTCAAACCATGCGCAAAACTTCAATTTCCCAAAATCCCGCTTGCTTTGGGCGGGGGAATGTGGCATACTATTTCCGTCTTGCCTCTCAAAGGCGAGATAGCAGTTACCCATGCAGCGGTAGGGTCCCGCCGAGCCGCAACCAACAATTTCTGAAAGGTGTTGACGGTAGGGAATGGGATATGATACAATTTTCCGCATCTCGGCAAAAACTGCGTTTTGCCGATATGAGGAAAATGGTAGCGAAGCTTATAGAATGGTCTCGAAGGTACGGGACGAAGTACCGGGTGGGCGAACTCGTCCGCGCGGGCAAGCTCTTCCGCATTGAGGAAGGTATATATGCCGATGTGGAGGATGCGCCGGAGGTCGAGGTCGTTCTTGCGAAATACCCTGCTTCGGTGCTGACCTTGGAAAGCGCCTACTATTATTATCGAATGAGCGATGAAATCCCAGACGAATACCATCTGGCGACCGACCGTAAGGCCGCAACCATTACCGATGTTCGCGTGGTGCAGAGTTATGTGCCGTCTGGAACACTTCGGATCGGAGCGTTGGAGATGGCCGTTCTAGGGGAGAATTTGCGTATATACGACATGGAACGTCTGCTGATCGAGACGATGCGGTACAGGACGAAGTTGCCATACGACCTGTATCGGGAAGTGATAGGCAATTTCCGGGAAAGACGTGATGAGCTCTACGGAGCGAAGATAGACGACTATCTCAAAACTTTTCCGCGTAAGGACGTCATACGCGATGCGATAAGGAGGGAGGTGTACTGATGGATTTCGGGAAGGTGGTGTCTGAACTTTCGGCCATGGGATACAAACGGGCCGCCGCTCGTGCGAAGATAGCCCACGATGTGGTCTTGGCGGCGATAAGATCATCGGGTATGAAGGGATTCGTCACGATCAAGGGTGGCGTTGTGATGAGTGGAATAACAAAGGCCGTCCGTCGTGCGACGATGGATATGGACGTTGATTTTGTACGACGCTCTATATCGACGGAGGCGATAGAGGCATTTGTCGCAAAACTGGACGCTGCGTCCGATTGCTCAATTGCCGTTGACGGGAAAATCGTGGAGCTTCGCCAACAGGAGTACAGGGGTAAGCGAGTTTTTCTACGAATCACCGACGGGCATGGTTACAAGGTGCTGACAAAAGTGGATGTCGGCGTCCATGCGAAAGTCGAGGTCACACAACGAGAATTGCTTTTTGATGTGGTGACGGATGAAAAGCATGTCAGGCTGTTGTCAAATTCCAAAGAGCAAATCTTCGTTGAAAAGCTGAAGAGTCTGCTTCGATTGGGTACGTTGTCTAGCCGATACAAAGACGTCTATGACATGTACTACTTGATTGGGAAGATGAATCGCAGACGTCTTGGTCGGTATTTCCGACTGTATATCTATCAGGACAAGAAAATGCGGGAGCGTGATTCGGCGTCAATTGCGACGCGTCTTGCGGGTGTGTTTGGGGATGCCGTGTTCAAGCGGCAGCTGAGGAACAAGAAGTTTGCATGGCTTGATGTTTCGCCGTCAGTCGCCACGAAAGCCATTCTCGATTTTATACCGACAGTTCGCTGACTTCCGTAATGGCGAGCGGGCGGACGACGGCGGAGTGTTATGCGCTGGGGCCTGACCAGGTGGATTCCACGGACGACTTCCGCATTGTGTCCATTGAGATTGTGGATGGTGAGCCGAAGGTGGAGTGGGAGCCGAAGATGAACCGTTGGACGGGCGCGGAGATACAGGCTGTGTTGAAGGGTGCGGCGAGGAGTTGCCGTAGTAGGTGTGCAGCGTGGGGATTTGTGCTATACTATGCGCCATGAGAAAATGGCGAAACAGATTGCTCTGCTGTCAGGGAGCATGGAAAAGGCGCAGGATCGAGGTTGCCGCATGAAAGACGAACGAATACAGGCACTTGATCCAGCAACGAAGTTTTCCGTCGTGCTCTGCGACTGCACGGCGGCGGCGGTCGCGCTTGCGCGTGGACATCTATCCGGCCCCACGGCATCCCACTACTTAGCCGAGGCGCTCGCGGGTGTATCGTTGCTCGGCGCGGAGACTTCGCAAGTCGAGGAGACTGTCACGCTCCGGCTTGACTGTCCCGGTCCGCTTGGCGGCTTCCTCGTGGAGGCTACGGCCGCAGGCACGTTGCGCGGCTACACGAAGATGAAGATACTCAACGACTTCGACGGCCTTGGCGCACCGAAGGATGCCAAGGTGTTGGGCGAATCCGGCACGTTCGAGATCATCCGCTCAGTCCCCGGCGAAATACTCGCATCCGGCACTGTGGCTGTGGCGCAGGGGCGCTCCGGAGGATTCGTCGCGCGTGGCCTCGACGCGTTCTTCGCGCAGTCGCTGCAACGACGCGTGCGCACGGCAGTTGTGGCGGCGGCTGGAGACGACGGCGTACCGACGTTCGCGCGAGGTGCGCTCGTGGAGTGTCCGCCGGACGGTGACGCGGCTGCGTTTGAGGCTGTTGTCGAGGTCTTTGAATCCGGCGCGGCGCGGAAGGCGCTTGCGGCTGGGGCGGCGTCCGCACGTAATATCTTGAAAAAGCTCGGCCTTCCACACGCGGAGGTGCGCCGCACGGACCCGCTCGCGTTCGCGTGCCGGTGTAGCGCGGAGCGGGCGGCGGCGATGCTCGCGGCCGTACCCGAGGCGGAGCGTGCGTCGCTGCCGCCGCAAATCGACGTAACGTGCCACATGTGCGGGCGCACGTGGACGGTTTCAACTGCCCGCGCCGAAGGAGGGATTTGATTATGGCCGTGTATGCAACGGTAGAAGAGGCGCTGCCCAAGCAGGTTGACGGATTAGACGCGCTGGGTGCAGTGTGCAACAACATGGTGGTGCCGCTCGCCGCGCCGTACTTCGCGGATCCGGAGGTGCGTCCGCTCACGCGCGCGGACGAATATGGATTCGAGATATACCGTTCATCGCTCGTTTTCCTTCTTGCGAAGTGCGCCGAGGAGCTGGCGCACGGATCGGAGTTCCGCGTCCGCCAGTCGATATCACAGGCACTCTACTGCACGTGGACTCCGCCGGAGCGCGGTTCCGCCCGCGCCACGGGTGACATCGAACGCCTCTCCGCCGCGCTTTCGGAACTTGTGTCAGCTAACTTGCCGATCACGGCGGTGCCGGTATCCTACAAGGCCGCCATCGAGCAACTTGGTAAGCTGGGGCGCGTGGATGAACTCCATCTCCTGAAGCACCGCAACCCGCCGGCCGTGTTGCTTTCGTGTTGCGGTGACTTCCGCGCGCTGAATCAGACGCCCCTTGCGCCGCGCACTGGCGTGCTCGACCTCTGGGAGTTGATCCCCGCAGACGGAGGGTTCATACTAAACGTCCCGCCGCCGGAAACGCCGCGCAAGCTCCGTCCCGTGCCGTCCACCGCGCCGTTCTTCGAGATATTCCGCCACCAGTCCGCGCACCGCCGCGTGACGGGCGTCGAGACGCTTGGCGACCTCAACCAGGCTATCCTCGAAAAACGCTTCGACGTGTTCGTGCGAACGGTCGAGGCGATGCAGACAAAGGACCTTGCGACGATTGCGGATCACATTGTCGCTCGCGGCGGCGTACGCCTCGTACTGCTCGCGGGTCCGTCTTCGGCCGGCAAGACCACGACCGCCCACCGCCTCTGTACGCAGCTGCGCGTAGTTGGGCTGCGTCCCATGCTGCTTTCCACCGACGACTACTTCGTCGGCGATGCGCGAAACCCGCGCGACGAGGAGGGCAACCTCGACTACGAGACCGTGAAGGCAGTTGACGACGTGCGCCTCGCGGCCGACTTGAATGACCTCTTTGCGGGGAAGCCGGTGCGTCTGCGCAAGTTCGACTTCCTGAAGCACGACGGCTACGACGCCAAGGAACTGACGCGTCTCCCCTCCGACGGCGTTGTGGTGTTGGAGGGCATTCACGCGCTCAACCCGGAATTGACTGCGGCACTGCCGGACGACGTTAAGTTCCGGGTTTACCTCAACGCGCTCACGCAGCTCGTAGTCGATTCCTGCAACCGCATATCGACAACAGATACCCGCCTCCTGCGCCGCCTTGTGCGCGACTTCCATTTCAGGGGTATGTCGCCGCTCGACACGTTCCGCCTCTGGCCGAACGTGGTGGCCGGCGAACGCAAGTGGATCTATCCATACCAGGCGGGCGCGGACGCGGTGTTCAACAGCGCACTCGACTACGAGCTCGCCGTGCTCAAGCCCTTCGCGAGCGAACTGCTCAACCAGGTGAAGCCGTGGGATGTAGCTTTCGCCGAGGCACGTAGGCTTTCCGGCATACTCCACAACGTATCGCCGGCACCCGCTGATTGCGTACCCGGGGACTCCATCTTGCGCGAGACGATAGGGGGCAGCCAGCTGACCTATTAGGGGGTGTTTTAGGGCCGAGTTTCGGCGATGGCAAATTTAATCATTTACCCCCTTGCGCCAACATCCAGTTCTATGATATAATATTCGGGCTTGTCACAAATAGGCGCCATTATAGCTCAGTTGGTAGAGCACTTCCTTGGTAAGGAAGAGGTCGGCAGTTCGATTCTGCTTGATGGCTCCATTCGCGACGGGCAAGGAAACACAACTCACAGGAGATAAAAATGGCAAAAGAAACGTTTGATCGCGGCGGTAAGCCGCACGTGAACGTCGGCACCATTGGCCATGTCGACCACGGTAAGACCACGCTGACGGCTGCAATCACGCATGTGCAGTCGCTGAAGGGCCTTTGCGAAGAGATTAAGTACGACCAGGTGGCGAAGGCTTCCGAGTCCGCCGGCCGTCGTGACGCGACGAAGATCCTCACGATCGCCTCGTCCCACGTCGAGTACGCTACGGCGAACCGCCACTACGCGCACGTCGACTGCCCTGGACACGCTGACTACGTGAAGAACATGATCACGGGCGCGGCGCAGATGGATGGCGCCATCCTCGTGGTGTCCGCCGTTGACGGCGCGATGCCGCAGACGCGCGAGCACGTGCTGCTCGCCCGCCAGGTCGGCGTTCCGAAGATCGTGGTGTTCCTCAACAAGTGTGACCTCGTCGAAGACGCCGAGATGCTCGACCTTGTTGAGATGGAAGTGCGCGAGCTCCTTTCCAAGTACGAGTATGACGGCGACAACGCCCCGGTCATCCGCGGCGCCGCCTATCCCGCCACCCAGGCCACTTCGGCCGATGACCCCGCCTGCAAGTGCATCGACGAGCTCATGGATGCGCTGGATTCCTACATTCCCGAGCCCGTCCGCGAGCTTGACAAGCCGTTCCTCATGCCTATCGAGGACATCTTCTCGATCGAAGGCCGCGGCACGGTGGTCACCGGCCGCGTCGAGCGCGGCGTGATCAAGGTCGGCGACGAAGTCGAGATCGTCGGTCTCAAGCCGACGGCGAAGACGGCCGTCACGGGTGTCGAGATGTTCCGCAAGCTGCTTGATCAGGGTCAGGCCGGCGACAACATCGGCACGCTTCTGCGCGGCACGAAGAAGGAAGAGGTGGAGCGCGGTCAGGTTCTCGCCAAGCCGGGTTCCATCACCCCGCACACCGAATTCAACGGCCAGGTTTACGTCCTCACGAAGGACGAGGGCGGCCGCCACACGGCGTTCATGAAGGGCTATCGTCCCCAGTTCTACATCCGCACGACGGACGTGACGGGCGACATC
>CACZDG010000125.1 GCA_902779865.1 uncultured bacterium
CTTTGAAGAAGGTGTAACGGTGACCTCGCCATACTGAATGGCAAACCAATATCCAACCGCAGAACTGAAATGAGAAAGGAAAAGCCATAGAACAGTGAAACGGTCGTATGTTGGGCACCGCCCAGCCACGGTCACACGCAAAGGTATGGCGCGATGCTTTCATCGCGCCATGTTGTTTCTGTCCATTCTTGATTTTCGGATGCACCAATTTTGATTTCATCAATTTCCCGCTTGCGCCATGCGAACGGAATGTGATAGACTATTGGCGTTCTCCGCAAGGAGGGCAATCCATAGTTCGAGGAACTGACTGGGAGCGTCAAGCAACGTATGAAGGCCGACATCCCTCTCTAAAATCAAATCGAAAGGAAAACATGACAAGGACAATGGAAATACCAGAAAGGATATGTCGGCGTGTCGAACGACGCATCGGGCCGATTGGCTATACCTTGCCCCGATTTACCGTAAAGCTTTTTTCGATTTGGCTTAATGGCGGAATTGAGTTGGACGAACGCAAGCCGAAACCGATGCTGTCGTCGGAATACACGGACATATTTGGAATAGTCAAGGATGAGATCGACCCTGCCGCACCTCACGACATGGCCTCAATACGCAGCAACATCGCAAAGCGGCGTAAGGATTACGCACGGTGAAATACAGCGTTGACACTTCTGTCGTTCTCCGTGTCCTGACTGGCATGCCAGAAGCCCTCGCAGCAGTTGTCCGCACGAGACTCGAAGGGCTTTGGGTTGACGGTATAGTTGTTGACGTATGCGATTTGGTCGTTTCTGAAACGTATTTCGCACTGCAGCACTCATACGGACTGTCAAAGGAGAATGCGCTAGATGCGTTAAAGAAGTTGTCCGTGCATCCGGGATTTCACCTTTCAGGAAATGTGGTTGCGGCGTTGCAAACTCCCAATCTCGCCAAGGCAAGCCCTGGCTTTATCGACAGAGTCATACATCGAACATGTGTCACGGCTGATGAAGCGATCATGCTGACATGCGAAAAGGATGCGAAGCGGCTTGCGCACGTAGAAGTGATTAGACCATAGGGTTGTCCGTTAGGCTTGAGCGAATTGCCTTTCAGTGATTGTATGCGGCCACGTGCCGCAAACCATCCGTAAAATTGTTTTGATTACGCTATAAGGGGCACATCTGCGTTTTTCACCCATGCGCTTTGAGATTGGAAACAACCAGAACAACTGGTAAAAACAACGTCGAGAGAGGTGCGCGGGCTAACTCGCCCGCGCATCTATCCATCTATGTTTGCAAGAATCTTGATATAATTGTATCGTTTTTGACTGGACTATGGGCACGGGCGAGTTAACCCGTGCGCTAAAGGAAAGTTGTTTCTAACAAGTTGTTTCCAATCATCAGAAGGCTCGGCGGTGAATTACGCAGATGCGCTCCAATTTTGATTTCATCAATTTCCCACTTGCGCCATGCGAACGGAATGTGATAGACTATTGTTGTTCTCCGCAAGGAGGGCAAATCCATAGTTCGAGGAACTGACTGGGAGCGTCAAGCAACGTATGGAGGCCGACATCCCTTTCCACCCCTTGGACGAAACAATGTAGCATCAACGCTACACGTCGTTCACTCGGAAGTACTAGCCCTATTTCACAAAACGGACGGCATGAGAGCGAAGATGCGCCCATACGGGCGTATTCTTTCTCAAGTGCATCCGGTTAGGCCTGGGCTAGGGCTTCGAGTGAGTGCATAGGAGGGATAATGCGCCCCTTTTATGTACAGGAACAATCCTACGCCGAGTCTGCGCAGAGAGGTTGAAGGAATGAAGATGAAGAACTTGTTGTTGGTTCTTGCAATGTCCATGGTCCTGTTTGCACTTGGCGACACGGAGACCGTGACGAACGTGCGTGGGATACAGCGCGAGAACTCGAAACTTGTGGACATCTACTACGACCTCAACGCCACGGACTACGGCACATACACCGTTGGGGTCGAGATCGAGGGCAGGACGATTACGGTCAACGCCAGCACCTTCACGGGCGATGTGGGCGAGGGCGTGACGCCCGGTAGTAACCGTCATATCGTGTGGAGCGCCGGTACCGATTGGCCGAACAAGAAGGGCGACGTAAAGGCCATCGTGACAGCCACGAAAGAAGATCCAAGCGTCAGCCACGGAAAAGTCCAGCTCTGGGAGGGCGGCCCGTACTGGGCCGACAGGAACATCGGCGCATCCTCGCCCGAAGACTACGGCCTCTATTTTTGGTGGGGCGATACGACGGGACATCGCCCGTCAGGAACGACATTCAGCTTTTCGTTTGAAATATCGAACTGTCCCACATACAACAAGAGCATTGACACGCTTCGGAGCGAAGGGTGGATCGTGTCGAAGGACGGCACGTACGTCCTCGCGCCTGCGCATGATGCGGCGCACGTCAAGTGGGGCGGCTCTTGGCGCATGCCGACGGGCCAGGAGTGTAGCGATCTCACTAGCAAGTGCGACTGGACTTGGACGACGAAGAATGGCGCGAACGGTTATGTTGTTCGCGGCAGGGGTACTTATGCCTCCAAAAGCATCTTCCTCCCCTGCGCCGGCTACGGCGGCGGGACTTTGCTTGGCGATGCCGGTTCATACGGCTCCTACTGGTCGTCCGTCCCGTACTCGGACAGCTACGGCTCGCGGGGCCTCGACTTCTATTCGAGCATCCACTCCACGTACTACAGCTACGGCCGCTTCCGCGGGTACTCTGTTCGCCCTGTCCAAGGGTCTGCCAAATAGCGAACGAATGTGAGCGCATCCGATTCTTCAATTCTTTAATTCTTTCGAGGTCTCCGTGGCGTCAATTACGAATAGCCAAAAGCACGAGCAGGGAGGGTCGCGCCCCGTTGCGACCCAAACGTACGTCACTCTTTGGATTTGAAAGGACTATGAAAATGAAAAAGGCAATGTCATTATTGGTTGCGGCGGTGGTAGCGTCCGCGTGCATTTCCACGGCGGAGGCCGCTACCGGCAGGTCTGAGTGGTTCTTTGTTGATACCACGGACGGTGTTACTTATCCGGCTCCAGAAAATCTACAGGCCACGGAGTACCACAACCAACATCCGCAGGGCGTGAAGCTCATATGGTCGCCAGTCGCCGGTGCGCCGGGGTATGTGATTTTGCGCAAGATAGTTGGCGAGAATGAGTTTTATCCAGTTGGTGCCACTCCTGATACCGAATACATAAACAAAGTAGCCACAATTCCGAATGTAAAGGATTTGAAAGCGCAATATACCGTTGCGGTCGCGGATTGGCAAGGAAATGATCCTAACACGATAGTCTATCTTTCTCCGCAATCAATTCCTGCATTGGGTAGTTGGAGGGAGAATCCGCCGCCGACAACAGAACATCGTCCGCCGACAATCAAGGTGATAGTCAAGGAGGATTCCAATCCAATGCTTTCTGGTGTGAAAGGAGTGAATGTTTGCACACTTGAGTTCAACGATGATTACGACACGAACGAATATATTTTCAAACAGGCAAAGATTACTGGTGTTGGATTGCGGAATGGTAAGCGGTATGATTTTACGTCATCGACGAGGAGTGTGACTGTTGACATCCCCGCAGGTGAACATGGACCTTGGTCTTTTGAGGGACGGGCAGTGTTCACCGAGACTGCTTCTGGAAAAGAGTACACCACGCCGATATTTAATGAAGGACTTGATAATGTGCGAGTCTGTTTCATGCGGACTGGTCGTGATGGGGTGAAAGTAGACGGAGTTAAGGTTTGGGGATCATTTGACAAAGTGCCAAACTGGTTTAAGTATTGGAAAAGGGATGGGGCATTGTCTTCATTGCGTGATGTGTATTATGATGGTTGCCCATGGTATGCCAGAATTATGTATTGGCTGACCAATGAAGATCGGTCGACTACTGGCGGATGGACTTCTATGGGTAACGGTAGGGTGTATATTCTTGACAATGCAATTAGAGAGGACTATTCTTGCCCAATCCAAGTAAATGGAAAAGAATACGTATTACATACGCCAAATGCATCTAGTTTGTTGAAATGTGCAGAGGTTGTGAAACATGAACTAGGACATCAAGAACTTTGGAAGTTAAGGGGAAATCTTGGAAGCAATAGTAAAGAATGGCTTAAGAAGAAACTGGATTGGGATGAAGATGGGCTGCCGAACACATTTGAAGAACAGTGTACATTCTTTCCGTTTGATTATTTGAAGCCTGATACTTTTAACTTTATACCAGATGGGTCGCAATCATATAGTGAAAAAGCGGGAGACGAAGAGGTTTATGTTCGTTATTTTGCGACGACCAATTATAATGAGGCGTACTTTAAAATGGTTATGAACCCTGATGAAGATTATTCATGGGAGAATGGAGATGCTCCTGTACGACGCGGCAAGGCTATGTTGTCGTCTTCGATAGAATCTCCTTTGGTAACATCCTCGGGTGAGATATGGAACTCTGGTTCATTAGACGATATTTCATTCTTTAGCGGAGACGCTGAACAAGACAGTTCAGTCGTGGTACAAGGTGTGAAGTCGATAACAACGACTTCCGTCAACTTGGATGCATATAATAGCCTGGATATTTGTGTCACCTGCGTTGCCTCGACCAACATGCCATGTGTAGTAGTGGCGTCGTTGTCGGATGAAAACGGCGAGCCTGTAGCTTGGGCGAGTTGGACTGGTTGTGTGGATGAAGGTGAAAACGATGTTACGTTAAAGGTCGATGGCTCGGTTTTGCGTGAAAGCGGCAAGAACGGCTATACTGTTGCCAGCGTCTCCGTCTTTGACATGAGGTCTATAGAATTAATGTATCCAATAGCATGCACAGCTGTGAATTACGTGTCGCCCACCCGATACAAGTGGTCTGACTTCAGGACTGACAACGTGAAAATCCAGTCGCTTGCATTGTCAGAGAACGATGGTTGCGTTAATGTGAGCGCGGAGATCGTCGTGCCGAACGAGGACGGCGTTTATGACCTCTCGACATTTCTTTGCGATGCAGGGACGCACGGCTATGTGGCGGAAGCTTCACAGACGAATGTCGTCATTCATGTGGGGACAAATGCCGTGTCGCTTGCGTTCGCCACCAGCGACATACAGATGAACGCGGTTAGCAACGCCTTTGCCATCAGCAAGTTCACGGTCGAGAAGGATGGCGAGATTGTGGCGGCGTACAATGGGGATGCGACACTGAATGTGACCGACGAAACGATCTTGAATCCCACCAACGCCGTTCTGGCTTTTGACGAGACGACGGTGACAAACGAACTTGTCGCGGCGGAGGGTGGCGCGTTGTATTCCGGCGTCAACTTCGCCTTTGATGTGGTGAACTCGCACACGAATGCAGTTGACTATACGTTGACTGCGTATCTCAATTCAACGAATTCCCTGACGGTGGATATGGCGACGTTTGACTTGTCACTGACAAGTGGAAGAAGCCGCATTGTCATACCGTTCCGCGGCGCGAAGATAGGGGAATCTGGAATCGATGGCCCTTATGTCCTTTCGAGTGTAAGGCTTGAATCGAAGGACGCGGCAATTGCGAGTCAGACTTTGCGTATGTATTCAAAGACGGCGAATTGCACGGCACCAGATTTCCAGGGCGACATAATCTCAAGACTATCCGGTATATCGCGCAAATCGAACAAAGACGGTTCAATTGTCGCAAACATTACGTTTGAGACTGCCGGTGCGGTTTCGGGTATCGTCAACGCTTCACTTATTGACGCTGAAGACAAGGTGATAATGTTTGGCAGTACCGGTTTTATGGCTGAGAGCGCCGGGGCAAAGAATGTGCAGATTTGCTTTGCCGTGTCCAATATCACGGAGTCCGCATATAGTATGCCGCTTCGCGTTGCCTACATATCCATCGAGCCAAGCGACAAGCTCCTGCCCAGTCTTGCGGACGACACGCTTGAACTTGTGATATCTGAACTCGACTATCTGGAGCCGGCTGCGGCGCCGTTGCTGTCGCCGGCGACGAAGACGGTGTTCTTCGGGCAAAACCAGGTGGTTGCCATTTCCTGCGCAACGCCGGGGGCGGTGATTCGCTATACGCTTGACGGTTCGGAGCCGACTGTTGGCAGTGCGCTGTGCGAAGGTTCGCTCGTGGTTTCAAACAGCGTGACCGTGAAGGCCAAGGCGTTCGTGGAGGGGTTGAACCCGAGCGAGACAGTGGAGGCGGAGTATGTCCGCGCCGCAATCGTGGGGGCAAACCTCGTGCAGAACACTTCGCCGGGACAAGGCGAGCCGCAGACTTTGAGCATCCCCGCGCCGGGGACGTACATGGTGTCGTTCGACTACACGCAGGGCGGCGACGTTGAACTGTACATGATGCGGGGTGGCGTCACAAACAGGCTTGCCGTTGTCTCCGCTACGACCGCCGGAAGCACGAACTTCCTCTTTGACGTTGCCGCCGCTGGTGATTATGAACTGGTTGCGTACGATGTTTCGTCTGGTGTGTCGCACGTGACGAACCTGAGCGTATCCATCCATGAAATGCCGGACGGCAAAGGGATCTACTGGATATATGAAACAGAAGAGACCTACGGCTTGACTGGCACATGGATTGCTAAACAAGGATTCCAGAATGGGAAGATGCCAGTGGATGACATTAGCACGTTTACGCCGTACACGCAATCGGACGGGCGGTTTGTCACGATTGTCTCCACGATGGAATTCAATTCCTATTATGAAGATGATACTGATTTTGATTACAAGGCCGCTCTTACCTGTGGTTCAGATGGTGATGTGCTCGTCTTCAAAGTGCTTACCATGGAGAATGGCGTGAGAACATGGAAGACGGTAGGTGCGGAGGGGTTCGCCGAACCGGCACTTAACACACCATACACGATCAAACTTACGTTGGACTGCACAAACAGGACATATACTGCCGCCATCATCGGCGACGGCGGTGTTGAGTTCACGCTGACACACGGCACGACAAACGAATTCGCTTTCGCCGGGCAACAGGACACCGCCGTTGGGCAGGTCGGTTTTGATGGACCGGGGAATGTCATTTCCTTGTTAGGAAATTACAATAATTCGGATGTTGAATTCATGTGCGGTAACGTGCTTCCGCTTGCAGGTGGGCAGAGTTCACAAGCCCTCACGGAAGGTCAGGCGGCGTGGTTAAACTCGATGAAGGGCTATAATGCCGTAAAGGCAAAGGTCGCCACAATGAGATTGGCCGACTTCAACGACGCCTACCTTCTGAACCTTGACATCTCGCAAAGCGAGTTCGGGCTTGGAATGTTCAAGGTGACGGGAATAGAGGTAACAGAGGATGAGGTGAGGGTTTCCGTCACGTTGAACCGGGCAGGCGCAATTCAGGTCTCTAGCGGTGGTACGAACCGTGACGCTCCGATCAATGGGCTCCTCAAGCTTTATGGCGGTGTAACGCCAGATGACAGAACGCTTCTCAATGCGACGGTCATAACGGATGACAGTTTCAGTTCCGGGGACACGGAGGTGTTTACATATCCGCGCAGTGGACCTGCCAGGTTCTTCTGTCCGGCGATCGTCTCCCCATGATGAGATTCGAGTTGTCGTAGCAACGGGCGAACCATTCATACACGTGCGGCGAAAATATGGTACACTATTGCCGCACGGCAATGAACCTGAGTGAAATACACACCCTTGCCTACGGGGCTTATGGATGGTTCCAGCAGGCATTGATCCGCCTCTGCGTCTGCGCGGCGGTGGGGTTGTTTGTCGTGCTGATTCTAAGGACGCAAATGGTGCGACGGTGACCTACGCGATGCCGGAGTTATCCATTGTATCGTTCGATCCATCGGCAGGACGTGTGGAGGTGGAGGTGAAACCTGCCGACGGGTGTACTGTGTCTGCGGCCCTTGTGTCCTCTTGCGTGGCCGTGGAAGGATCGAACGACTTGGCACAGTGGAATTTGGTTGAGGCTTTCGTATGCGGCGAAGGCTATGTTGGCACGGGCAGGTTCTCCTGCACGTTCGATGCCACCGCCTACCGCTTTTACAAGGTGAAGGTTTCGCCCAAAGGAAACTGAGACGTTTCTATGCGATTCTAATCTTCGGTGCGCGTTGCGAAAACAGGTTGGCAACTTGTT
This sequence comes from uncultured bacterium, assembly GCA_902779865.1. Taxonomy (GTDB): domain Bacteria; phylum Verrucomicrobiota; class Kiritimatiellia; order RFP12; family UBA1067; genus RUG572. Next base: position 8,059 of record CACZDG010000125.1, read on the forward strand.
TCGCCATTCAGATGCGAAAAAGTAATTGCCCCAGTGGCGTGAAAATGGTACACTTTCTTCCGTGAAGGACCAAGCCGAAAACGCGAAGCGCCGCCCGTGGCAGGGCGTGAAGGAGGAGCCGTGAAAACGCGGCTTCTAAAGGTGGGGTGACGCCATGCTTTCACGGTTTTGGACAGTGTTTCTCATTTCGCTTTCGGGCATCCTGACCGTTGCGTGGCTTGTCGCGCTGATGCACGAGAAGGACATCCGCCCCGTGCGGAAATTCGTGTTGTTTTTTAAGAGGCAGACGAAGACTGGGCGCGTCATGTTCGGGATCATGTTCCTTGCCTTCTGGCTAATTGCCAGCATCAAGCCGGGCGGAGGCAACGGCGGAGATTCTGGCGGCGGCGGCAACACGAACAATGTCCAGATGGCGGTCGGCTCCGGCAGTGGATTGCAGCCGCTCGATTCGCCCGGCGCGGTCACGAACGACCAGCAACAGGGCTTTCAGGGCGGGATTCTGCCTCTGCAGGGCGGCATGGTCGGAGATACCGCGCCCGTCACGGACGAGTGGTCGAACTTCGCCCCCATCACCTCGACGAACACCACGCGCACGATCACGGGCGACGACTTCCGGCGTGGTTTCGTGATGTCGCGCGTCGGCACGGGGGAGGAGTTAGACTTTACCGCACCGTCAAACGCCGTGGTGTGCGCCGACTGGCGCGCGTTCGGCGCGGCGACGGACTGGATTTACGTTGCCCTCACGAATTGGGCGTTTCAAGTCGCCACAAACGACGTTGACCGTCTGCGCATCTACTCCTTCGGCAAGATAGAGCCGCAGATAATGGAGGCTGGCGGCGAGGTCGCCACCAATTACTGGTTCGCGCCGTTCATGGCGTCGCTCGGAATTGTGCCGGAGGCGAATTGGCATTTGATTGCAAGTGTGGAACCAACTAACAACTATCCACTAACAACTAACAACTCTCTCCTCTGGCACCACGTCACGCCGTCGAACACGCTGCAAATCACGTGGCAGAACGCCTTGCTCAACCGCGACACCGACACGCCGCTTTCATTCCAAATCGAGTTCAGGACGGACGGGCAGTTCACCTACCGCTACGACCTCTCGCGGTGCGGCGCGCTCGGTGATCGCGCCCTACCGGATGGCATCATCACAAATGTTGTTGTCGGCGCGTCGTTCGCGGGCAACGACTGGACGACGAACGCCATC
>CACZDG010000126.1 GCA_902779865.1 uncultured bacterium
GAAGCCGTATGCGGGAAAACCGCACGTACGGTTTGATGAGGGGGCGGGCGTACCCGGAAAGGGACGCCCCGCCCTACTCCACGAGTAAGAGTGGTGGAGACGCCGCGCCCCAACCCGCCGTGTCGCAAGCTCCGGCGGGTGCGTTTTTAGGCTGGATTATCCCAACCCTTCATCTTTTCGGCGTAGAGTTTGAAGAGGTGGGCGACGATTTCGGGTTCGGGCGTGTAGTGCGCAAGGCCGTAGCAACGGGCGGGACGCCCGTTGGGCTGCGACAAGCGCGGCCGCTCCCGCAACGGGCAAGACGCCCGTTGTCCCAGTGGGGCGGGCGGCGGCGGGTCGCTGACGTTCCAGTAGCGACGCCAACCGGCAAAGTGAAAACGCGCCAACTGACAAAGTGAAAACGCGCCAATTGGCAAAGTGAAAACGCGCCAACTGGCAAAGCGCATTGACAAACGCCAAGGAAATCTGGTATAATTCCGCCCGCTATGGCAGAATACAGAAAAAGAGTCGCCGATGGCATTCTGATGGAGAAACTGGAGGCTACCGGAGCGGTGATTGTCGAAGGCCCCAAGTGGTGCGGGAAAACCACCACGGCGGAGCGCGTCGCCAAAAGCGTCATCTACATGGCGGAGCCCAAGAAGCGGGAGCGCAACCTCCTGTATGCGCGGCTCGAACCGGAGAAGATTCTCGACGGGGAGTGCCCGAGGCTGGTGGACGAGTGGCAGATCGCACCTATTCTATGGGACGCGATCCGCCACAGGGTTGACCACGATGACTCCTGCGGCAGGTTCATCCTGACGGGTTCCGCCGTGCCAGCTAAGCGCGACGACATGAAGCACACGGGGACTGGTAGGTTCTCATGGCTCAAGATGCGTCCGATGTCGCTGTGGGAGTCCGGCGACTCCCTTGGGAGCGTTTCCCTTGAGGGGCTGTTCGACGGGGACGCCCTGCGCATTGCGGACGCCGCAGACCACAGGCTTGAAGACATCGCCTTTCTCGTCTGTCGCGGCGGGTGGCCCAAGGCTGTGCAGTTCTCGAAACGGCGTCCCGCGCTGGAACAGGCGTTCAACTATGTGGACGCGGTCGCCGAATCTGACATCTCAAGGGTGGACGACGTGTCGCGGAACCCTGACAGGGCAAGAAGAATCATGAAGTCGTACGCCCGGCTTCAGGGAAGCCAGGCCACTGCGGCTGTAATAAAGGCTGACATGAGCGCCAACGAGGATTCCAGCTTCACGGACGTGACGCTCCATTCCTACCTGAACGCCCTGCGGAAGATATTTGTGGTCGAGGACATGCCGGCGTGGAATCCGAACCTGCGCTCGAAGGTCGCCATAAGGACGTCCGACACGCGGTACTTCGTCGATCCTTCCATAGCGACCGCCGTTATGGGACTCGGGCCGTCCGCGCTGATGGACGAGTTGCCAACTTTCGGACTTCTCTTCGAGACGTTGGTCATGCGCGATCTGCGCGTGTACGCAGCCGTTCCCCACGGGGAGGTCAGGCATTACCGCGACAAGAATGGCCTCGAGTGCGACGCGGTAATCCACCTGCGGGACGGACGATACGGACTGGTTGAGGTCAAGATGGGCGGGGAGGCTCTTGTTGAAGAGGGAGCCAAGGTCCTCAACGAACTCGCCGCCCTCATCGACACGAAACGGATGAAGAAGCCGTCCTTCAAGATGGTCGTGACGGCAGTCGGCGATTGTGCATACGCCCGCGAGGATGGTGTTCTTGTCTGTCCTATTGGATCGTTGAAGCCGTAGCCGTAGCCCGGTGATTGCAGATTAGCGTCAAAAGCCGTCCCATTTCGGGGCGGCTTTTGTGTTGGGGGGCGCGAGGGTCAGACACGATTGGTGGAGTAAGAGTGGTGGAGTGACTGAATTTTTGGTAAACTGTCTGCCATGCGACGCCCAAGGAACTTTCAAACGGACAGACCCACCTCGTTCCGCAGCGTAATATCACAGCCCGCGCCGTAATATTACGGTTCGGGCTGTCCCATTTCGCCACGCGATGAACTGGTCGGAATGACGTTGACAATCTGACAGATAATCGGGTATACTGTCTTCGTTGTTTTCGTGTAGGTCTTTTTCACAACTGTATAGGTTACACGGAACCGGCCCGAAAAGCAACATTAAAAATGCGTTCCACTGTTCACGAATGGGATGCTAGTGGAGAAAGGAAGAATTGTATGACAACAGGAAATAAGGCAAATGCATTCCTCTGTGCTATTGCGACAGTTGCCGTATGTGCGATCGGTGCGGCGGAGAACAATGCGCCGTGGCGGTTCCGGCACTACCGGTTCAAGATCGACGACTGCATGGGCGAGCGGATCGGCGTGCAGCTTTCCGAGTTCCGCCTCTTGAACGGCAGTCAAGACGTGACGCCGCTCCGTTCCGGCTTCTCGCACGGCGAGGGCATGGACTCGAGTGTAAGGTCTCCGATCAGGCAGGCTGTGGACGGCGACCTCAACACGAAATGGTACTCCGTCAACGGCGCGAGCGGCAAGGACATGTCGAAATGCTGGCTGCAGATCGACTACGCCGAACCGCAGTCCGTGACCGCCTACGACTGGGCGACGGCCAACGACCGCTGGCTCGGCGAGAAGCCGCGCGACAAGCGCGACCCGATGGCGTTCCGTCTTCTTGGCAGCGACGACGGCGTAACGTGGACGGATCTAGACGCGCGCAACATCGGCGAGAAGAAGATCAAGCGCAACGCCTGGACCGGTCCGTACAGTCCGCTGCGCGGCGAGTCCTTCACGGCCCATCCGATGATCACGCGCGACGGGCGGCGCATGATCTCGCGCAAGAACACGGCCGGCGAGACGGTTTACGAGCTCGTGCCCACGAACCGCCTGCCCGCGAACCTCCCGCCGGTGCGCGAGTGGAAGCTCTACGGACTCAAGTCGTCGCACACCGACGTCGGCCTCCACAACTCGCAGTACATCCAGCGACACGGAAGTGTCAGGCGCATCGACGAGGCGGCGCAACTCATTGACGCCGACACGCGTTCCGACGACGACCCGGCTGCGTACCGCTTCGCGATGGAGCACGTGTGGTTCTGGGACAACTACCACCAGGACAAGGGCATGGACGCCGCGTGGCGCATCGTCACCAACTACATGGCGCGCGGGCGCATGGACGTGGGCGTGATGTGCGCGGGCAACCACACGCACCTCTATTCCGAGACCGAAATCGACCGATCCACCCTCACGAAGCGTCTGCTGGAGCAGAAGTGGGGCATCCACACGCGCACGTTCTTCATGTCCGACAACCCCGGCCTCAGTTGCTCGCTGATCGATCCGTACGTCCGCGCGGGCGTGCGCTACTGCTTCTTCGCGCCCAACCAGTGGAACCCCATCCGCTCGACCATTTGGAAGATGCGGAAGAAAATGCTCACGTCCCACCCCGACTACAACAACCCCGACCTCCAGGGCGGCGGCAACCGGATTGCCGTTTCATACGAACTCGACCTCCCGATGGTCTTCCGCTGGAAGGCGCCGGGCGGGAAGGAGTCGCTGCTCGTCTGGTGCTCGACGCACTACGGGCGCGGATACGAGCGGCTGGGACTGACGAGCGGGGTCAAGCCGTCGTTCATCGCAGGGGCCGAGGCGCGCATGCCGGAGTTCCTGAAGATACTGGAGAGCAAGTATCCCTACGACGTGTGGCTCGCGGGCGTCTATTGCGACGACGAGTGGCCGAACACCGGCTTCGCGGACTTCGCGGCGAAGTGGAACAAGAAGTGGCTGTGGCCGCAGTTCCGCACGGTGGGACGTCTCGACGAGCCGTTCGAGTACCTTGAGGAGAAGTTCGGCGACAAGATCCCCACGCTTACTGGCGAGATGACGAGCGGCTGGCTGCAGCACGCCGTCTGCGCGCCGGAACTTCTCGCCGACAAGCTCAACATCGACCGGAAGCTCGAGACGGCGGAGCGCCTCGGCACGTTCGCCGGCACGATTGACCGCGGGGCGGTTGACCGCGCGTGGTGGTACCTCCTCCTCTACGACGAGCATTGCTACGGTACAAGCGGCTACAAGGGACGGCGTGTGTTCGAAACGTGGATGCAACGCCGCGACTGGCTCGATCGCGCCGCCGCGACGGCATCGAATGAACTCGCGAAAGCGGTTGCGAAACTGGGTATGGGTAGTAGAACGGGCTGCCAGCCCGTTCAAGCCGACTTGGGTGCTTCACCGGTTAAGAACGGGCTGGCAGCCCGTTCTACTAAAGTATGCTGCCGCGACGGCGTCACCGAGAACCGCTGGTACCGCGTGGCCGTGACGAACGGCGTGATCTACTCCATCTACGACAAGGAACTCAAGCGCGAGCTGATCGACGGCCCCGCCAACCGCTTCATGTACACGCGCAACAACCACAAGACGTGGGAGGCGGAGCCCGAGAAGGCGCTTGGCGCGAAGGTGACGCGCCGCGTGTACCTGGCCGAGAACGAGAAGCGCATCGACATCGAGGACCGTTTCGAGCACGCGCGCGACCTCTTCAACACGCGCCGCTACTACCGCTTCGGCTACCTCGCGTTTCCGTTCGCCGTGCCGGGAGGCGAGTTCCGCGCGCACCTCAACGGTACGGTGATCCGTCCGTACGAGGACTGCCATCCGATGACGACGGACGCCTACTGCGCCGTGCGCGATTGGTGTCTGGTGGAGAACGCCGACTTCGGCGTTGCGCTGATGATGCGCGATTCGACGCTCACGGAGTTCGGCATGATCCATCCCGACAAGACGTGCTACACCGGCAAGCCGCCGAAGGGAAAGACCGCCATCTATCCGTACCTCTTCACGGATTGGCTCCAGATGCACCAGCCGGACGGCGATTCGATGAACTTCACGTTCCGCTTCGCGATCACGTCGTATCGTTGCGGCCCGCTCGGTGATCGGGCCCTACCATGCGGCGGTCGCTGGGCGAATGTTGCACGCATGTGCGAGGACTGGCTTGATCCGTATGCGAAATGGATGCGCGAACAGAACATCCCGCGTTTCTCGCGCGAGTCGGTCGAGGAACCGCCGCCCGGCTGGACGGGTCTCATCGAAAAGCCCCGCGCCGGACACGGCGAGAAGGACGGGCAGATGTACATCCTCTGGGGCGCGGAGATGTCGCCCAACTTCGACCACTACGAACTCTGGCGCGACGGCAAGTTCCTCGCGAACGTTACGAACGAGGTCCATAATGGGCTTCCCTACCGCGTCGCCCGCTACGAAGACCTGGGGCTCCCCTCCCACTCGCGCCACGAGTACCGCATTCGCAAGGTATGGAAGGACGGACGCAAGGAACCGCTCGGCGAGCCGTTCTACGGCTTGACGCGGTACGTGCATGATGCCACGCGCGACGGCGTCACGTGCGATGGCGAGGAAGGGCGCATGGATGTTCGCTACGACGGCGCGACGGTCACGAGCTGCAGGAGTTTGCCGCAGACGGGAAACCGCACCGGCTTGTTGATCTCAAGCGGAAGCGTTCAATTACCGTAGAGGCGTCGGGCAACGACACATGGTACGCCTGGAATCCCGGCACGGAGCGCACGCCGCTCTGCTTCGGGATAACTCATCCCGAAAAAGTCGGGATAAGCGTGGATAAGCGTGTCTCTTGACGGAAAGTGAGAGATGGTGTAAAATAATTGTCGTTTAGGGAAGTGTGCCCTTGAGTGAAAGATAGGAAAAAAAATAGCCATGCCAGCAGCGATGTATAGCGCCAAAAAGATGCCTGTAACAAGAATGTTGAAGGTTTTGGCTGTCATTGCGGCAGTATGTGGAATCCTCATTGGCATAGGGGTTTCGGGGTCTGTTTATGAGGAGAAGTCGTGTCTTGCCACTTATGGCGTGTCGCGTGAGGAATTGCATGAGAAAACGGCTCTAATTACGGCAGCAGAGGCGGTAAGGTATAAGGCGAGTATAAAAAAGGCTTTTCTAATGACGGATCAATATATTAAAGAAAACGTTTCCTATGGCATTTAGGTCGGCCGAACCTGTGATCATTTATTCTGGGGTGCCGCAGACTAACAAAAAGAAAAAAGGAGCAATGAAATGAACAATAAAGTGGTGGGCATGTCCTCAAAGGGGTGTGTTCGTTATCTGTTAACTAGAAGCATCAAAGTGGGCATGGCCGGTGTTGTTGCATCGCTGTGCGTCACGGCTGGTGCCGCACGAGTGGATGTGTATCCGCAGAGTTTTGAGGCGGGTGGATGGGGGCTTGACGCGCAGTTCATGGACGTCATGGGCTCACCGTACCTCATCGCCCACGGACTCGGCGTGCGCGTTCTCGACGCGAAGGCGCGCGTGACGTTCCCGAAGGCGGGCGAATACCGCGTGTGGGTGCGCACGAAGAACTGGGCTGACGGCGCGCCCGGGCGCTTCCGCGTCCTGGTCGACGGAAGGCCGCTCGCCAAGACATTCGGCGCGGGGCCCCGCGAATGGGCGTGGGAGGATGGCGGCCTCGTGAAGATCGACGGACGCACGGCCACGGTCGCGCTCGAGGACCAGACTGGGTTCGACGGACGCTGCGCGGGAATCGTGTTCGATTCGGACGTGAAGGGCGGCAAGGCCCCCGAGGGCGCGCTGAAGATTGACGAGGCGAACGTCGCCGAAACGGTGAAAGCCGACTTTGTCGTGGTCGGCGGCGGCATGCCGGGAACATGTGCGGCGGTGGCGGCGGCACGGCGCGGGATCAAGGTTGCGCTCGTGCAGGATCGTCCCGTGCTTGGTGGCAACGCCTCCGGCGAAATCCGCGTGTACTGTGCGGGCGAGGCGAAGCATGACCTCATCCGCGAACTTCGCGGCTACTTCATGAATCGCGACGTGAACATTCCGTTCTGCGACGCACGAAGGATGCGCATTGTGCAGGACGAGAAAAACATCGAAGTGCGTCTCCTGACGCGCGCGTTCGGCGTGGAGAAGAAGGCCGACGGCACGATCGCCGCCGTGAAGGCGCTCGATCTCAAGTCCAACCGCGTGATCCGTTTCGAAGCGCCGCTCTTCTGCGACGCGACGGGCGACGGCTGGGTCGGGTACTGGGCCGGCGCCGATTGGCGCATGGGCCGCGAGGCGAAGGACGAGTACGACGAATCGCGCGCGCCTGATAAGCCGGACGGCGATACGCTTGGTGCGTCCGTGATGTGGACGAGCGCGGATGCGAACGCGGAGGTGCCGTTTTCCGCGCCGTGGGCTGAGAAGCACGCGCAGGGGATTGTGGCGGTGAACGGCGAATGGAACTGGGAGTACGGCATCCACCGCGACATGATCGCCGAGGCGGAGGAGATTCGCGACAGGATGCTGCTCGCGATCTACGGTTCGTTCTCGCTCGCGAAGAAGCAGACGAAGAACGCGAACAAGGTGTTGAACTTCTGTCCGTACCTTCTTGGCAAGCGCGAATCGCGCCGCATCCTGGGCGACTGGGTGTATTCCCAGAAGGACGTGACTTCCACCACGCCGTTCGAGGACGCCATCGCGACCGGTTCGTGGGCCATTGACCTGCACTACGACAACTGCAAGAAGGGCGTTGACTTCCTTACCACGTGCAAGGGGGATACGTACGGGCGGTACTGGATTCCGTACCGCTGCATCTACTCGCGCAACGTGGGCAACCTATTCGTAGTCGGGCGTTGCTTCAGCTGCACGCACGTGGGGCTCGGTGGTCCGCGCGTGATCAATACGCTCTCGCAGCTTGGCGTTGCGGCGGGCGAGGCAGCGGCGATGTGCAGGGAACTCGGCGAGACTCCGCGCGGAATATACAAGGGCGGGCACGTCCGCAAACTTCAGGAACGACTTGGCGGTGGGTTCCCCGGCGTGCCGGAGGCGAAGACCGCTGGTTGGTTGATCGTGGATGATGAGTCCGAGGGCGTCAAGATTGGTAAGGGGTGGCGTAAGATGCACAACGCCAACGGCGACCAGGTCGGCGATTGGTACCACAAGGCTCTTGGCAGAACGTCCGAGCCTGCGGTGTACAATCTTCCGGTTAAGGAGGCTGGACGCTACGCGCTCATGGGGAAAATCCCCTACCTCTGGTTCGCCAAGCCCGGTGCGAGTACCGCGTTTGAAATCCGTTCCGGCGGGAAAACGAAGACGTTCACGGCAGACCAGGCGCAGAGCACCGGGCAGTGGGTCAAGATCGGCGAGTTCGACCTTGAACCCGGCGCGACGCTCACGGTCATTCCGGCTAAGTCCGCTGGACTGATCGTTGCTGATGGCTTCGCCCTAATCAGGAAGTGAGGAACTGAACTGGGCCATGTGTGAACTGCTTGGAATTTCGGCAAAGCAACGCCGTGCATTCAACGCGGTTCTGCGCGAATTCTTCTCGCACGCAGAGAAAAATCCTCATGGCTGGGGACTCGCCCGCCTGTCGTGTCCGCCGCAGATCGACAAGGAGCCGTGCAAGGCCACGACGAGCGAGCGCCTGCGGGGACTTCTCGACGCCGGCATCGAGGAGCGGACGCTTCTCGCGCACATCCGCTTCGCCTCGCTTGGGCATACCGAATATGTCAATTGCCATCCGTTCACGGCATCCGACGGTTCCGGGCGCGTCTGGACGCTAATCCACAACGGGACGATCTTCAGCAGCGACGCCTTGAACGCCTACATCGGCGTCCAGACCGGCACGACCGATTCCGAGCGCATCCTCCTGCACCTCGTCGCCTGCATAGACCGCGAGCAGGCACGGGCAGGACATCCCCTCGACGCTGCCGAACGTTTCGACGTGCTCGCCGCCGAGATCGCCGCACTTGCGGACGGCAACAAGGTCAACCTGCTCTTCTACGACGGAGAGGTGATGTACGCCCACACGAACCTGAAGGAGACCCTGTACTACTGTCAGGACGGCGATGCGTTGATCTTCTCGACGAAGCCGCTTTCAACGGGCACATGGGAGCCTGTGCCGTTCACGCGGCTTGTTGCGGTGCAGGATGGCACGTTCATCCGCGAGGCGCCACCGCACGGGCACGAGTACGTTTACAACCCGGAGGACTACCGCTACGTTTACATGGGCTATGCCATGCTTTGACTAGAAGCTGTAGTTTATGGTTGCATGTGCGCGGTTTTTCGAGTACAATAACTGACGTCCACAAGAAAGGAACTATTGATATGAAGAAAATCATTCTAGTTGCTGGTATCGTCGCCGCATGTTCGGCGTCGGCCCAACTGCTCCAGAACCTGACGCAGGCTCTTTTAGAGCCGGAGCCCGCGCCTGCACCTGCGCCCGCGCAGCCAGTCCAGGTCGTGCAGCCGCAGACGGTCGTCCAGCAGCAGGTCGTACAGCCTTCGGTACAGCAGGTCACGACCACAACGGTTCAGCCCGTGCAGCAGGTCACGACCACTGTCGTGCAGCCTGTGCAGCAGGTCACGACCACCACGGTAACGCCGGCCCCAGTCGTCGTGGCCCCGCCCCCGACCACCACAATCGTTGTACCGGCCGGGTACCAGACTTGTCCCCGCTGCGGCGGCCGTGGCAAGGAGGAGCATGCGATGGGCTTCAAATTGAAGCGCTGCAAACTCTGCGACGGCAAGGGATACCTGCCTCCTCCTCCTCCGCCGCGACCCGTTCACTATCGCCACCACCATCGGCACTGAGTTAAATGGCTACTTCAAGCTACGATGACAAAAACATAACGACCCTTGATTGGGTTGAGCATATCCGAAAGCGCCCTGGTATGTACATCGGGGACATCGGAAACGGCAGCGGCTACCACGATTGCGTCTATATCCTGATGAAAGAGGTTATAGACAACGCCGTGGACGAGTTTGTGATGGGCTTCGGCCGGCAAATCGATGTGACTGTCAACTATGAGACGGGCGAGACAACCGTGCGCGACTACGGGCGAGGCATACCGCTAGGCAAGGTGGTGGAGTGCGTGAGCGAGATGAACACCGGCGGCAAGTTCGACTCCGACGCCTTCCAGTTCTCCGCCGGCATGAACGGCGTGGGCACGAAGGCCGTGAACGCGCTCTCAAGCGAGTTCGAGGTGCGTGCGTTCCGCGAAGGCGAGTTCTCCGAGGCGTTCTTCCGCGAGGGGAAGCTCGTCTCGAAGAAGCGCGGGAAGTGCAAGGAGGCAAACGTACGCAATGGCACCTACGTGCGCTACGTGCCCGACGTGAACGTGCTTCGCAAGTTCAAGGTGCGCGAGGAGTACGTCGAGCGCCGCATGAAGATGTACTGCTACGTGAACGCCGGTCTCACGATCAACCTCAACGGCAAGAAGATACAGTCGTCCGAGGGCCTTGCGGACCTCATCGCCGACGAGGCGCAGTTCGAGAAGCTCTACCAGCCGTTCCACTACCGCACGAAGATGATGGAGATCATCTTCACCCACACGAACCGCTTCTCCGAGGAGTACTATACGTTCGTCAACGGGCAGTACACCACCGAGGGCGGCACCCATCTCACCGCCTTCAAGGAGGCGCTCACCAAGGCCGTCAACGACTACGACTCCAAGAAGAAGTTCGACGGCGACGACGTGCGCGAGGGTCTGCTCGGGTGCGTCGCGATCCGCATGAAGGACCCCGTGTTCGACGGGCAGACGAAGACGAAGCTCGGCAACGGCGAACTCCGCAGCGAGTTCGTGGCGCAGATGAAGAAGGCCATCGAGGAGATGCTCCACCGCGCCCCCGCCGAGACGGACAAGCTCATCGCGAAGATCGAGGAGACCACGAAGCTCCGCAGCCAGCTCAACACGATCAAGAAGCAGAGCCGCGAACGCGCGGCAGCCGTCTCCGTGCGCGTGCCGCAGCTCAAGGACTGCAAGGAGCACCTGCGCCTCGACAAGAAGGGCGACAAGAAGGGCTGGGGCGAGGACACGATGATCGCGGGCGGCACCCTCGGCACCGCGCGCGACGCCGTGAAGCAGGCCGTGTTCTGCCTCCGCGGCAAGCCCCTCAACACCTGCGGCGAGAACCGCGACATGCTCTACCGCAACGAGGAGTTCTACAACCTCATCAAGACGCTCGACGTGGAGGACTCCATCGAGCGCCTCCGCTACGGCAAGATCATCTTCGCCACCGATGCCGATGTGGACGGCCTCCACATCCGCAACCTGCTCATCACGTTCTTCATGCGCTTCTACAAACAGCTCGTCACCGACGGACGCGTGTTCGTGCTCGAGACGCCCCTCTTCCGCGTGCGCAACAAGAAGGAACAGCACTACTGCTTCACCGAGGAGGAGCGCGTGAAGGCCATCGCCAAGTGCGGACAGGGCTGCGAGATCACCCGCTTCAAGGGACTCGGCGAGCTGAAC
>CACZDG010000127.1 GCA_902779865.1 uncultured bacterium
CCCGTATATCGGAGCAAGCGAGGAACGCACTCGCTCCGCCACCTCCACGTTCTTCAGTGCCTTCGCCACGGGGTCGTCGTACTCGTCGATCAGGATGACGGGCGGAGTACCTTTCTTTGCAAGGGCGTCTATGGCGTTCCCGAAGTTGACTTCAGGCGTCAACTTTGAATTGTACTTGCATCCAGCTCCCACAAGCCCTTGCTTCATGCATTCAGGCAGGTTTGCAGAGAACCTGTCATATTCCTCCGCCGCGCACATCCCCATGTTGAGGTGAATAACGGGGAACTTCTTCTTCCAGTCCCAATCGGTATCCATGATGGCAAGCCCATCGAAGAGCTCGCGCTTTCCTTGGAACATCGCCTCAAGGGTAGATATCATCAGCGACTTGCCAAACCTGCGCGGACGCGCGAGGAAGAACATCTTCCTCCCCTCAGCCGTGGCGAGACGATGGAACCACGCCGTCTTATCAACGTACACGTAGCCCCTTCGGCGGATTTCGCCGAAGTCGTTGGAATCTATGTTGACCGTTTGCATGGTGCATATTATACCAAAAATATCAGCAGTGTGCAGACACCATTTCAAGTGGCTGTCATGCAGCCATGCGTGAAGGCTACCTAAAACGGATTGTGAAGCCTTTGGGCACGTAATTGAAGAGCGCATAGTTGCGCGCCACAACGTGTCCGCCGCGATCGTAGGCCACGAGCGAAAGACAGTTGCGGCGGTTGTTTCCCACCACCAGCGCATCGACAGCGAATCTTCCCTGCACCTCGCCCGCCTGCGCGTCAAATGTGCCGAGTACGCGTCCGTTCAGGATTGCCTTGACCCTATAGGCGCGTCTGACGGCGACGGTGAAGACGCTCCGGCCCTCTTCGATGCGGGGCGCGATCTCGAAGGCGTCCGGCACGTAGGGATGCGTCTGGTAGGCGTTTTTCAACGACGCCATGAGCGTCGCCACGTCGGCGAACTGGCGGTCCATCCACGCAAGTCTCTTCGCATGGAAGTCCTTGAGGATCGCCACGTCCCCGTCGAATGTACGAGTGACGTTCGCGGTGTCCTTTCGAGGCACCCACAGCCGCTCGTCAACTTCTGCCGACCTCCGCACGGCAGCGACCGCCCGGTCGAACGTCCCTCCATCCGCATACGTCGCCGCGTAGCGGCCGCGCACCTCGCGGTACCTTTCCCAGACGCGCAGGCAGAACCAGGGATCCGCCGTCCACTCGCGGTTCATGTTGGCCTCGCCGCCGCCGGCGCTGCGCCACCTCTCGCATGTGTTGGGGACCGTGCGCGAATACGACCCCCAGTCGTAGTCCCACACCGGGCCCCACATGAGCCTGCCGCCACGGTCGATGTAGGCGTAGCGGCTTTTCTGGCCCATGTCGCCGTTGTCGAAAAGCTCGTTCACGAGGAAAAAGTCCACCATCGAGTCCACGTCGCAGAGCTCGCTCCAGTGGCGACCGTCCGCCGTGCAGCCGTCCCACGACGTGATGGCCGAGAAGTAGTTCTGAAGGTAGTTTTTGCTCCAGGCGAGCATCTTCGCCGAGGTGTTGAGGTATTCAGGACGGTTTGCCATCGTGTGCATGGTCAGCGAACCGGCTGTGACGTCGAAGCAGGTGATCTCGTCGGCCTCGTTGGAGAACTCGAACAGATAGCCGCCCGATATGTCGATGGAGCCGGGATCTGCGTCCAACGCGGCGTCGATGGCCGAAAGGTCGGTCTCGGTCGCGCCGTACTCCTCCGCGGCGTCTTCCCAGTCGTAGATGTTCACGCGGTCGGACGCGATGCGTATGTGCTCGCAGAACTGGTACGTGCCGAGCAATTTGCCGTTCAGCACGCAGTCCACCCAGGTCGAGCGCATCCCGAGGCCGCCGATCTCCCGCGCGAAGTCGTAGGGAAGCTTGTTGCGCGTCTGCGAAAGGTCGTTGTAGTTCGCGAGCAGCACCCAGTGCTTGTTCTTCTTCTCGCCGAGGCCGAACATCTTCGCCTTCTCGGCGAGCTTGATCTTGTACGGCTTCTTGGGGTAGCCCTTGGACGAGTTGCCGCGCACGTTGATCGTCATCGCGCCGTCGTACTGCTGCTTGAAGGCGTCGTTGCCCTGCACGACGATCTTGCCCTCGTGCTTTTCCTTGGACGCCGTGGGGGTCTGTCCGTCATCCGTCGTGAGATAGCACACCGGCAGGCTCGAGAAGTAGATGGCGCGGGAGAAATCGACCCTTCCGCCGCGCGAGACGGTGAAACGAAGCCAGTGACAGTAGTCGTCCTCCCGTGGCGTAAACGAAGGCGTGCGGCAGATTTCCGCAAACGACGTCTTGCGGTAGTCGGCGCGCTCCCAGAGGAATTCGTAATTCGGAGACGCGCCGAGGAACGTGCCGAACGCAGGAGAGAGCGCACGGCCCGCGCGCGGACGCGAAACGTCAAGCGACACCTCCGTCGCAAAATCGCCCCCTACCACGTACGCGCCGTCGCGCACCGCGAGAAAGTCGATGACGGCGCATTCCTCGCCGTTCGTCATCGCCACGGAATTCGTCACGAACGCATACGAGCCCGCACCTGGCACGCCAGCGCCGGCGACGCCGTTTGTGGACCAGCAGCTTGGATCGCCCCAACTGCCGGACGCTCCGCCAGTCCAGTAGTACACCGGCCCGGACTCCTCCTGCGCCGACGCCCCCTCCATCTTCGCGAAAAGCCCGCTGCCGACAAACGAGACCTCCCTTCGCTCCGCCGCCGCCCCGGCGCGGAACCACGTGCGTCCGTCCGCCCCGGCGCACCGAACATACTCTCCGCCGCTCCGCCTGACAAGATAGCTCACGAGGCGGATGCCTTCCACCTCCTTGGTCTCCAGCCTCCCGTATAGCCATTCGCCCCTGCACGGCTGCGCGCCATCCGCGGAAAGCCCGTTCCACCGGCCGTCCCCCCAGCCGTAGTATCCGGCCACGCCGTCGACCATCGCGGGCAGCAGGGCGCCCGCGGCGGAAATCGCCGCCGGCCGGCCGGTCTCAAGATCCCCTATGAGAATCGAGAAGTCGATGCGCTCCACGTTCCCGGTCGGCGCCTCCGCCGCCGTGAAACGCGCCGTCCCGACAAGGGACATCGCGCTCACCCCGCCATCCATGACGTTGGTCGCGGAGGCTTCGTCGGCGAGCGTCCAATCGCCGCCCGTCGTCCCCTTCGCGCCCAACGTCTCGCCGACTGCGTACGCGCCGAACTCCGCCGAGAACGACGGTGGGCCGAACGGCGTTTCCGCCAGGGCCGCCGCACACGAAACGGCGGCCGACATCAGCGCAATACGCACCCGGCGCCTCCTAGCGGATGATGATCATCATCGTCGAGCGCATCAGGTACAGTCCGCCGGAACGCCTTAGAAGCGGGCGTCCGTTCCTGAGCGCGGGGCCGGCGAGCTTGAACTTCGTCGATTCCGGCGGTTCGGTCTCCCACGAGACGACCTTGGCAAGTCCGTTCTCGTCGAACGCCAGCTCGCGGTCGGCGGCGATGGCCACGTTCACCACGGAGTCTGCGGCGAACGTGACGGTGTTGGCTCCGCTCGTAAACGCGCCCGTCGTGCTCCACACGTCGGTCTTGGACGTGAGATCGAGCGTCGCCCCGTTCTGCATCGTGCAGCCGTAGAAGTTGTCCGTCACGGGCGTGAACGTGCCGTACACGTTCATGGCCGCCGAGCCGGCGTTCGACGTGCCCTCGTAGCGCGCGGTGTAGTCGCGCACGGTCAGGGCCGCCGCCACGTTGAGCGCCGTAGCCACGTCAAGGTCCATCGTCTGCGATCCAGCCTCCGTCGCGACCTGCAACGTGCCCGCCCCGGTCGCGCGCAGCGTTCCGTTCGTCGCGGTGCCGCGGAAGAAGAACGTCTTTCCCGACGCGATCGAGCATGCGAGCGTGTTCCCGCCGAAATCTATCGGCCCAGTCCACACGATGTTGTTGCCCACGGTCACCGTGGAATCCGCCGCAAGGGTCACGTGTCCGAAGCCGCCCCAGAGAGACTGCCCCTGGCCTCTGCTGTTGACGATCGCGCCGCCGTTTAGCCGGAAGTGCTGCAGGTTCGTGTCGTACACGCCGTTTATGTCGAACTCGCATCCCTCCTCCACCGTCAGCACAGCGCCGTACGCGCCAAGCGGATTGGGATAGTTGTTCTGCCCGAACGCGTATGTGGCGTTGTCCTTGGTCGAACCGTTGTACAGCCTGAGCGTGCCTTCGGCAACCACGTTGCCGCCGGTGTATGCGAGCCTGTAAACCTGCGGGGTGAACGTGCCGGCGCCTTCCTTGACCAGCTTCAGGTTGCCCGAGAGCGTCACGCGGTCGTTCGTGAACGTGGCGCCCGCCGGAACGGCAATGTGCAGTTCGCCGGGCTTTGAAGAGTCGGTGGTGGAGTCCGTCACGGTGAGCGCGACCGGCGGGTTGCCGTTCGGCGTATTCACGTAGAGCCTGTGGCCGCGCAGGTCGATCGTGGATCCGGACTGCACGAAGGCAAAGAAGTTCGTCATGCCGCGCATGTCCATGTCGGCCATGAGCGACAGGCTGCCGAACGTCACGCCCTGCCACGGCATGGCGGATGCAGTGGGAATGCCCGCGCCGAATGTTCCACTCACCACCACCTTAGCGGATGCGCCCGGAACGCCATTGGGCACGCTGTTGCCGTGGGCGTTGAAGCACGACCAGTTGCCGGGGTTTGCGATGTCGCCGTCGCCGGCCTGCCCAGTCCACGACGCGCTCGTGACGAGCGGCGAATCCTCGGCGACGTCGTAGAACACGCCGTTCTCTATCACGCAGATCTTGCTGCCGTCGACGTTGTCGCCCACAAGAGTGAACACCACCCCCTCCGGCACCGCGTCCCACGCGATCAGATGCTCGTTCGCCTGAAGCGCACGTGCGCCGACGTTGATCGTGATGTTGCTTGCGGCCGCATCGTACGACAATGCGCCGATCGGCGTGCTCGTCTTCATCGTATCGGAAAGCGCCGAAAGGTCAATCGTGGCGCCGTCGTGCAGCACCGTGCGGTAGAAGCGGTCTGTGAGAGGCTTGAACGAGCCCAGCACGTGGATGGCCCCCGTGCCGCCGCCGCTCACGACGGTGCCCGCATAGCGCGCGACGTAGTTCGACACTGTGATGGATTGGTTGAAGATCGTCAGGGCGTCGCAGTCCAGCGTGGCCGTCCTCGCCACGGTTGCGGCGGAGTGGAAGTCCAGAAACCCGTTTCCGGCCACGGCGAACGTGCCGTTTGAGATGGCTACGCCGTACATGAAGAGATGGGGCGCCACGGCCATCTCTGGGAACTGCGCGGTCAGCGTATGCCCGTTGAGGTCGAAGATCGCGGTGCCGCCCGAGAACACACCAGTCGAATTCGACACGTCGATGGACGAGTCCGCCTCAAGCGTCACATTGCCGATGCTTCCCCAGATGTACTTCGTCTGCGTCTTCGAGTTCGCGATCGTGCCGCCGCGAAGGACGATGGGATAGCAGTTGATGTCGTACAGGCCGTTGATGTCATAGAACGCGCCGGCCTCGACGTACACGGCTTTCCCGTGTACGCCGATGGGGTTGCCGTATCCCGCCTTGATGGGCGAGAACGTCGAGCTGTCCGCGACGGCGTCGTTGTAGAACCGCAGCGTGCCTGCCGCCACGGTGTTGCCGCCAGTGTACGGCTGGCCGTAGCGATGCGGCACGAAAGTGCCCGCGCCGGCCTTCACGAACGCAACTGTGCCGCCTATGGTGATGAGCGTGTTCTCGAACGTGGCGCCCTGCGGCACGTCGAGGATGAAGCTTCCGCCAGGCGTCGTTGCGTCCGTGACGGTGAACGCATGCTGCGAGACTCCCTCCGGGGCGGTCAGCCTGAGCGTGTTTCCGCCGAGGCTGATCGTTTTCCCGGCGAACAGGTTGTCGTTCACGCTGAGGCCGCTCCAGTCGCAGTCAGTCGTGAGCGTCATCGGCGGCTCAAGCGCCGCGCTCTGGTACGTCGAGAGCTTCGCAATAGTCGCGGCATTCGTCAGGTCGAAGTTGAACACGCCGAAGAAAACGCCGCTGCGGTCTCCGGGAACCGCGCCTTCCACCAGTTGCCCCACCATGTTCGTACACACCCAGTTCGCGGGATCGTCAAAGTTACTGCGCGCACCAGCGCCGACCCAGTGCGCAGTCGCCACGACGTCCGCGTCCGGCACGTCGTAATAGACGCCGTCCGCCTCCAGACGCGCCGACTCGGTATCGGCGATGGAGGTTCCCGTGATGCGGAAAGCCACGTTCTCGGGCACCTCGCTCCAGGCAAGGACGCGCTCGCCGTGCGCGAGGCTGCGCGCGCCGACGTCGAGCGTCACCACGGCACCCGAACCAAACTTGATTGCGCCTGTGGCGCCGGTCGAGGACCACGTTCCCGTCTTGCCGGAGAGGTCGATGACGGACCCGTTCTGCATCGTGACGGGGTAGAAGCCGTCGGCAACAGGAGTGAAGGTGCCGAAAACCTTGAAATCGGCCGTGCCCGTGTTGGCGGTGCCCGTGTAGCGCGCCACGTAGTTCGAGACGGACATCGGCTGCGTCACGTTGATAGCACATGCGATGTCGTACGTCGCGTTGTTCGTGGCCGCAATCGCTTCACAGGAGACCTGAAACACACCATCGCCTTCGAGCTTGACAGTGCCGTTGGAAGCAGACCCGCTACGGCAGTGCCATGTCTGGTTCGCCGCTATCGTGGCGTAGAGCGTGTGGCCATTCAGGATGAACGGGCCGGCGATGTGCGCAGTGCGCGCCACGTTGATGAAGGAATCTGCGCCGAAGTCGATTGCGCCGTTGGAACCCCATTCTGGATACTTCGGCATGCGCGTGTTCGTGAACGTGCCCCCGTTCATGTACATCTTGTACAGGTGAAGGTCGTAGATGCCCTTGTAGTCGAAGGTGCCGCCCGCCTCGATCGTTATGGCAGAGCCGTATGCGCCGAAGACCGGACGGGTTGACTGCGCGTAAAATACTTCGCCACCCGCGCTCGTGTTTTCGCCGTCGTTCGCCAGATACACAAGCCCCCCGCGTATCGTCGTGCCGCCGGTGTGCTGGTAGTACCACAAACCTTTTTTGTTGCTGGCGTATTGCGGCACATACGTGCCCTTGCCGTCCTTCACCACCTCCACGGAGCCGGAGAACCAAATCACGTTGTCGCTGTTCCATCCGCCCTGGTTTGCATACGTCGCCCCCTCGTCAACTTCCATGTGGAACTCACCGCCCTCTCCGGCCGGAGAGTCGTCGGTCACGTTGATGCGCCTGTTCGAACCGCTGTTGGGCATCTTGACGTAGAGGCTGTGGCCCTTCATGTTGAGAGTCGTGTTGGCGGCCACGAAACCGCCGAAGAGAGAGCCTGCGCCGCGCCAGTCGCAGTCCGCCGCGAGCGTCACCGTGCCGCTCACTGTAAGCGACTTCCATATCGCGGTCTGCCCGGCGGGAAAGTTGAAGGTCGTTGCGCCCGTCACGCTCACGGTGGTGGCGGAGGCGTCAGGAATCGCGCCCTCCATCACGTTGCCGGAGGAATCCCTGCACTGCCAGTTGGCGGGATCCGTCAGGACGCTCCTGTCGCCCCCGCCCGTCCACGTAGCCGTGGCCGGTGCGTCGGCCAGTGCGACACCGCAAGTAAATACACACGCACACACCGCAACGCAGAACGCAGTTGCGCTATTATAAAGAGCCTTTTTAGCCTTCATGTCAATCTCCTAATGTTGGTTAACATCCACTATTGTATCAACCATTTTCCCCTTTGTCAATTCAACAGTTCGATTCTAGATTTTATTGTCACTTGATCAGCCCGGAAATGACCGGTGCAAGGGTAGAGGCCATGTGCGCGAAGGCTTCGTCATTCGGATGCACGCCATCCATGGACACCTCGTCGCTCCCATACAGGTCCTGTCCGGGCAGATAGCGGAAATTGGCATGGCGAGCGGCGACTTTCTTCGAAAGCTCGGCAAAAAGCCGCGTCTTCTCCTCGTCGTTGCGCGAAACGTCGGGCCTAAGCCATCCGTTCAGCACCGGAGGCGCCCCCACCAGCAGCACTGGCGTAGTGGGATGTTTGGAACACAGCTCGTCAAAGAACGCCTCGAAGTTGCGCCTAATCAGGTCGGGCGACAGGTTGTGGTACGGATCGCACACGTACACCGCCGCGTCAAGTTCCGCCAGCATCGTCGCCGCAGCGGGATCCAGACGCGCCCCGCCGGAAAAACCGAGGTTCACGACAGGTCTCTTCAACTTGCGCTCAAGGCGCGACGTGAGCGCGAGTCCTGGCCGTATGTTGTACGCGCCGTGGATGATGCTCGTGCCGTAATAGACCACGGGTTTCTCCTTGCGCGGCGGGATGAGCCGCGTCCTGGACGCGGCGTCAACGCCCAGGCGGAGGGACGCGAGCCGGTTCCTCAGCGGCAGGTAGAGGCGGAAACGCCGGACCTGGCGCGGAAGCTTGTCCACAAGACTGTATTCCACGTTCTTTCCCCAGCGGACACCATGTCCCGCCGCAGCGGCCCAGCGCCAATCCCCGCGCTCTGCGTCGAACACGTACAAATCGGTTCCTACGAAGGCGGAGCTGTTGAAGTTGTTCTCGCCGAAACCATGTTTCGCGAATGCCGTCCGCACCGAGACCGATGTCGTATCGCTTTCGAACTCAAAGAACTCGCCGGTTGACGAAATGCCGTTTCCCCACACGCGCGGCAAATCCTTTGCAAAGCGCTTCGGGATGCGATCGAACGGCAGTTCCGTGTCGCTCCAGCCGCGCCCTTCCACGTCCTTACCGCCGATGTCGATCCACGTGCGTCCGCCGTTATTACCATTCGGCGTCACGTTTTCGGCCAACGCCGCCACGCAGAGCGTGACAGCAAGCGTACAACAGCAAGTTTTTACAATCTTCATCGTTTTCATCCTTTCACTTCACCAGTTCCAATCTTACACTTTACACTCGTTATTTCGCGATGGCGGCGCGCTTGGCGAAAAACGCGATGCCGAACTTCATGATGTCGGTGACGCCCTCCGCGACGAGCGACGCGGCGTAGTTCTTCTCGTCGATCTGACGGCGCGCCTCGGCGGCGAGC
>CACZDG010000128.1 GCA_902779865.1 uncultured bacterium
CGCCTAGACGAGTTCTTCAACTGGCGGTTGCGCAATCTCAAGCAGGTAATCTGCACGAAATCGGCATGACCTTGCAGAAAAAAGTCTTTGCACCCTTGGATTTTGTAGATTGCAATAGTCGATGCTAAGAGTAGTAGCATTTACTCTTGCAAGGTAAGGTCGCCGCGATAGTAGCGTAACGACGAAAACCGGGCAGCGTCAAGCCCAGGATAAGCGCCATGGAGTGTCTTCAAATACAGTCGCCTCTTCACAGTATGCGATTGGCAAGGCCATCGGCAGAAACGTATGAACCATCACGCGCGAGGTCATCGCCCGCGCCAAGATGACAGCGACAGGCCCCGCGCTGCGCCTTTCGAACAAGTGCGTGCTGACCAAGCGCCTCTACAGGGCCGACGAAGCCCAGAAGGACTACGAATCGAAACTCTCCGAGCCGTGCAGGGGCGCGAACCTCTCCGAGGAGGAGATCGCAAGATTCGACAGGATACTTAGGTAACTGATCGGCAAGGGCCAGTCCCCCCACGCAATCATGGCCAACAACCGCGACCTCTTCACCATCTGCGAGAGAAGCCTGTACACCTACATCAACAGCGGCATCCTCATGACAAAGCGAGGCGACCTGCCGCGGGCCTGTTCCATAAAACCGCGCAAAGGCGACAAGCCTGTCGAGGCGAGGGTGGACAAGTCATGTCGCTCCGGCAGAACCCACGACCTGTTCCTAGAGCGCATCGCGGAAAAGCCCGGCGCAATGATAACCGAGGTCGACCCGCCGAGGGACGCAGGGGTGGCAAGTCCATCCTCACGCTGTGCTTCACCAAGTTCAGGTTCATGGCTGGATTCCTGCTCGAAGCCAAGTCGGCGGCATGCGTAAAGGAGGCCTTCGCCACGATACTTGCCCGCCTTGCCGAACTTTACGGCGGCGACAACGGCAGGATATTCGGAACGTACATGGAGCTCTTTGAAATCCTCCTTGGAGACCTCTGGGGCGAATTCACGGACCCTCTCGCACTTGAATGCCCGGCGGGGGCCGTCAGCGGCGATCTGGACTCTAGACTTGTCGAAATGTTCTACTGCGATCCGTACAGCGCCTGGCAGAAGGCGTTCGTCGAACGCAACCACGAGTTCGTGATACATGTCCTGCCAAAGGCGACGCACTACACCGAGGCCGCGTCTTTCGACGACCTGACACAGTCGGACGTGGAGCTGCTCATGTCCCACATCAACTGCTATCCCCGCCGGATTTTCAAGGACAAGACGCCATACGAGCTCTTCACCGACTGGATTGGCGAAGATGTCGCCTCGAAGGTGTTCGGGATTCGTAGGATCGAGCCAAACGAAGCACCCCTGAAGCCCTCTCTGCTCGGCATCGACATCAGAATCAAGGAAAGGGTGAACAGCGTGGACGCAGCTCCTTCGCCCAAGGCACTTCTCGCGGATATCAAACGTCCGGACGGTGTTCTGGGTAATGGACATCGTGCGCGACAAGGATTCGTTCTTCCTGGGCGACGGCAAGAACAACGTGATCACGAGCGCGAGTGCGTACCATTTCCATCGCGGCTACCAGAGTAATCTGGTCGGGTGCTACGCTTCGAGTGCATCCGCAAACGCCGGCTGGTACACAGGGCCGCTGTACTGCGACGGCAGCGTCGTGGCGTCGATGACAAGCGAACGTCCACTGCGTGGCGCACATGTGTACGACGTCACCTCGTACCAAAACCTCACGGCGTCGTCCATCTCCGCTGACCGCAACAGCAACGATAGAAACGGCGGACGCGCGATTTCCGAACTGCTCATCTTGACGACGCCCGTCTCCGGCCTCACGCGCGGCATGATTCGCGAACGCATTGAGGCGAAGTGGACGCGTTCGTGCGGCTGGGCGGGCGCGGGCGACGCCGAGTGGGGCGCGGGGAAGTACCGCGTGTTCGACGTGGATGCGGCGGTGCCCGCAGAGGGAGCGACGACGGCATCTTCGCGAGCGAAGGGGCGGCGGTCACGGTGTCTGCACCTGTCGCGGGCAAGCTGGGCGTGTACGGTCCCGGCACGGTGACGCTCACGGCCGCGCCGGCGGCGGTTGATTCAATTTCCGTCGGCTACGGCGCCACGCTGACGCTCGCGGCGGGAACGACGCTTGTTTCTGGCGGACTGTCGATCCAGGAGAACGGAAAGATCGTCATTGATGTCTCCGCCCTTGCGGAGCGGGAGCATGCGTCGATCACGTTCAGCGGCCTGTCGCTTCCCGCCGGAGGCTCGCTGTACGACTATGTTTCGCTCGTCGGCTGGGAGGAACGCGGACACGTCCTCACCGTCACGGAGAATGCGATCCACGTCAACTCCCCGGATGTCGCGGTGGTGGCGGTGTGGACCGCTGCGCAAAACACGAATGTCGAGAATCCCACCAACTGGTCCTGCCGGAACTTCAACGGCGAGCCGGTCGCGAACGTGATACCGGAAGTCAGCACGACGTCCGTCACGTTCAATGCGGACTGCGACCTCCGCGCGCTCGGGCGCGTCACGTTCGCCGACGGCGTAGAATTCGACCTGAACGGACACGCGGTGAAGATCGCGGGGCTTGCCGCTCAGGGCTATCCGCTCGCGAGCGTGACGAACTCGGACGCGAACGCCACCGCCGAACTGCGCATGGACGTCGCGAACGGCCTGACCATCACGAACGCGACGGTCGTCCTCGGCGGCAAGATGAACTTCGTGAAGGACGGCGCGGGTACGTTCGTGGCGGCGAAGGCGCGTCAGACGTATGTTGGCGTAAACGAGGTCACCAACGGCGTGCTGGAGGTTGCGTACGCCCTCCGCGACAGCAGAAACTACCTGTTCGGCGCGAAGGGCAACTCGTTCCTCGTGCGCACGGGCACGACGTTCAAGATGAACGGCATGTATGCGCAGGCGGATGCGGTGTACAAGTTCGTGCTGGACGGCGGCAGACTGCTCGGCAGCTACGAAGACGTGTCCGAAGGCAACGGGCAGATACATCTGATTGAACTCACCAAGGATTCCACTTTTGAGCCGACCACAAATTGCGGACTGGTGCCCGGAGGAAGCTTCACCAGCACGGAGCTCGACCTCGGCGGGCACACGCTCACCGTGCCGATCGGGACGAACGGAAGGATATTCTACCTCTTCAACACGACGGTGAAGAACGGAATGGTGAACATCACGTCCGGCGGATGGCTGCAGACGAAGAGCGGAAAGACGGTGACTGCGACGAACGCGGACTTCCGCGTGGGAAGCGCGATGAAGATACTCGGCCCGATATCGGTGCGCGACTACGAGCAGGTGTACGGCGCGAACAACAACGACGGCACGGCGGCGTTCAACGTGCATGGCACGTTCAAGCCGGCGGCGGGCCACAACTACTTCTACGGCTGCACGATGCAGGACGGCTCGACCATCGACCTCTCGTCGCGCACGGACGCATTGCCGCTCGTTTCGTCGTTCACGAAGGGCGACAACACGCTCAAGTTCGCCGCCGGTACGATCCACGTCAAGCTGGGCGAGCGCAACGTGACGCGGAACACCTGCCTGATCTCGTGGTCGTCCAAGCCGAGCGGCATTGCCTCGACCCGGTTCGTCAACGCGGAAGGGGAGCGCAGCCGACGCTTCTCCGCACGGGCCGACGGATTGTATCTTTCCGGCGGCACGATGATCATTGTACGATAGCAGCGGCATGCGCGAGCGTGCGTTGAGGAACAGGCTTTCGCTCTCGTGGGGTGCGAAGGAAAAGTGGTCTTACGTGCAGCTGGAATCGGAGGTCCAGAATGGTTAAGGTGGCGATAATCGACGATCATGCCGTTGTGCGGATGGGGCTCAAGTACATGCTTGACGTCCACAAACGGGATCTCGCCTTCGCGGGCGACTGGCCCAAGGGCGAAGGCGCGGCGGAGTTCGTGGCGAAGGTGGAGCCGGACGTGGTTCTGCTCGACATCCGGATGCCGGACCGCGACGGACTCACCGTCCTGGAGGACATCCTCCGCGTGCGCCCGGCGCAGAAGGTGATCATGCTCACGACGAGCGACGCCGACAACGACGTGTACCAGGCCCTCACCCTCGGCGCGAAGGGATACCTGCTCAAGGACCGCGACGCGAACGAGATCCCCGTTGCGATCGACCGCGTCATGAACGGCGGGAAGTACGTGCCGGAGGCCGTGATGGAGCTGTTCCGCAAGCGACAGATGACGCCCGACCTCACGCCGCGCGAAGTGGAGGTGCTGGAATATCTGCGCGCCGGGCTCACGAACGAGACGATCGCCCAGCGCATGGGCATCACGCGCGACACCGTGAAGCTACATCTGAAGAACATCTTCGTCAAGTTCGACGTCGGGGACCGCATCTCGGCCTTGCGCGAGGCCGTCACGAGGGGCTTTCTGCGCTGACATGCCGATTCGCCGCACAGTATCCGCTGCGACGTTCAGGGGAACAAGGCTGAGACGCGACAATCAAGTAAGAGGCAAAGTCTTACACGGGCATTGACACGTCCGCACGGGTTTAGTAGAATACGTGCGAACTTAAGGCGGCAAAGGCCGTGTAGGAGGCGAAGATGAGCATCACGTTGTCGATACCCCCTGCAATCGTGCAGGAAGTCAGGGAATGGGCCGAGGCAAACGGCACCAGCCTGAACCAGTATGTCCGCGACTGCCTCGCGGCAAAGGCGGCGGAGATTGAACAGCAGCGGTCGGCGCGTGCCGACCGGTTTCTGGCGTTCGCGCGGGCAAATCTTGCGCACGCGCCGAAGGGGTGGCGCTTCAACCGGCAGCGCGACGGAGAGCGCAATTTGGAGGCGTTCGGATGAGGTTCTTCGATACGAACATTCTCCTGTATTCGGCGACGGATCAGGATCCCCGTAAAGGCGATATTGCGCGTGAACTAATTGCCCGTGCGATTACCGTCAACCATGACGGCTGCATCTCCACTCAGGTACTGGGCGAGTTTGCGAATGTCATGATAGGCAAGCTGCAGCAAACTCAGGAGACGATAGATGGCTATCTCGACTACTTCCGCGACCTCCTCAAGACGGACGTGACGATCGACCTTGTGCGGTATGCGATAGACGTGAAGGAAGAATACGGGATTCAGTTCTTCGATGCGTTGATCGTGTCCACCGCCGAGAAGCTTGGCTGTACGGAGATCGTCAGTGAGGACCTCAATCCCGACCAGACCTATCGCGGCATGGCGGTGGTCAACCCGTTCTGATGGAAAAAATATAAGATGAGAGTGAAAATACAGATTGCTGTTGCCGGGTTTGCGGCGGCGTTCGCGTGGACGGGTCTTGCAGGATCGGTCCCTCCTGGAAAAAGGTCAATTCGTCCGGTCCAGGGGCCGGAGACGACATTGCGCGGCAAGCTCCTTTCCGGCGCGTACGGTGCCTTAGACGAAGTGGTGTTCGCCACGCGCTCGGCCGGCGTGGATCCGCACTGGTACGCAAACATCTCGTACTACTGCAAGTCCACCAACGCCCCTGTCTACAGCAAGGAAGGACGGCTGCTCGCGTACAACCTGAAGACCGGGAAGTTCCGTACATTGCTCGTGGACAAGGCAGGCGGCGTGCGTGACCCGTGCGTCCACTACGACGGACGGACGATCCTCTTCTCGTACCGTCCCGGCGGCACGGGCGCCTACCACCTCTACACGATCAACGCCGACGGTTCTAATCTCCGCCAGCTGACGTTCGGCGAGTACGACGACTTCGAGCCCGCGTGGCTGCCGGACGGCGACATCGTGTTCGTGTCCACGCGCTGCCGTCGCTGGGTGAACTGCTGGATGACGCAGGTGGCCACGATCTACCGGATGAAGCCCGACGGCTCCGGCATTCGGATGCTGTCCGCAAATACCGAACATGACAACACGCCGTGGGTCCTGCCCGACGGCCGCATCCTCTACATGCGCTGGGAATACGTGGACCGCCGCCAGATATCCTTCCACCACCTGTGGACGATGAACCCCGACGGGACGCAGCACCAGGTCTATCAGGGCAACACCTACCCCGGCAGCGTGTACATCGACGCGAAGCCTATTCCCGGTACCACGGAGGTGGTACTCATCGATTCGCCCGGACACGGCCGCCGCGACCACGGCGGCAATCTGAGCGTGCTTTCCGTGAAGGGCAGCCCGGACGACCGGTCCAACGTGAAGACCGTGCTGAAGGGCTCGTTCTACGACCCGTGGGCGTTCGGGCGCGACTTGTTCATGTTCTCGGACGGAAAGAGCGTGTTGCTGTGCGACCGCGCCGGGCGCAAGGAAGTGCTGTTCCGTCTGCCGGCGGAGTTTGGCGGCGCCACTCCCGGCGTGATGCTCTACGAGCCGCGTCCGGTGTTGCCGCACGCGCGCGAGCGGGTGCTTGCCGACCGGACCGACCTTTCGTCCAAGACAGGCGAGTTCTACCTCGAGAACGTGCTGGAGAGCCGCAGCATGAAGGGCGTCAAGCCAGGTGAGATCAAGCGGCTCATGGTGTTCGAGCTGCTCCCCAAGCCCGTGAACTTCTCGGGCGGCATGGAGCCGCTCACGTTCCGCGGGTCGTTCTCGCTTCCGCGTCTGCTTGGCTGGGTGCCGGTGGAGGCGGACGGCAGCGCCTACTTCACGGCGCCTGCCCTGAAGGCGCTCTTTTTCGTGGCCGTTGACGCCGACGGGCGGGCGGTGAAGCGCATGCAGAGCTTCACGCAGGTGATGCCGGGCGAACGGCAAGGGTGCGTGGGCTGCCACGAACGCAAGACGGTGAACACCGTGCGCCGCGTGAAGCCCGTCTCGATGGCGCTTTCGCGCAAGCCGAGCGCGATCGACCCGGAGGGGCGTCTCTTCGACGTGGCCGACTTCCCGCGCGACGTGCAGCCGATCCTCGACCGCGCGTGCGTGAAGTGCCACAATCCAGACGTGCGCAAGGGCGGACTCGACCTCTGCGGCGACCGCGGACCGATGTATTCCATGGGGTATCTCGGGCTGATTCTGTGGGGGCAGGTGTTCGACGGCAGGAACCTGACGGACAGCGACTGGCCGCCGTATGCGCGTGGCAGCGGGGGAAGTCCGCTCATGCGCAAGATCGACGGCTCCCACCACGGCGTGAAGGTGAGCGAGCTCGACCGCAGGATGATCATGCAGTGGCTCGACGCCTCGGCCCCGTACGCGGGCACCTACGCGGCGCTCGGCTGCGGTTTCGTCGGCGGCCACAAGTCGCGCCATCCGTACAACTCCACCTGGGGCAGACCGCCCAATGTGCCTGCGCACCAGACGGTCAAGAACCGCTGCGCGGCATGCCACACGACGCCGCACACGGTGAACGACGGCACGCCCATACGTTTCCATGGAAAGAACGACCCGCGCAACGGCAGGGCGGCTCGGTACTCGCGGGAACTCATCTTCAATCTGACGCGTCCGGAGAAGTCGATGTTTCTCATGGCGCCGCTTGCGAAGGAGGCTGGCGGCCTTGGCCTCTGCACGAATGCGCAGGGGAAGGCTGTGTTTGCCACGAAGGAAGATCCCGGCTACGCGAAGCTGCTTGCCGTGGTGGAGGACGCGAAGTCGTTGCTCGACGCCGACCCGCGCTTCGACATGCCGAAGTTCTGTCCCAATCCGGAATACATCCGCGAAATGAAGCGCTACGGCATCTTGCCGAAGGACGTTGATCCCGCCCGGCAGCACATCGACCCCTACGCAACCGACAGGCGCTACTGGGCGCTGGACTGGACGGACCTCAAGTGAAATTCGCCGATTCCGTTTCCAGGACTTGTAACTTTTCGCCGACTGTCGTGTAAACATAGCAGAAGTTTGCTATAATTAACGGACGCCAAAGAAGGAGAAAATAAAATAGCAGCACCAACAATAAGCCTTGCGCAGTTTAACAAGATCGCGACCGGCGACTACAACGCCGGTCTCGTGGATTTCAAGACGGACGACAACGGCAACGTGCAGAACGCGCTGAGGAAGGTGAACCACCACGTCCACAAGACGGGCGAGAACAACGTGGTGCTTTCGTCCGAGCGCATCCTCGAGGTGAAGGAGGCGTTCATCCAAGCCCTGAGGGGCGGCGGCGTCGACGAGGCGAGCGTCAACGAGGTGCGCGCAAAGCTCGGCATCCCCACCGAGGTGAAGCTTACCACCGATAAGCGCGAGATGAGGGACATGATGGCGGCCCGCATCAGGCCCCTGACGCGCCAGTATGTGCGCGTGTTGCTCGACAGATACGCGTCGGGCGGCGTGGGCAGGACGGCGGAGTCGCTGGCGGCCGTGAGCCCCAAGGGCTTCGCGGCGGCGAAGAAGACTGCTGCGATGTCGGGCGCCGACAAGGAGACGCGCATTAGCGTGAACCGCGCCGCCATCGAGCTTGCGAAAAGCGAAGGGGACGTCCCGAGGGCGCTGACGGACTCCCTCTCGCTCCTCTCCACGAAGCGCAAGCTTTTCGACCTCCTTGCGGCGCAGCACCGCCGCTGCAAGGGTGAGAACGCTATCAACGAGAAGAACCTCGCCACTGTCGCACTCCAGAACAACTTCGCGACGCTCTTCAAGGTGGCGTACAAGATGCACACGTCGAACGCGCAGGAGTCCGAGACGTTCCACCTCTTCGGGCTGGAGGCGAAGCTGGTGAAGGGCGCGGACGGCATGCTCTCCGCGCTTCTCGGCACAGGCGACCTGCAGACGAAGGTGGCGCTCGGCGAGAACGCGGAGATGTTCTTCTCGCGGCTCGTCGGCCGCACGGTCTTCGACATGCAGACGCTCGGCGCGCCGACGGTGAAGAACCTCCTCAACGAAGTCTACAGCCACGACCTGGAGTCGGGGATCCTCGCGAGCGACCGCACGAGCGTCACGCGCCAGTTCGCCTGCCTCGTCCTCGAGAACAAGGTGGATGGCGCGTTCAACCTCTGCAAGGGCAACTACAACACGGGCGTCCTCGTCGAGATCGCCGAGCACGTGCTCACGAACAACGAGGAGCCGATCGACACCAAGACCAAGCTCGACGCCTACCACGCCAAGCTCGTCCGCGACAACGCCGGGCTCCCCGAGGAGATGAAGGCGATGCTCGAGCAGGTCGCGAACGTCCCGCTCGGCG
>CACZDG010000129.1 GCA_902779865.1 uncultured bacterium
CGCGCCCTACCAATGCGAACCGGTAGGGGCCGACCACCGGGCGGCCCGTGGGTGGGGCGGGGGAAACAACAAGCGTACAACAACAAGTTGTGCGGCTCGTTGTGACACCTCGCCCCACCTTGCGGCGCGCTCGGTGATCGCGCACCACTATACTTACATCTGCCTCGATGGAAATGAAAGCGACGAAAAGATGGGATGTCGTGCAAAAGCGTTTTTTTGCGGGGTGGGCGTTTATTCCCTTGCGAACGGCACCGCTTTTTGGTAAACTATTCGCCGATTTCCAACAGGAGAAAAGAAGAATGAGTCAGCATCGCAGTCTTAGAGGTTCGGGCAAGATTACGTCCAAGCGTAACGTCCTGAAGCGGTTTGAGAGAGTCAACCTGCTTCAGAAGCGTGGCGAGTGGAAAGAAGGCAGCCGCGGGCTTGGTTTGAAGAAGACCAAGCCGGAAGCTTGATTTTGACGACTACCAGAAGATCTTTTGTCGCAACCGGCACGGCATGTATGCTGGTGGGCGCGGGGCAAAGTGCCTCCGCGCATTCTGCATTTGAAAAGGTCACGCTTGGCAAGACGGGCATAACCACCACCCGCCTTTGCTTTGGCACAGGCGTTAGCGCATGGAACAGGACGTCCGCCCTGTTGCGCAAGCTTGGCCCAGACGGCGCGGCAAAGTTGATACGCGCCGCGTACGACCGGGGCGTGAGGTTCTTCGACGCCGCCGACGCCTACGGCACCCACTCTTTC
Source organism: uncultured bacterium (assembly GCA_902779865.1). GTDB lineage: Bacteria > Verrucomicrobiota > Kiritimatiellia > RFP12 > UBA1067 > RUG572. Next base: position 743 of record CACZDG010000129.1, read on the forward strand.
GTGCGCAACGCCCTCAAGGGCGTCCCCCGCGATAGCTACGCCATCTGCACGAAGTTCGCATGGAATGGCGGCGTACCGAAGGATGACCTCACGGACGTTGCCACGGCCATTGAGCGCTATCTTAAGGAACTCGGCACCGACTACATCGACATCGTGCAGCTCCACTGCCTAACCGATGCGGAGTGGCCGCAGAAGCTCTCCAAGCACATGGCCGACCTCGACGCCGCGAAACGCGCGGGCAAAATCCGTGCGCACGGCTGTTCGTTCCACTCCTTCGCCGCGCTGGAGACTGCGGCGAAGACGCCGTGGCTGGACGTGGCGCACGTACGAATCAACCCGTTCGGCAGGAAGATGTCCATGCACCCCGAAAAGGTGCTGCCGGTGCTAAAGAAGATGCGCGCGCAGGGGCAGGGCATAATCGGCATGAAGATCCTCGGGGAAGGCACCTTCTCAAAGGAACCCGCGAAGATAGACGCCTCAATAGCCTACGCCCTCAATTCGGGCGCGGCGGACGTGATCAACATCGGCTTCCTCTCAATTGAAGAGGTGGACGACATCGCCCGCCGCATTGCCTCCGTTCCGCTTGCTACAGCATGCGGAGCTTGATCGGGGCTTCGCTCACGATATCAGCCTTCATGATTTCCTCGAACGCCGCGTCCAGCGCCTTGGCGGGCGCGGGGTGCGTGAGCACAACTACGGGCACGTAGCCCGTCTCGGCGCCGTCCTCGCCCTTCTGCATCGCGGCGGAAATCGACACGCCGTGGCGTCCGAGCGTGGTGGATATCATACCAAAACTGCCGGCGCGGTCAGCCACCATGAAGCGGAGGTAGAAGCGGCTCACGATGTCGCCCGCAGCGCGGAGCTTCGTCTTGTCCTCTCCGTATTCCGGCACAGCGCGAGCGTAGCGCACTTCGTCATGCGCCATGTTGCGGGCGATGTCGCCAATGTCGCCAACGACCGTGGATGCGGTGGGCAAACGTCCCGCGCCGCGTCCATAGAACATCGTGTCCCCCACCATGTCGCCACGCACCATGGCGGCGTTGAACACGCCGTTCACGCTCGCAAGCATGTGTGAGAACGGCACGAGCGTGGGGTGTACGCCCACCTCGATGTCCGTATCGTGTTTGGCGACGACGGCAAGCAGCTTAATGCGGCAGCCGAAATCGGCGGCGTACTTCACGTCCAGGCCAGAGAGGTTGCGAATGCCCTCCACCTGCACCTGGTCGAGCGATGGCTGGAAACCGTATGCGAGCGCGGAGAGGATGCACGCCTTGTGCGCGGTGTCGAAGCCGTCGATGTCGAGGGACGGATTCGCCTCGGCGTAGCCGAGCTTCTGGGCGTCGGCCAGCACTTCGTCGAACGGCTTGCCTTCCTGCTCCATGCGGGTGAGGATGTAGTTGCAGGTACCGTTGAGGATGCCGTGTATCTGCTGTATCTCGTTTCCGGCGAGTCCTTCGCGGATGCTGCGGATGATCGGGATACCGCCGCCGACGGACGCGCCGAAATAGATGTCCACTCCGTTCTTGCGCGCAGCGTCGAAGATTTCCCTGCCGTACTCCGCGAGGAGTTTCTTGTTGGCGGTTACGACGGCCTTGCCTGCGTTGAGCGCGGCGAGCACAAAGGTCTTTGCTATGCCCGTGCCGCCAATCGTCTCCACGACGATGCGGACGTCCGGCGACGCGATGACAGACTGCGCGTCCGTCGTGAGCACGTCGGGGTCCACGCGCACGCCGCGGTCCGTGGTGATGTCGAGGTCCGCGATTTTCTTGAGGACGATATCCACGCCAAGCCGCTCCGCCATCAGCTTGCGGTTGCGCAACAGCCCTTCGGCAACGCCTGCGCCGACGGTGCCGAATCCAAGGATTCCTACTCCAATTTCTTTCATTTCTGTTCTCCTATCTGGCGCACGGTCAAAACCCACCGCCGCCGGAAAACTATTATGATACATCATTCTTCCTCTTGCGTCAAATCACATTTCGTTTTATAATATGTGGTGTCCGCTTACAAGGAGACTTAGAAGATGAAAAAAACACGCCTCGTACCAGTCGTAACCGCAGCAGCCCTCGCGGGTTTCTGCTTCGCACAGGAAACGCCCGCGCCGTCCGCCGACCAGGCGCCCGCCGCACCCAATGCTGAAGAGCCCGCCGCGCCGCAGCAGCCCAAGCAGCTGACGGCAGAGGAGGCGCAGGCACTTCTAGCGAAGCTCAATACGCAGAACGTATCTTCCGTGCTGCTCTGCTGGCCGATGTTCCAATATCCCTACTACCAGTTCGTCGTGCGCCCGGGCGCGAACGCGCAGGAGGCACTTGACAAGTGGAGCGAATCCTTCGACCTCCTTGCCAGGCACGCTCTCGCCAACCCCGCCTTCGCCGAGGCGCTGCTCGCCGAGGGCAACGCCCTCTTCGCCGCGCTGGGCGACGACGCATCAGGCTCCGACCTCATGCAGCGGTTCCAGATGTTCTGCGAACGCCTCGTCGCGCAGTCTTGCGAATCGCTCTACGCAGAAAAGCCGGACCAGGTGGTTCCGTTCGTGCGCGAACTGATCGGCAAGCAGACCGGCGTTGTCTGCGGGGAGAAAGGCGTGAAGGCACTTCCGCCCGGATCAGTCACCACGCTCAAGCCCGAATCAATCGGCTCGTTCATACGCTGGCTGCACGGAATGGCGACCGGCGAGAAAGGCGACGCGAAGATCGCCGCCGCGCTTGACGCGGAAATCCTCTCCTTCCTCTCAGGCGAACTTCCCGCCGACGTGCGCGACTCGCTGATCGACACTCTCCTCGCGCCGTCGTTCGAGCGTGCGCAGACCGATGCCGCCGCCGTTCGCCAGCTCATCGCCGACGCCGGACGCCTCCGCGCGAAGCTTACGGCGGAGGACGCGCAGACCGTGATCAACCAGCGCCTCCAGGCGTTCGGGGAGCGGATGATCGACCAGACGAGCCAGAAACTCTGCGGCGAGGATCCAGCAACAGCCGTCGCCTACCTGCAGGGGATAGCCGAAAAGCGTACGTTCTGCGCTCGCTTCGGCGAAAAGGAGATGGCGGAATTCAGCAAGGACGACTTCCCTCCGCCGTCTGACGAATTCATCCTCCGCCTCATCGCGTCAACATATCCCCGCATTGCGGAAAGCGCCGTGTCCACCGAAAACATGCGCGCGCTGAACGGCCTCGTGGTTAAGACGCTCGTCAGTGAAGATCCGGAGAAGGTGCCCAGCAATTTGCTGAGCGTGTTCCTCGACGGTTCCGTCAAGCGCGCGCAGGACGACGCGGAGTCCGCCCACATGCTCTTCGCGGACGCGGACAAGCTCATCGCCGGCCTCGCCGACACCAACAGCCAAGTCGCCGTCGAACGCCGGTGCCGTCAGTTCGCGCGCAAGTCGGCCATCAAGACCTTCCGCGACATCTGTCCGGGACGTCCCAACGACGTGATCCCCTACCTGAAGAAGCTGGCGGACACTGGCACCCTCTGCTCGCTCTACGGAAACAGCTTCGTCTCGTTCAAGCCCGGCCGCACCACGGCGGTGTCGCCGGATCTCGTGGGACAGCTCGCAGAGGAAGCAATAATCGGCTTCTCGAACGGCTCGAACACCAAGATGCTCAGCAACATCCTCGACTTCACCGCCACGCTGTTGCCGAAGCTCTCGGACGACGCCAAGCAGACGATGCTCGACCGCAGGCTCGACGCGTTCTTCCTCGTCGGCAACTACGACGGCGCGATCGACCTGCTTGAAAAGGGACTCCCCAGCCACTCTCCCGGATGGTGCAGGGGAACCGCCGCGAAGCTGCGCTACCACAAGGCGCTCAACGAAGGGAAGAAGGCAGAGGCCATCAAGCAGCTGATGGTGTTCATCGAGTTCATGCAGTCCGACGAGCAGAAGGAGTTCGAGGACTGCGACCCCACCACCGGCATCATCTACTCCCGCGAGTGGGTGATCGCGAAGAACTTCATGCGCTGCGCGGAAATCGCGCGCGACCTCAAGGACGCCGCGAACGAGGCCAAGTACCTCGCCGAGGCGAAGAAACTTTACGCAACCGCGCTTGAAAAGGCCAAGGACGACCCCAAGGCCCTCGCGGAACTGAAGAAGGAAATGCAGGCGGCAGGTCTTTGAAAGTAATCTTCCTCTTCATCGACGGCGTGGGCCTGCGCGGCCCGGCAACGGACAACCCGGTAAATCCCGAGGTTTGTCCTACGCTGTGCCGCCTCATCGCGCAGCACTCCGTCCCCATCGACGCCTGTCTCTCCGTGCCGGGGCTTCCGCAGTCCGCCACCGGACAGGCCACGATGTTCACCGGCGTCAACGCACCGGTGTTCATGGGTCGGCACTGCGAGGGATTCCCAGGGCCGTCCCTGCGCAAGAAGATCGAAGAGGACAATCTCTTCCTGCGGCTCAAGGCGCTCGGGAAGCGCGTGCGTTTCGCGGACGCCTACCTCGTAGATTCCGCCGAGGAACTTGCCGCCAGAAGGTTCAAGAGCGTCACAACTGTCATGGCGCTCACCGTGCCGGAAGTGGTGTCCACCACCGACGACCTCATGGACAACGCCGCCGTGATGCAGGACCTGACGCGCGAGACCATACAGGACCGCTACCCCGACATCCCCGTCATCACGCCGGAGAACGCCGCCGCGCACCTCTTCAGCATCGCGCGCCTCAACGACTTCACGCTCTACGAGTTCTTCCAGACGGACGTTGCCGGGCACTCGATGGACTACACCCGCGCGTGTGCCGTGCTACGGCTCTACGATAGATTCCTTTCCGCGCTCGTGCGCTTCACGCGCGCCGCAGGCATCACGGTGCTGATGACCTCCGACCACGGCAACATCGAGGAGATAAACGAGCGCGGCCACACGCGCAATCAAGTGCCCTTCATCGCATTTGGCCCACGCGAAGAGGATTTCCGCACACACGTGAAATCGCTCATTGACGTGACCCCCGCCATCCTACGCTTTATCTGACACTTTCCGAAGCAACACCTTCCGATATCACTTACCGTTGAGCCCTGGCAGTGGCGCAGTCGCTGGCGATTTGCGTCTTCAGTTCCTCAATGGTGGCAAAGGCGCGTTCAGGGCGGATGAACGCCGTGAACGAAACGCTCAATGCAGCGGGAGGCGGTTCGGGCGGGGCTGAAAGCAGATGTACCTCTAGGACGGGTTCGGGCCAGGCGCGGTCGCCCATCGTAGGTGCAACGCCCCAATTTGCGACGCCGCAACCAAGCGGAGTATCCACCGCATAGACTCCGCGTGCGAGCGGCAAATCGCCGAGCGCTGGCGCGACGTTGAGCGTAGGGAAGCCTAGTTTACGCCCCGCACCCTTGCCTTGCACGATGCGTCCCGATGCCACGTACGGACGGCCCAACATCGCCGACGCCGCCGCAACGTCGCCTTCGCCCAGCGCAGCACGGATGCGCGTCGATGAAATGCGTTCGCCACGCCAGGATTCAAACGGCACCACCTCCACGTGAAAACCCATTCCGCGCAGGAAATCCGGCGTGCCGACACCGCCCGCGCCAAACGTCCAGTTCGCGCCGCAGAACACCGTATCGAGTCCCGGAAAGTCACGGCGAAGCGAATCGGCGAAATCGGACGGCTGCTGCGCCGCGAGCGCGGACGTGAATTCCCGCGCCTCGACTCTCCGCGCACCGTCCGCCGCAAGTGCGCGAATCCGCTCTTCTGTGGTCATCAGCAGACTCGGCGCACGTTCCGGCGCATACACCGTGGCGGGATGGTTCGTGAAGGTAAGGACGGCATCCGCGCGCTCGATTATGCGCTGGTGCCCCAAGTGGACTCCGTCGAAAAATCCGACGGCAAGGTTCATTGCGCGTACACCCCTGCGGGCTTTATCACTCGCGCACGGAAATCCACGGCGTCGAGCTTCATAAGGTCCATGAACCCGATTGCGTTGGCCACGTCAAGCGGGCCGCACTTCACGCGGCGGAGCGATTCAAGGCACGCGCCGCAACCGAGCGCCGCGCCGATGTCGTTCGCGAGCGCGCGTACGCACACGCCTTTCGTGCAAAGGAGGTCGAACGTAACGAGCGGCGGGGCGAATTCGGTGACGACAAGACGGTACACGTGTACGAGACGCGCCGTGCGTTCGTCGGCTGGCGTCTCGACGATGTCGTAACCGGGATGGTCAGTCATCTTGATCGTGCTGAACGCGGGCGGCGTCTGGAAGATGTCGCCGCGGAACTCCGGCAGCGCCGCGTCAAGGGCCTCGCGCGTCACGCCGTCAAACGGGGATTCGGAAATAGTGCGTCCCTCGCGGTCCTGCGTGTCCGTGACACGTCCGAGGCGGATCGTGGCGGTGAAGGCGCGGTCGCGTCCCATGAGGTCGGAGGCGAGACGCGTACCGTCGCCGATGAGCAGCACGAAGAGCCCCGTGGCGTTCGGTTCAAGCGTGCCGCCGTGTCCGGCCTTGACGAGGTTGAAGTGCTGCTTCACGACCTTCACCACGTCGTGCGAGGCCATGTTGGCGGGCTTGTCAACGAGTACCGCTCCGTCCAGCTCCGCAAGCATCGCGATTGACTCAAGCTTCGCCATTGGACTCCAGCTGGTTGATGATTGCGAGCGTTTCATCGCCCTTTTCAAGCGAGTGGTCGAGGACGAACCGCAGCTGCGGCGTGAACTTCATGCGCACCTCGCGGTTGACGATGCGCTCGAACTCGCGCTCGTGGTGTACGAGATGCCCGAGGGCGCGTTTCTGGAGCGCCTCGTCGCCGAACACGCTCACGCGCACGGTCGCGTTGCGCAGATCCTTGCCGCAGGCGACGCCGGTGACGGTTATCAGGCCGGGGCTCACGTCGTCCGTCTGCATCACGCGGAACATGGCCTCGCCGATCACGCGCTTCAACAGCGAGTTGACGCGCTCTAGGCGATCAACGGACATCTTACAGCGACCTCGGCAGCTCTTCCATCACGAAGCACTCGATCGTATCGCCCACGGCGAACGCCTCGTAGCCGGCGAAGCACACGCCGCACTCCTGCTGGCCAGTGACTTCCTTGACCTCGTCCTTGAAGTGGCGAAGCGACTGAAGCTTGCCTTCCCAAACCTTGTCCTTACCGCGCAACACGCGGTAGCGGGCCGACGCGATGAGCGAGCCATCGAGCATCTGCGAACCGGCGATCTTGCCGACCTTGCCGATGTCGTACACGGCCTTGATGGTGGCGTGTCCCTTGATCTGCTCACGGTATTCGGGCGGCAGAAGGTCGAGCATGCATTTCTTCACGTGGTCGATCAGCTCGTAGATGATGCGGAACGAGTTGATGCGAACGGCGTCGTGGCGGGCCTGCTGCTGAACGCCGGAGTCGCACCCAACGTCGAAGCCGACGATTATCGCCTTGCCGGCGGATGCGGACTTCACGTCAGTGAGCGACACGTTGCCGGTGCCGGAGGCGATCACCTTGAGCGACACCTTCTCGCTCTTGATGTTGTTGAGCGCCTCTACGATCGCCTCGAGGGAGCCTTGCGTGTCGGACTTCACCACCACGCTGAGTTCGCGCTTGTCGCCCGAGCCCATCTGGCTCATGAGGTCGTCGAACGAGACGGCCTTCGTCTGTGAAAGCTCCTGTTCCTTGCGGGCCTGCGCCGCCTGCTCCGCAAGCGTGCGCGCGCGCTTTTCGTCAAGCATCACGCGGAACTCCGCGCCCGCCTCGGGCACGCCCGAAAGGCCCGTACACTTGACCGGCGTAGCCGGCGGTGCCTCGCGGATGCGGCGGCCGTGGTCGTCGATCAGAGAACGCACCTTGCCGAAGTACTCGCCGATGAGAATCGCGTCGCCAACCTTGAGCGTACCCCCCGTGACGAGCAGCATCGCCGTGGGGCCGAATCCCTGTTCGAGTTCCGCCTCCACCACGTAGCCGTTCGCGCGGCGCGAGGGGTTGGCGGTGAGTTCAAGGACGTCCGCCTGGAGGAGGATCATTTCAAGGAGCTGGTCCACGCCTTCGCCAGTGATGCCGGAGACGGCGCAGCAGACGATGTCGCCGCCCCACTCTTCGGGGGTGAGGCCCTGCTTCTGGAGCATCTGCTTCACGCGCTCTGGATTGGCGGTGGGTTTGTCGCACTTCGTGATGGCCACCATGATCTGCACGCCGGCCTGGCGGGCGAACTTGATCGCCTCCTCGGTCTGCGGCATGATGCCGTCGTCGGCGGCG
>CACZDG010000130.1 GCA_902779865.1 uncultured bacterium
CAGCATGAGCGCGGTCCCAAGGGCCACGATCATACGCGCAATGTTTCTGCGCGAGAGAATGTAATTACCTCCAATCTTCATCTTCCAAGCTCCGAAACGTGCGCAGTATATCACATCCGCCGCCGAAAGAAAACACCAAAAGAAAATAATTTATTTTTGTAATTGACAAACGGCGTAGGGGGGGGGGTAAAATATTAATTATGTTTTCAAGCGGAAATAGGGGTTCGTGCCCATTGACAGGGAAAGCCGCCATCTTGGCGGCTCACCCGTCTCCGCACGCATCTTGTTGTCGTACGCTTGTTGTTTTCTCGCGCACGACAGCAAGCGTACAACAGCAAGAGTTTCACACTCAATCTTAAACTAACCGCCCGCAAGGGCAACAACGAAAAAGGAGAAGTCCATGACAACGAGAAAAGCACTCAATGGAAAGCCGTATGCGGGAAATCCGCACGTACGGTTTGACGAGGGGGAAGTCGCATCGGCAGCAACGCCGAGGCGTGGGTCTCTACTCTACAAAGCATCGACGTTGATGAAGGCGGTTGCCGCGCTTGCGTGCGCCGCGACGCTCGCGGCAAACGCCGCGACGGTGACGTACACCCAGATCGGCGAGCAGCCGGCCTCGAACCTCGAGTTTGACGGGCTACCGTCAAGCACCGAGATTACCGCCACGCCGCAGCTCGCGTTCCCCGGCAAGACGCTTGACGAAATGCGCGGCTGCCAGTTCGTCACGGAACTGTACGGCGGCGGCGTCGATGCGCGCGCGACGGCGTACGGCCTCTTCCCGCGCTACCACAGGACAGGCGGCAGCATCGACAAGATCGCCCTGCTGTTCGGCGTGAAGGACGGCAACTACACCAAGGAAGTCGCTCTCGTCCTCACGAACGGAGACGGCGGCGTGTACGTGCAGAAATACGGAACGTGCTACAAGAGCGGCATGTGCCTCCGCTACGAGTTCCTCTTCATGGACGGCAGCGGCAACCCGTATTTCCGCACCGACGGCGACAAGCCGGACGGCACTGACACATCTGGTGGCGGCTATCAGGCGTGGGGCATCCGCGTCCAGGGGGCGATGCCGTCCGCGAACGAATCGCGCCTCGCCTTTCCGGGCGTGATGCTCGCCGACCTTGTGGACTGCACGTTCACGGCGGGCATCCAGGTCGGCGGCGGCAACGATACGCCAAGGTACGACGGCGCGGCTGAATGCGTCACGCCGTGGCCTTCCAGCGACAACGTCCAGAAAATCGTGCTGCAGTTCAGGAACACCTTGTTCTACAACCGGGCGGCGGTGCTGGAGCTTACCCAGGGGGCGGACGGCGTGTATCTGCGTCAAAAGTGGGCCAAGAACGGCGCGACCGACACGTTCACGCTCGACTCAAGCGGCAACGTCGACAGCAGTTATTTCAGCGTGTCTGGCGATTGGGGCAACTACTGCGCATGGGCGGTGCAGATGCTGCCGAAGTACGCATTCCTGCCCGGCGGCTCGTCGGCGTTTGAGACGGCCCTGCCCATCGACGGCTCCAATCCCGGCGCGGCGACGCTCGTGACGGAGACTTCGCAGATTGCATTCAACAACACGACGCTCGACGACCTCGCGGACTGCACGTTCGTCGCCTACCGCAAGGGCGGCGAAAACGCCTACGACAATACGCACTACACCACGTCCAAGTTCGTCACGCCTGTCGACATCGACAACGACGGACACTGCGACAAAATCGTGTTCCAGTTCTCCGACCGGGACAAGAACGGCGTCAGGACGGCGGTGCTTGAACTGACGGGCGACGGCAACGGCAACGTTCTTGTGCGCCAGATCCAGAGATTGTGGAATGCCTCCAGCCCCGACCTCCCCGCGTTTTCGGTCGCGGCGGACGGAACGGTCACTTACATCAACTATGGCAGCAACCATAGTACCGGCAATCTCTACACCGTGCGCGGCCTCGTCGCCGTGGCGAAGACGATGCAGCCGGGCGCACCGATCCTCGTCTGGACGAAGAAGCACGGCGTGCTGACGCTCAACGACCTCGCCGGCGCGAAGTTCACAGCCGTGCTCACAGGCGACTCCGGCGCGGTCGAAGGACTCAACACCCGCGAGGCGATCGACGCGAACGGCGACATCACGTCCATAACCACCGAATTCCAGAACTCCGACCGCAAGACCGTTGTCGTGAAGTTCACGAACGGCGCGGACGGCGTTTACGCGCAGGCGCTCGGCGCTGTTGACGTGGCGACGTTCGGCTACGTCGCCTCCGACGCGAACGGCAACCTCTACGGTTCGGCATACGTGCCCGTCGCGGGCTCCAACTCGGCATTCGGCTACGGCGTGTGCAGCCTCTCGGCCACGGCGAACGCAGCGAAAGTTTACCGGCAGGGACCGACGCGCACGTTCGCCGTGGTGGACGATGCGTCTCCTGCAAGCAACACGCAGTTCCCGACGTCCGAGACCGTCGGTTTCTCCGGCGTCACCCTTGAGGATCTCGCAGGCTGCACGTTGCTGTCCTACATGCAGAGCGGCTCGATCTCCGGACGGTATCTTCTTGGAGAGCACATGACGCTCTATCCTTCGTCGGGCGCGGCGGAAAAGCTCGCCGTACAGTTCACCGCCGAGGACGGGAGTTGGAAGAAATCGGCATTCGTCCAGTTCGCGTACAACGCCAACGGCGCGGTCACGATTCAGAAGGTCAGAAATACCTGGACGACGTCCGGCAACGCGGCCACAAAGTATTTCAACGACAACTTTTTCACGGTCGGGCCGACGGACAGCTCCTCATACAATTGCAGCGACCAAAACAATAGCCAATACCACCTCTGGGGGCTTCGGGTGCTTCCCGGATTCGTGCAGACGACGGCGACCAGGCTCTTCAACGGCATAACCCTCAACGACATCGAAGGCGCGGCGTTCACCGCGCACATGGGCGGTCCCATGCTTGGCGCCTCTACGGCGAGGTTCGAGGGCTACAACGTCCATGTCGTCAAGAGCGGGGACGACGTGACGCGCATGGTCGTCGAGTTCCAGTGCATGGACGGCAGCTGGCGCAAAGGTGTTGTGGTTGAATTGACAAACGGCGAAGAAGGTGGCGTCTACGCCCGCGCCCTCCGGGCCTGCTGGCAGCAGACGTCGCTTGGTTCCCAGATCGTCAATTACGACGGCGACGAGATCGCGGGCTACAACGGCGACAGCGACGACGCCGTTGCCGTGAACATGCTGTCTGGACGTTACGGCGTGTATGACGTGCAGGCCGAGGTCGATGTTCCCACCGAGTGGACGCTCGACCAGAACCGCAGCTGGAGCGAGTTCACCGGCGGCGAGCCGATCGACGACGCGGCGGCGACGATCCGCATCAAGGTGACGGGCGACAATCCAGTTCTCACCATCGACGAGAACGTCACGATCGGGCAGATCGTGTTCGTGAACGAGACGGGCGCGGCGGCTTCGACGAACGCCGTCGTCATCAGCGGCGCGGTTGCGACGATCGGCGCCGTCAAGCTCGGCGAGGGTGCAAATGTTTCGCTTCCCCCGGCGCTCGCGTCTGCTGCGGCGGCGCTCGGCAACGGCTCGAAGCTGACGTACACAGGCCCTGCGACGGTCTCGCAGACCATCTCCGGCTCCGGCGGCGTCGAGGTGGCGTCCGGCAGCGTGACGTTCATGGCGGCGAACTCGTTCACGGGCGGCTTCGTGGTGAAAAGCGGCGCGACGGCGGTGGCCGGGTTCGCCCCCGGACAGGGCGCGACGGACGGTCCGTTCGGCGCCATCGACGGCGCGGTGACGGTCGAGGCGGGCGGCATGGTCGATATCAACGGCAAGAACGGCCTCTCCTACCGCTACACGCTCGCGGGAAGCGGCATCGGCGGCAAGGGACCGATCGTCAATCTCGGCGGCGCGCTCGACATCGGCAACACGGATTGGAACCGTGCGTGGACCACGGGGCATGCGCGCGAGTTCTCGCTTGCGGGCGACATTACGCTTGGCTCGCAGGGCAACGACTTCGGCATCGTCTCCAAGAGTGCCTGGGAGATCGCGCAGGACGAGTGCTGGCTCGACCTCGGCAACCTCGGAAACTCCACCGGCTACACGCTCACGAAGACTGGAACCTGCACGCTCTGGCTCTGGGCGTCCCGGCTGTCCGCGTCCGGCTACGGTACGCTCTCCATCCAGCAGGGTACGGTCGATATTCGCAAGGGCAGGTACGTCGGCGCGTCGAGCGCCATCGCGATCGGCGCGAGCGGCACGCTCCGCCTCGGCTCGCAGGTGGAGGTCGCTACCATCGCGAACGACGGTCTCATCCAGATCGTTCCGTGGTATTACGCCCATAACTACAGCGGCGAGACGCTGACCGGAACGTATTCTGGGAGCGGCAAGGTGGAGGTGCTCTCCGGCGGCCGACTCAACGTCGGCACCGGCCTCTCCGTGGCGGACTTCGAGAACAAGGGCACGGTCGAAGGCGTCGGCGCGCTCACGGTGACGGGCACGCTCACGCCCGGCGCGGCGATCCCCAACCTGACGCTCGCCTCCGGCGCGACCATCGAGCTTCTCGCCACCAACGCCGCGCCGCAGGTGGTGACGGGCGCCTTCTCCGCCTCCGGCACCGTGACGGTGGACGTCTCCGCCGTCGAAAAGGACGACCTGGTGGCGTGCGCGAAGGCGGGCGACATCACGCTGCTCACCGCGCCCTCGATTCCGTCCGGCGTGACGTGGGCGGTGAGCGATCCCTCTAAACTGCGCGCCAGGGTCAAGCGGGACGGCGAAGGCGACCATGTCGTGGTGTCCTACGCGACCGGCTTCGCCATCCTGATACGCTGACAGGACGGCAAAGGATAAAACACGATGAAAAGACTGCTTGCAGTGTTTTTAATCGCCGCAGCCTCCGCCGCGAACGCGGCGGAGGTGTCCGGCGACGAGGCACAGACCGCCGTTGCGGGGTGGGTACACCTGAAGGCCGCCGTCGGCGAGGATTTCACCGCCCAGCCGTCGAGCGTGAGGGAATATCAAGGCAAGGACGGGAAGGGAAAGTACTACGTCGTGGAGCTGGAGGGCGGCGGCTTCGTCGTCACCTCCGGCGACACGGAGCTCAACCCCGTCATCGCCTACTCCAAGGACGGCACCTGGATCGACGACGTGAAGCGGAATCCGCTTCTCGCAATGCTGCCCATTGACGTGGCGGCAATGATGGCCGAGTTGAGCTCGGCCAACACGACGGGGAGCGGCAAGCGGCTTGCGGCGGGAGGCGGCAGCGGCGCGTTGGGGACAGCGCGCCCTACCAACGCTGGCTTGTGGAGCGCGTTCAAGTCGGCGGGTGGTGCCAAGGGCGTCCGCCGACTGAGTGCGAGCGACAGCCAAATATACAACTCGGACGTGCGCGTCAGGAAACTCATGACGACCGCGTGGAACCAAGGTACCTATACGGAAAACCTGTACGTGCCGAACAAGTGGCCCTGCGGCTGCGTCGCCACCGCCGGCGCGCAGATCATGAAGTTCTGGAATTGGCCGCAGAACACGTCGGCGCTCACGCCGGTGATGCCGTTTCGCGGAAAGGTCGGAAGTTCGGGCGACTGGACGTTGGCAAACGGTTACAGGACTTCGTCAAGCGGGGCGTACACGACGTGGAATCCCGCGTTCGGCGGCCCCTACGAATGGAGCAAGATGACCGACAAGCCAAGCGCCAGCTCTTCGGCGGCATACGCGGTGAGCCGGCTCACCCGCGACGTCGGCCTCTCCGTACACATGGACTATGCGAGCGGCGGCAGCGGCGCGCAGGAATCGACGCTCTTCAGGCGCTTCACCGACCAGTTCGGCTATGCGAACGCCGTATATCAGGGCAATCTTTCGGACGACGACAACGACCCGCGCAGCTGGAAGCGGGCGCTGCTTGCGAGTTTCAATGCGGGCCTTCCCTGCGGCGTCTCCGTTCCCGGGCACTCCATCGTCGCGGACGGCTACGGCTACTACGGCGGAGCGCTCTACGTCCACTTCAACTTCGGCTGGGGGGGAACGAGCGACGCGTGGTATTCGAACCCCAATTCCGGCGGCCTCACGAGTGGCTACAATTGCGAAACGTTCACTTCGCTTGATTCGGTCATCTACAACCTCTATCCGCAGGGTCCGGCCAACTGCACCATCGTGAGCGGACGCGTGCTCGACACGGCGGGAAGTCCGGTCAAGACGGGCAGCAAGACCGTCAGGGCGAAGAACACGTCCGACGGCACGACGTACACAGCGGCTTCGACGAACTCGATCTACGCGCTCATCCTTCCTGCGGGCAACTACGACATCGGCTACGAATACGGCGACGGCGCCGTGTTTGTCACGAACATGATGGTCTATGCGTGCAGCAGCCAGGGGCTCGTCAACGGCGACGACACGGAAAAGCAGATCGACTGCGAGCGCAGCGGAGCTTATTACACCAACACCGGCTCGGTCCGCAACATCTACGACATGGACCTCCAGCCGGCCGAGATCGCGGCGCCCTCGTATTCGACCGCGTGGGGCACGACGTTCTACAGCGCGTCGGCGTCGGTCTCGCTTTTCACTTCGGTGTCGGGCGGCAAGATCCGCTATACGACGGACGGCAGCGAACCGACCGTTTCGAGCGCGCTCTACGCCCGGCCGATCCAGCTGACGGCGACGACCATTCTCAAGGCCAAGACGTTCGTCATGGATCTCTACGGCAGCCCGACTTTGACGCAGGTGTTCACGAAGAGTCCGTACTACGGCGAGAACGGACTCTACCCGGATACGCGCGCCGGCCGCGCGGCGCACTGGGTGGACGAGAGGGAGGTCACGCACAACGCCACGGGAACGTGGACGAACGAGACGGGGTTTGTCGACGGGAAGATCGCCGTCGAGCGCGGCAACTCCTTTGCGGCGGCGGCTCCGTCCAAGGGAAGAACCGTCACGATCAAGACGAAGGTTTCCTGCTACGGCACGCCCGACGACACGGACTACGAAGGCGTGAAGGCAGGCGTCGTCCTGGGCGACGGCGCGGGCTTCAAGGTTTACACGAGCGACGGCAGCGGCGCGAAACGCTGGCAGGAGGTCGCGGCGGCGGGCGTGACGCCGGTCGCCGGAACGGTGTATGACGTCGAGATGGTGTTGAACATGGGCGCGATGACGTACACGGCCTTTGTGACGCCGCCGGGCGGAACTAAGACGCAGCTCGTCGCGGACGGCAACGGCACGTTCCCGTTCGCCACCCGCGAACGCGGGCAGGTCAGGAGCGTCGACTTCGCCGGCAGCGGCGACGTGGAGTCCGTCGAAGGCAGCTACAAGCTGTACTCCGGCGCGCTCATCATCGCGAAGTAGTTCCTCCGGGCATTTCGGATGTGACGGGGTCTGTCCCCGCCCTCGGCACGGCCGAGAACGCCCGCATCGTGATCGACCTTTCCGGCGCGACGCTCGAGCTAGAGGACCAGGAGGCGTTGGTCACGCGCAGAGGCGCCATCACGATCCTGCGTGAGGCGTCGGGCGGAAGCGTCGTCGGCATACCCGAATGCCCACAGTTGCCGAAGGGCTGGAAAGTGGTAAAGTCCGGTAACGACCTGAAGCTCAGGAAGGCATCCGGCGTGATGATCATGGTGAACTGACGCGCCGTTGCGTGGCCAAGGATTCCAAAAGTAGAATAAGTTGCAACCCCTGACGGCGCTGCTTCAGTCCGTCAGATTCGGGGCGCTCCGGCAGTGCCGCCGGAACGCCCCGCAGATCAAGACGGCGTTCGGGCTTGACGCGAAGGTGGTGGTGGAAACGCCCATCGAAGAGGCGACGACGATTCCCGCCGCGTTCCTCGCTTCGGGAATTCCGCTCGAGACGACGGAATGGGTGGCGTTCACGGCGACAACGCAGGAACAGCTCCAAGACGTGCTGGACGCGTGCTCGGCGTCGAGCAGGATTCTGATCGATCCCGCCGGCGCGACGGGACGGCTCGATGTCCCCGCCGGACGCAACGTCGCGATGCTCATGTCACCGGACAGCGAGGTGGCGCCCGAGCGAGTCGGCTTCATGCTCATCGTCAAGTAGCAACGACTCGGGAGTGTCGCGCTTGTCGCGATCGAAATCCAAGGGAGGGACGCAACTTGTTGCGTCTCTCTTTGCTCTGCCTTTGCCACTTCGACGCCGAAATGTGTTATACTATTCCGCGAACGGAACTTCTCTATGGAACCGTTTGAACTTAGAGCAGAACAAGTAAAAGACAAATAACCATGAAAGAGAAAGCCACATACGGAAATCAGCATACGGGAAGAATGCGTTGGGGCAGGGCGGTTGTGTGTGCCGTGGCCGGATGCCTCGCGTTCGGACTCTCTGCCGACGTCGGTGCCGAGGCGAGGATCCCCATCGTTGGGTGGGGCGCGTTTTCGCAGAAGGACGCCACGGCGGAGCGCTATGCCGAGGCGAGGGACGCGGGGTTCACGCATCTTACGCAGATGTGCGAAACCCCTGCCGACGCCTACGAAGACCTGTTCTGGCTGGAGCCCGGCGACGCCGCCATTTTTGCCGCGCCGGACAGCGAGTCAAGCTGCGAACTTGGCGAGAGCATAAAAGCCTTCGACAAGATTCTTCCCACGCCGTAATAACGGGAGCGCTTCACAGAGGAAAATTCCAGCGTGCTTCTTGACATGAAAATTCGGTATGTTGTATAATGTGCGCCATGGAGAACAAGCGCAAGATTCCATACGGCGTCATCAACTGGGCAAAACTGGTTCGCGAATGCCTATTCGTGGACAGCACTCGTTACATTCGCGAGTTGGAGGGAGTGGACACGCCCGTGTTCCTGCGTCCGAAGCGGTTTGGCAAGTCCGTCGTCTGCTCGATGCTCGCGCACTACTACGACGTCGATCTCAAGGACCGCTTCGACGAGCTCTTCGGAATGACCGACATCGGGCGCGAC
>CACZDG010000131.1 GCA_902779865.1 uncultured bacterium
GGCGCGGTTTCTCAACAGGAAGAGCCAGCGGTACTACCGGCTGAAGTTCGCAGACACCTACTACGGTGAAATGACGCACTACGGCCTCTACCGCCTCGCGTGGGCGGACGTGAGAAGGGCAAGGTAAGAAATGCCGAAACGGAATTGACAGGGAAAAAAATCGTATTATAATATACGTTCAACAGCCCAAGAAAGGAAGAAAGCAATGACAACAGGAAAAGCACTCAATGGAAAGCCGTATGCGGGAAATCCGCACGTACGGTTTGACGAGGGGGAAGTCGCATTGGCGGCAACGCCGAGGCGTGGGTCTCTACTCTACAAAAAGTTGTTGATGACTTTGATGGTATGCCTGGCGGTGCCATTGGCATGGTGCAAGTCTTTTTCAATTGATTTGCGCCAACCGACGGTAAAGAACGGCGTTCGTGTAAAGGCACAGCTCAGAACCGAGCCTTCCGCTGCTGATTCTGGGTGTCTGCGCAGGGTGAATCTGGACGCGGGAACGGCGGATGTTGGAAAGGTAACAGTTGGCGATGAACTGACATTCATGCTTTTCAACGATGTGGCGGTTACGCTCACTCTCAAGAAGCAGATGCCCTCGCCTTTGGGCGGCGACGTGTTTCTTGCCGAGGCGTCAGGCTACGAGGGCGTGAAGAATGCCGTTGTCATTCGGACGGCGGAGGGGCTGACGGTCGATATTCAGGACTACCACAGCGGGATGGTGTACAAGGTCATCTCGACTCCAACCGGCGTGACGGTACAGGAGATCAAGCCAACAGACGAACGGAAATGCGGGTGCGACACGTTGGAAGCGCCGGCGACGCCCGTGCCGGCAGTAGGGGAATCAAAGCAATCTTCCTCCGTTCCCCAGACGGCGAAATCGAGATCCGGCGAACAGCAGCCGGTGACAGTTGACATTCTGGTCGCATACGACACGACGGCCGCGAAATGGGCGAGGGAGAATGGCGGCGGTCTTCAGACTTTTGCAGAGGCTGCCGTCCAGAAGATGAATACGGCCATATGCAATTCCATAAGGCACGTGTCGAATTCTCTCTTTACGTTTCGGCTTGTCGGTATTTACGAGATCGGAGGGCCGGGTTTCGTGAGCGGAAACGATCCTAACGAGGCCTGCGACGTTGCATTGAAAGCTGCGCAGGGCGGTAGAACGCTGAACGGCGTATCATGGGCCGGAATAGCCGACAAGCGCGACGAAGTGGGCGCCGACATCGTTGTGACGCTCATAGACATAGGAACGGCATGCGGAACGGTTGGCATCGGATATTCGTTCATGGCCACGAGTTCGGGGTTTTCCGGTTCGGCCTACAACTGTTGCGCGATCCGCTCGGTCGCGGAATCCCACACGATGACGCACGAAGTTGGGCACAACATGGGGGCAGGACACGCCACGGCGGTAAATCCAAAACAGATATCCCCTGGCCCGCAGTACTACCCCTATTCGGCCGGCTACTACTTCAAGGCGTCGGGCCAGGGCTACAACACAATAATGGCATACAGTTTCGACGGATTTGGCAACAACTACAAAGGGGTGCCGTATTTCTCCACCCCAGATGTTACATATCTTGGCGTGAAGGTCGGGGACTCGTCGCACAACAACGCTTTGACGATTCAGAACAACTATGCCGTCGTGGCAGCATTCCGCAAATCCAAGGAGGAGATGGAGGAAGAACCTCCCGAAGAGGAGGCACCAGTTGAGATGGGGGAGTTCAATGGTTTCACATGGAGAACCTGCGAACGATTTCCGTGGCAGATCGGCACGAACTACACATGGGTCTCGGGAGTTGGATACCAGCCTAGTTCTTTCTACATGTGTAGCGGCGATTTCAGAAACAGCGGCAGCGCGCCGTCAACGGGTGAATCATGGGTCGAGACCACAGTTACGGGACCAAGGAATCTTGCTTTTTCATACGAGACTTACATGATGGACGGCCCGTTCAAGGTGATAGTGGATGGAGCGACCGCATTTTCAACGCGTGACAACGTCAATGCATGGGCAGATGTGGAAATCCCGGAAGGAACGCATGTCGTACGGTTTGTCTTTGTTGCCAATGGGTGGTTTTGTTCGGATGACACATACAACGGCGTCTGGATTAGAGATGTCAGACTTGACACCCTCGATTATCGCCCCGTCATCGTTCCAGCAAGCACGGACAGCGAATACACGGCGACGAAGTTTACTGCGCCGCTTGAAATTCAGATTACAAATAATGCGCCTGATTCCGTTATCTATTATACGCTTGACGATTCAGAGCCGACGGCAGAAAGCCTGATCTACACGGGTGCTTTTGTCATAACGAATTCAACGATCATCAAAGCTGCTGCTCGTCAAAGCGACGGATCGCTCACAATGACTGTCGCAGGTCTTTTTCTTGAACGCCATGCAGTCCAGCCGGGGGAGTGGACTGCCGATGCAGAGGGTGCAATTTCCGCCGCTGCCGTTAATGGAAATTTAGTCATAGTGCAATACACCAGGTCTTACAACGGCATCTGTTATTCGGATTACAAATATGCTTCTGTAACCGAAGAGGAAGAATTTACAAGCTGGGCGAAGAGGAACGGCGTGTTTTTGATCGCCTACGACAGCAGTGGGATGATGTACGGACGAGGAAGGTATTTGGAAGAGTACTCTGCATATACGTATTACGGCAAACTTAGAGGCTTTTCTTCGTATCCGGCTATTTGCATCGCCCGAGCATGGCTTCCATACGAGGCCATAGGAATGTCGTCTCTTGAAAATGGCAGCTATGTCGGCGGGGTGCAGTATGATGGTACGGCAGCAAAACTTATTGAGGGGTTGGAGACTTATTTACAATCGGAACGGCGTCCAGAGGACAAGACTGTTACGGTATCGTTTGACGTGCGGGGTGGCACTATGGAGCAGACGAACAGACTCTACAGGAGCGGACAGCCGTTTGGAAAGTTGCCGATTCCGTCGCGAAGACTTCATAGGTTTGGCGGATGGCGGTGGAATAGCGGCGATGCGACGATTCGATTGTCCGATGACATCGCCAACACCTATGTGAACGAGAACGAACTTGTCCCTTATGTCGACTTTGGACTGTACGCCTATTGGGAGCACATCGGGGTGTGGGTGGTTTTCAACGTCAACTTTGGAAATTATTGGAGGTCCTATTTCTATACCAACGAGAAGGGAGGGACATACGACGAGTTTCCGTCTGAGCCAAGCCGTTATGGTTATACATTCAATGGCTGGTACGATGCTGCGACTGGTGGGAACCGGATAACGTCCGACAGTGTGATACCAGAAGATGCAGTCAACTATTCCATTACAAACTACGCGCACTGGACGGCTAATGCGTACAAGGTCAGGTTCCATCCGAAGAGCACGGAGGAATATCCCGTGGTCGGGACGATGGCGGACCAGGATTTCGTGTACGATGCGGTGCAGGCGCTTTCCCCGAACGGATTTTCGCGGCCTGGGTACGAATTTCAGGGGTGGTCGATCTATTCAAACTATAATTACGTGTCATACATGGATGGTGCATTGGTTTCCAACCTGACTGTCGTTGCGGATGGTGTCAAAGATCTTTACGCAGTCTGGTCGTCAAGTGGATATGCCGTGCGTTTCAACGCTAACGACGATTCTGACTATCCGGCGATAGGCGTCATGGCGAAGCAGTTCTTCGGCCTTGACGAGGAAAAGGCGCTTGCGAAGAATCGATTTTCGCGAGAAGGGTTCGAGTTTGGTGGCTGGGCGACATATCCAGAAAGCGTCGTTGCGCAGTATCGCGACGAGGAAGTTGTCAAAGGCCTTCAGACCTGGGATGGCGCGGTCGTGGATCTCTATGCTTTCTGGATCCCGAAGAAGGTTACGATCACATTCCAGGATGATCGGATCCATCATACGAAGTACACGGTCAAGGAGTATACGGTTGGAGCTGTGTACCACAATGTACCATGGCACATAAGCACCGATGCCAGTTTTGAAGGGTGGTTCTCGCCTGCTGGCGAACGGATCCGGCTTGGAAAGACGCGGGTCCCGTCGCGCGACACTACCTACTATGCGCGATGGACAGAACATGGGCAAGGCGGGGGAACGCCGGCGGATCAAGATGAAGATGTCTGCATGGTGACATTTGACGCAAATGGAGGTGAATTGCCGACGGATAACTCTGTCTGGGCGCTGCGGACTGGAACTAGGCTTGGCGATGTAGCAGAGTTGCCCACGCCTGTGTGGGGCAGGCACGAGTTTATTGGTTGGTTCACGGAGCGACATTCCGGCAGCATGGTGACGGCGGAAAAAACTGTTGTCAATGATGCGGCATTCTATGCGCATTGGATGGTGCCGCTTTCAGAGGCGATAGCCAATGACTCTCTTTCTTTCACGACTGGTGGCGATGCTCCTTGGTTTGGGCAGGACATTGACGATGGTTTTGTTGTGAGAAGCGGCCGGATCTCTGATAATCAAGATTCTTGGCTTCAGACGACGGTCACCGGCTCCGGGACGCTTTCGTTCAGGTGGAATGTTTCGTCCGAAAGCGCCAACTATGATTATCTGGAAATCTTGATCGATGATGTGCGGAAGGATTCAATTGGTGGTACGAATGTTACATGGGCTGCTAAGAACATCAAGGTGACGGGGTCTGGCTTGCATACCGTCCGTTGGAACTATCGTAAGGACGGTAGCGTGTCGCTGGGGGATGACTGTGGATGGGTTGACCAGATATCATGGACAGCAGATGTTCCTACGGTCACGCCTGAACCTACTCCAGAACCTGAACCGACGCCTGAGCCAGGACCGACACCTGAACCAGAGCCGGACCCCACGCCCGAACCGGTGCCTGAGCCTACACCAGTGCCTACGCCTACCCCGACGCCGGAGCCTACGCCAGAGCCCACGCCGGAACCTACGCCCACGACCACATATACGGTGACGTTTGACGCGAACGGTGGCTCGCTGGGGACAGCGAGTTCTACCATGGTCGTGACGAACGGCATGGCGTATGGGGTATTGCCGGTGGCGGAGCGCGAGGGGTATGTGTTTGACGGGTGGGCGAACGGGCTGGCAGCCCGTTCTACTAGGGTGACCGAGACGACCATCGTGACGAACGAGACGGACCACACCCTCTACGCGCAGTGGACGGTGAATGCTTATACCGTCACGTTTGACGCGAACGGCGGTGATGGCGGATGGAGTCGTTTGATGGATTACGGTGCCGCGATCGCCGCTCCAGTTGTCACGCGCAAGGGTTATACATTTATGGGATGGATGCCGGACGTCGCCGCGACGGTGCCGGCGAGCAACGTCACGTTTACCGCCAGTTGGACGCAAGTTGACGACGACGATCCTGACCCAATTACTGACCCAGACCCGGTTGTTGACCCTGTTCCAGGTCCGGATCCTGTTGTGACACAACAGGTGTGGACCGTCCTTTACGATGATGTTGAAGGCGTGGTGCCTGCCGTGGCCTCGACATACGATGGCTATCTATACAACAAGTCAACGGGTGCGCTTGCGGGCACGATTCAGGTGAAGGTGGGCAAGCCGGGCAAGGATGGCAAGGCAGCTGTTAAGGCTACGGTGATTGGCCTTGATGGCAAGAAGAAGTCGCTGAAGGCAGTTGAGAAGGGCAAGGCGACGATTGAAAGCGATGGCACGACCACTGTGGAACTGGTGGGCGGGGATGCCTGCGAGGTCACGATTGGTGCGAAGGGCATGAGTGGCACGTATGGTAGCTATGACATTGATGGTGCGTTGAACGTGTTTGCATCGAAGGATGCGGCGGACAAGGCAACTGCGGCGGCTGTGCTCGGCAAGTGGCAGGGCGTGGTGAATGTGGCGTGGCAAAATGCGGGTGCGGCGCGCTCGGTGATCGCGCCCTACCAGACTTTGTCCGTGACGATTGCGAACAAGGGCAAGGCGAAGGTGGCGGGGACGCTTGCGGATGGCACGAAGGTGTCGGCGAGCAGTCAGTTGCTCGTTGGCGACGAGTGGTGCTGTGTCCCGGTGCTTGAGCCTAAGAAATCGCATCTGGCGTTTGTGCTGTGGTTGCCGGCGGACGCGACGGAGCGCGTCCCTCCCATGGTGGTCGGACTTGAGAATGCCATTGTGGGCAAGCCGGGCACGTTGAAGGCTGGTGCCGAGTTCCGCATGGATGAGGTGCTGGGTGATGCGAAGTATGCGAAGTATCTGCCTGAGGGCCTTACGGTGGCACAGAACGGCACCAAGTGGGTCGTGGCTGGCGGCGCGAAGGCGGGTAAGGTGCAGCTGGCGAAGGACGGTTCGGGCTCGGTGGATGAGACCAAGACGGGCGACAACCCATCCGCGCTGAAGCTCACGTACACGGCTAAGACGGGTGCGTTCAAGGGTTCGTTCAAGGCTTACTCCGACGTGAACGGCAAGCCGAAGGGCGTGACGGTGAACGTGACCGGCGTGCTGGTGGACGGCGTCGGCTACGGCACTGCGACGATCAAGAAGGTAGTCAGTGCGCCGGTGATGATATTATTGCCATAGCGCCGTGCGGCGGCTCGGCGGGACGCCTCGCCCTACCGAAAACGGCTCGCCCCACCATGCGGCTCTTCAAGGTTGTGGTGGAGCCGTAGGGGTGTACGGCCCGCTCGGCACGCCCCAACTGCCTCAAGGGTGAAACAAAACGGCGCACGGGAAACCCGTGCGCCTTGAACGGCAAGGAGCAGGACATCTCTCGTCGAGGGAATGCCATGCACAGCCTTGAACAGGAGTGCCTTTGCGGTCGGACGGAGACCGCCCGAATTTTACATTTCCCGCTTGCATCTGCGGCGGGATTTTTGCTACACTTATTGCCGTGGACGCCTTGATCGTGTTTTTGCAGTTATGCGGCTTTATTTCAGGCAGGGTAGTTTGATCCGCAACTGCCACGAAAGAGGAGTTTATGAATTGCCTCAGAATGGAGAAACTAATGGGTGTATTTACGAAAATGAATGGAATTGGCTGTGTGTCCGCAACAGTGAGCATCGCGCAAGCCGGGGGTGGCGAGAATGATTGAACTTGCAAATTCGGCCATAAATGGCGGGAGACGTAGGGCAGTAGCTCTTCTTCTCGCGCTGGTAGCAATGTGCGGTATCATGCAGACCCAGGCCGGAGAACAAGACCAGCCTGTGCGCGGGAAGGGGTCGTCCATGCCGGGTTCGTATGTGCCCACGCCGAGTTTCTCTGCGGCCAAGCCCGTGTGGCCGGAAGGGCGCGAGAAGGAGTGGAACTGCCAGGTCGGTTTCACGGCGGAGTTCGACGGCGCGGCGGCAAAGGGCGGAGTCCTGCGCTTCACGGGCGCGACGATGTGCCGCGTGTTCCTGAACGGCGAGTTCCTCGGATACGGCCCGGCGCGCGCCGCGCATGGATTCGCCCGCGTCGAGGAACTGCCGCTTGGTGAAAAGCTGAAACCGGGGCGGAACGTCATCGCCATCGAGGTCGCTGGGTACAACTGCGACAGTTTCTACACCGTGCGCCAGCCCTCGTTTTTGCAGGCGGAGATCGTCGCCGGCGACGGGAAGGTGTTGGCGACAACCGATGCGAAGGGGGGAACTTTCAATGCTGGCGTGCTTGAGGAGCGCGTGAGGAAGGTGCAGCGTTTCTCGTTCCAGCGCACGTTCTCCGAGGCATACGAGGTATGGCCGCACAGCAATGAATGGCGGATGGGGATACGGCCTCCGTTCGTCAAGCCGTGTACGCTTGCCGAACAGCCGCAGCTTCCGCTCCTGCCGCGTATCGTGCCAATTCCTGACTACGCGATTCTCCCCGCAAAGACGCTCGTCGCCACGGGCACTGTGAAATACGACGAGACGCTTCCCGTTAAGACGCCGCGCTCAATGACTTGTACCGAGGGGAAGAGCTGGCGCCGCGACGGATGGAAGGTTTCCGAACTGGAGTGGATTCCGTATTATGACATGCAGCGCACGGTCACGACGTCACGAAAAGAATCTGGTGGGCCGTGGCCAGCGGAATTGGTATTGTCCGATAAGAGTTTTGCTCTTATGGACTTCGGTTTCCTCGCGGCGGGATTTCCGAAGATGACAATCGAATGCGACGGGCCGAGTACGCTCTACTTCTGCTTCGACGAGGTGTTGGAGATTGGCGACTTCAGCATGAAACGCTTCGGGGCATGCGATAACATCGTCGCGTGGCGGCTCAGGGAAGCGGGTATCTACAACCTTGAGGCGTTCGAACCGTATGCGTTCCGATACGGAAAGCTGGTCTTCTTCGGCGGGAAATGCAAGGTCTCCGGGCTCTCCATCCGCGAGTACGTGAACCCTGAGGCGGGGAAGGCGAAGTTCGAATCGTCAGATCCCGACATCAACAAGATATTCGAGGCGGCACGACGCACGTTCGCCGAGAATGCGGTGGACGGCTTCATGGACTGTCCCTCGCGCGAGCGCGCGGGCTGGAACTGCGACGCGTTTTTCACGGGACGCGCCTCAATCGAGTTTACTGGCAACGCGAAGGAGGAGGAAATCTTCATCCAGAACTTCCTCCTGCCAAAGAAGTTCAACGACATCCCGGACGGAATGCTCCCGCAGTGCTATCCCGCCGACTTCCCCGACCACTCGATGATCCCCAACTGGGCAATGTGGTTTGTGCTGGAACTGGACGAGTATTTTGCACGCACGGGCGACCGCGCGATGGCTGATGCGTTTCGTCCGAGGATTCTGAAGCTGATGGACTTCTTCTGGAAGTGCCGTAACGAGGATGGCCTTCTTGAAAAGCTGCCACCGTCCGTGTTCGTGGAATGGTCGCGCTCAAACGCGCTGACGC
>CACZDG010000132.1 GCA_902779865.1 uncultured bacterium
GCCTGCGGCGTGGCGAAAGGCACCTTCTACGTCTATTTCAAGCGCAAGGAGGAAATCATCTTCGAATGCTGCAAGGAGTGGTTCAGCGACGTGGACCGCAAGGCGCGCGAGCACAAGGGCTCGATCATCGAGAAACTGGCGTTCTACTTCAAGGGGTTCATGGAGGGCGTGACGTGCGGCGGCGTGGAGCTGTGCCGCCAGTGGGTGCGCGAGGTGATCAACCCGGCGGACTCTCCGGGGGAGATGTGCGGCGGCAAGTACGCGTACGACCACAAGCGCCTGACGGATTTCCTCAACGATGCGGTGAAGGACGGCTTGCTGAAGAAGAACACTCCCATCAATACGCTCGTGCACCTTTTCATGAGCGAGCTCTACGGCATGATGATGTGCTGGTGCATGAGCGACACGAAGTTTGATCCGGAGGAGTGGGTCGGGCGCTTCGCAAAACTCCAGTTGCCAAACCTCCTCGCGCCGTATGTTACCGATACTGCCTCACGCAAAGTTCGCGAAGTGCGCTAAGGAGAAGATATGGATATTGAAAAGATAGGCAAAGACGTCCTTGATTCCGCATTTGCAATTCATTCTCGTTTTGGGAGCGGGCTACTTGAAAAGGCATATCGCATTTTCCTTGCCGCGGAACTACGCCGGTTGGGCCATTGTGTGGAAGAAGAGAAGAACGGTACGGTCGTATTCAACGGGATTTCTTATGAGAATATGTTTCGCGTAGATTTGCTCGTTGATGATGCAATAGTAGTTGAACTTAAGTCTGTCTGTCGTAATGAACTAGTTTTCGCAAAACAATGCCTAACCTATTTGCGTCTCTTGGATAAGAGGCTTGGATATGTCATCAACTTTGGCATGCCATCGTTGAAGGACGGAATCCAACGTGTTGTGAACAATCTCTGAAATAACTACTTTGCGTACTTTGCGAACTTTGCGTGAGATAACATCTAAAACAAACCAAAAGGAAAATGAAAATGAC
The DNA here is from genome assembly GCA_902779865.1 of uncultured bacterium. Classification (GTDB taxonomy): domain Bacteria; phylum Verrucomicrobiota; class Kiritimatiellia; order RFP12; family UBA1067; genus RUG572. Next base: position 983 of record CACZDG010000132.1, read on the forward strand.
TAGAAAAGCATTCATCAAGAACATGGGAGCTGCCGCGGGTATTGTGGTGCTCGGACTGGGCTGCTCGAAAGAGGCGGAGGCAAGTGGAACAGCCACTTCAGAGAAAACAGTCGCATCCGCAGGAAAGGTTGCCGTTGTGTACTTCTCGTGGAGCGGCAACACGCGTTTCGCGGCGGAGACGATCGCGAAGAAGGCGGGCGCGGCGCTCTTCGAGATCAAGGCCGAGACGTCCTACAACAGCGACTTCAACAAGTGCTGCGACGAGGCGAAGCCGGAGTGCTACGGCAAGAAGCTGCGCCCGATCAAGCCGATCGAGGGACTCGACCTCGCGAAATACGACGTCGTGTTCGTCGGCACGCCCGACTGGTGGGGCACGATGGCGCCGCCTGTTCGCACGTGGGTGGCGCAGAACAAAGACGCGCTCAAGGGCAAGACCGTCAGCATCTTCCAGACGCACGGCGGCGGCGGAATGGAACGCGTCGGCAAGGAGTTTGCAGAAGTCGTGGGCGACGAGGCGAAGATCCTGCCGCCCAAGGCGTTTCCGGGAGCGTCCGTCAAGTCCGCCACTAAGGCGCTTGAGGCGTTCGTCACGGATCGTCTCGCGGTGAAGTGAATCACGCGGAGGGAAACAAGAAAATGAACAGGAAAGAATTCATCAAGATAATGGGCGCGGTCGCAACTGCGGCGGCGCTCGGCAACATCGGCTTCGCCGAGGAAGGAAAGAAGAAAATGAGCAAGAGCATCGTCGTCTACTTCTCGCACACGGGCGAGAACTATTCTGTCGGATTCATCACGGTGGGCAACACCGCAAAGGTCGCAAAGGAAATCGCCGCGCAGACGGGCGCGGCGACCTGGGAGATCAAGGAGAAGAACCCCTATCCCGAGAAGTACACGCCGTGCATCGAAGTCGCAAAGAAGGAAATGCAGGCGAAGGCGCGCCCGGAGTTCGTCGGCGAGGCCCCCGACCTTTCGGACTACGACACCATCTACCTCGGCTATCCGAACTGGTGGGCGGACGCTCCGATGGTCGTCTATTCGTTCCTCGACAAAGCGAAGATCGAGGGAAAGACCATACTCCCATTTTGTACGCATGAAGGTTCCGGACTCGGTTCGACGGCGCGCAAACTCGCGGCGGCGTATCCGAAGGCGAAGGTCGAGCAGAAGGGCCTCGCGCTCTACGGACACGTCGCGCAGAAGGAACCGGAATCGGTGAAGAGCGCCGTCACCAGGTGGCTCAAGCAGCTGGGCAAGTGATCCACCCTACGGAATGTAGAAATTTTATCACGCAGAGATGCAGAGAGGCTGAGATTGCAGAGTGGAATAATGTTTGTGCGGTAACAAACTCTGCACACTCCGTTTCTCCGCCTCTCCGCGTGAGATAAAGAGCACTTACGAGAAAGGAAAAGAAACATGCAGTACGTGAAATTCGGCAACACAGGTATGGATGTCTCACGCATCTGCCTCGGCATGATGAGCTTCGGCAAGCCCGGCAAGGAGAACGGAGTTTTCCCATGGGCGAAGGACTACGAGGACGCGAAGCCGCTCTTCAAGAAAGCCATTGACCTCGGCATCAACTACTTCGACACGGCGAACGTCTATCAGATGGGGTCGAGCGAGGAGATCACGGGACGGCTCGTCCGCGACTTCGGACTCGACCGTGACGAGATCGTCGTCGCCACGAAGGTGCATTTCGACATGCGCCCGGGGAGGCCCAACGGCGGCGGCTCCTCGCGCAAGAACATCCTGGCCGAGATCGACCATTCGCTCAAGCGCCTTGACATGGACTACGTGGACCTCTACCAGATCCACCGCCTCGACGCGAACACGCCGATGGAGGAGATCATGGAGGCGCTGCATGACGTCGTCAAGAGCGGCAAGGCGCGCTACATCGGCGCATCCACCATCTTCGCGTGGCAGCTGGAGCGGATGCAGCAGATTGCCGAGAGGAACGGATGGACGAAGTTCGTCTCGCTACAGCCGCAGTACAACCTCATCTACCGCGAGGAAGAGCGAGAGATCCTGCCGCTCTGCCGCGACCGCAAGATGGCGGTCGTGCCGTGGAGTCCGCTCGCCGGCGGCAGGTGCGCCCATCCGTGGGGGACGAAGACGGCCCGCAACGCAATTGACGAGGTATCGCCGATGGTCTGGGGCGCGACGGACGCGCAAGACAAGGTCGTCGTGGACAATCTGGAGAAGGTCGCCGCCGCGCACGGGCGCACAATGGCGCAGGAGTCGCTCGCGTGGATGCTCTCGAAGCCGGGAATCACTGCGCCCATCGTCGGCTCGACGAGCGAGAGGCACATCGAAGAGGCCGTCTCCGCGCTCGACGTCACGCTTGACCCGGAGGAAATCGCCGCACTCGAAGCGCCCTACGTCCCGCACATCAAGACGGGTGCGTTTTAGAAAGGAATCTTAAATGGCAACGATAATCAAAAAAGAAGAGCATGACTGGCAACCGCATCCCAACAGGATCGATGGTTTCAGAATGTTTACGGATATGGCGCGTGCGAAGGCGGGCGTGGAGCCGAAGTGGCTGAATTTTGACCTTCGTAAGTTGCCGCCAGGTGAATACAACGCCGCCTACCATTTCCACCGCTATGCGGAAGAGCTGTTCTTCATGCTTTCAGGCGAGGCGACGCTTCGTACGCCGACTGGACTGGCGATTGTTCAAGAGGGCGACGCTATCTTCTTTGAGGCTGGCGAGCGGGGAGCGCACCAACTCTACAACCACTCAGACGCACCTTGCACTTATCTTGATCTGCGCTCATTCAATGGACATGATGTGTGCGAATACCCAGATTCCGACAAACTGATTCTCGTCCCGAACGGCGAGACCTTTCGCCGTAGCGACCAGAGCGCTTATTTTGACGGCGAGACGAACATTGCCAAAATCTGGCATGGATTGAAAGCGCAAGAGGTGAAAGAAGACAAAATAAAATAGTCAATGAGAAGGCTGATCAAGAATGAAAACCTCAATGAAAGATGTGGTAGCTGCAATCGGCGCGGGTGTGACGCACTGCGACCTCTACGACGGCGGTGTTAAAGATACCGTTACCTTCAACCACTTGAGACGTCCTACAGGAAGGACCTGAAGTAATCATTGGTTTGTTTTCTCACGCGGAGTTGCGGAGAGGCGGAGGTTTGTATTATGACGGAAAACGAGATAACAAGGGATATCCTTGATTCGTCAATCAAGATTCACAGGCAATTCGGTCCTGGCATGCTGGAGTCTGTCTATGAGGTCTTACTTGCGGAGGAACTGAAGCGGAGAGGACATAAGGTGGAACGGCAAAAGCCCATATCTCTTGAATACGAGGGGGCGGTGCTGGATACTGCCTTCAGATTGGATATGCTCGTTGATGGGATGATCATTGTTGAACTTAAGTCTACCGAACAGATGCATCCTGTATTTGCCAAACAAGTCAAGACGTATTTGACTGTGACGGGACTTCATGTCGGCGTCTTGGTTAACTTTGGCATGGAAAAGCTAAAAGATGGCTATTTGCGGATTGTGAGAGATTACGCTGGGCCGCGTCCATCCGAGCAGAACCTCCGCATCTCCGCCCCTCCGCGTGAGATGCAATAACCAAACAATCAAGGAAAGATAAACAATGAAAGTGCTGATGCTCAACGGAAGTTTCAATCCCGACGGCTCTACAAAAGCCGGTCTGGATATCATGGCCGGGACATTCGCCGAAGAAGGCGTGGAGACGGAAATCGTCACCGTCGGCGCGAAACCCATCGCCGACTGCATCGCGTGCGGCAAGTGCGCCGAGCTGAAACGATGCGTCTTCGCGAATGATGCGGTGAACGACTTCGCCGAGCAAGCGAAGACGTCCGATGGCTTCGTTTTCGGCTCGCCGGTCTATTACGCGCACCCGTCCGGACGCATCCAGAGCTTCCTCGACCGGCTCTTCTTCTCGACGATGAACGCCAACAGGTACGCATCGCTCCGTCACAAGCCCTGCGCGAGCATCGTCGTCGCGCGGCGTGCCGGCACGAGCGCGAGCTTCGACGTCCTCAACAAGTACGCGACGATTTCGCAGATGATCGTCGTGGGCAGTACGTATTGGAACGAATTTCACGCGCTGACGAAGGAGGACGTGCCGGAAGATCCCGAAGGACTGCAGACGCTCCAGAACCTCGCCCGCAACATGGTGTATGTGATGAAGTGCCTCAAGGCCGGACGCGACGCAGGCATCATGCCTCCGGCGACAAAGGAAGAGGTGTTCACAAATTTCGTTCGGAGGTGTGAATGAAGGATGTCGTTGTCGTCATAGGCGCGGGCGGGATAGGCCAGGCGATTGCGCGGCGCGTGGGTGCGGGCAGGCATGTCGTTCTCGCCGACCTGCGGCTTGATGCGGCCCAGGCCGCGTCAAAGATCCTTGGGGACGCGGGCTTCGAGACAAGCGCAACGCAGGCGGACCTCGCAAGCCGCGAATCGATACGCGCGCTTATTGAGCATGCGCAGGGATTCGGTCCGATAAGGAATCTTGTCAATGCGGCGGGCGTCTCGCCTTCGCAAGCGCCTGTCGCGACGATCCTCAAGGTCGATCTCTACGGCACGTCGGTCCTCCTCGAGGAGTTCGGCAAGGTCGTCGCCAAGGGCGGAAGCGGCATCGTCATTTCCTCTCAGTCTGGGCATCGGCTTCATGCGCTCAGGGAAGAGGAAAATGCCGCCCTTGCGACAGCGCCGACGGAAGAACTGCTGAAACTGCCGTTCATCGTCTCAATCGCAGACACCCTGAAGGCCTACCAGTATTCCAAGCGGTGCAACGTCCTGCGCGTGATGGGCGAGGCGACGAACTGGGCGAAGCGCGGCGCGACGCTGAATTCGATAAGCCCCGGCATCATCATCACTCCTCTCGCCAACGACGAGCTGAAGGGGCCGCGCGGCGAGGGCTACCGCAAGATGCTCTCGCTCTGCCCATGCCGGCGTGCCGGCACGCCGGACGAAGTGGGCGATCTCGCGGAGTTCCTGATGTCCTCGCGCGGACGCTGGATCACCGGCTCCGACTTTCTCATCGACGGCGGCACGACGGCCAGCTACTTCTACGGCGACCTACAGTACCTCAAAGCGACACACTAACTCGATTGAATTGAAAGGATTGCATGATGCAGACGGTTGCACTCAACGACGGCGTGGCGATTCCGCAGATAGGCTTCGGCACGTTTCAGATTCCGGCCGGAGCGGAGACGGAAAAGGCGGTGGCCTTCGCGCTTTCGTGCGGATGCCGCCACATCGACACGGCGGCGGCGTACTTCAACGAAGCCGATGTCGGCAGGGCCGTCCGCGCGAGCGGCATCAAGCGGGACGAGGTGTTCGTCACGTCCAAGCTGTGGCTTCAAGACTACGGATACGAGGCCGCGAAGAAAGGCATTGAGACCTCGCTCGTCAAACTCGGGCTTGACTACATCGACCTCTATCTCATCCATCAGCCCTACGGCGACGTCCCCGGCGCGTGGAAGGCGATGGAGGAGGCGAAGGCGGTCGGCAAGATCCGCTCCATTGGCGTCAGCAACATGACGCCGAAAATCTGGCAGAGCCTAGTGCCGCAGTTCGACACACCGCCGAGCGTGAACCAGATCGAGTACAATCCCTACCAGCAGCAGAAACCGATCCGCGCGCTGATGGCCGAGAAAGACGTCAAGCTCGAGGCGTGGGCTCCGCTCGGACAGGGTAACGGCACCCTTTTCTCCGAGCCGCAGCTTCTCGACATTGCGTCGAAGTACGGCAGGAATGTCGGCCAGGTCATTCTCCGCTTCGAGATTCAGGAAGGGGCGATTGTGTTTCCGAAGTCCACAAGGCCGGGACGCATCAAGAGCAACCTCGAAATCTTTGATTTCTCGCTGACCGAGGATGAGATGTCCGCAATTCGCACTCTCGACAAGGGCAAGGGCATGCACGACCCGGACAAGCCCGGAGTCGCCGAGTGGCTGCTCTCCAATTACAAGATACATGAGTGAATTACGTATCTATCGAAAGGACAACGTCATGACCACACGTAAACTTGCACAATTTGAAGTGTCGTCCGTCGGCATCGGCTGCATGGGCTTCAGCCACGGCTACGGAGCCCTGCCGCCGGAAGAGGAGTCGATCCGGCTCATGCGCAAGGCGTTCGACATGGGCTGTACGCTCTTCGACACGGCGGAGGTCTATGGCCCGTTCGTGAACGAGACGCTTGTCGGAAAGGCAGTCCAGCCGTTCCGCGACAAGATCGTCCTCACGACCAAGTTCACGCCCTGCAGGGTCGGCGACCAGGACATCACGGACGCGGAAAAGCTGACGGCCAAGGGCATCCGCAAGGCGCTCGAAGATTCCATGCGGCGCCTAGGCACGGACTACATCGACTGCTACTACGAGTACCGCGTTCCGCTGGCAAGCCGTCCGGAAGAGGTCGCGGAGGTCATGGGCGAACTCATCAAGGAGGGAAAGATTCGCGGTTGGGGACAGAGCCAGTCCACGCCGGAGCAGATTCGGAGGGCGCATGCCGTTACGCCGCTTTCGATGGTACAGAGCGAGTATTCGATGATGGAACGGATGTTCGAGGCAGAGGTGATCCCTCTCTGCCGTGAGCTGGGAATCGGCTTCGTTGCATTTTCTCCGATGGCGAGCGGATTCCTGAGCGGCAAGTACACAGCCTCGATGGCTTACGTCGGCGACGACGTACGCCGCGCAATCACGCGTTTCGCGAAAGAAAACGTCATCGCGAACCAGCCGCTTCTCGACGCGCTGGAGAAGCTTTCGCAGGCCAAGGGCTGCACAAAGGCGCAGCTCGCCCTGGCGTGGATGCTCGCCAAGTGGCCGCATGTCGTGCCGATTCCCGGAATGCGCTCAGACGCGCGCATCGAGGAAAACCTCGGCGCGGCGGACGTATCCCTCTCGCCCGACGAACTTGCCGAAGTGGAGGAAGCGCTTTCGCACATCGTCATCCACGGCAACCGCACGGACGAGGACATTCAGCGCATGGGCTACGTCAAGCCGCAATGATTTCACCGTAAAAAGGGAACAGGAATGAACAGAAAAGAATTCATCAAAGGAATGGGCATCGTCGCGGGGGCGGCGGCGTTCGGTTCGCGGGCGAAGGCGGCATGCCCTGCGCCGAGTGCCTGTGGAGCCGGCGGCGGTGCGGCGGGGACGCTTCCGAATCGCGTTCTCGGCTCGGGACGCGCGGCGATGTCCGTATCCACGCTCGGATTCGGCTGCATGGGCCTCACATACAACCGTTCGCAGCATCCCGACAAGAAGCAGATGTCGAGGCTTCTGGCCCGGGCCGTGGACTGCGGCGTGACGCTGTTCGACACGGCCATCGTGTACGGTCCGCTCGAAAACGAATTGTTTGTGGGCGAGGCCCTCGCGCCGTACAAGGGACGGATCAACATCACGACGAAGTTCGGGCACGAGGTCGTGGACGGCAAGGCGATGGGACGCCAGACGAGCCGCCCGGACGTCGTGCGCCGCTACTGCGAGGGATCCCTGCGCCGCCTGCGCCTTGACTCCATCCCGCTTTTCTACCAGCATCGCTTCGACCGCGACACGCCGATTGAGGACGTGGCCGGTTGCATCGCCGACCTGATCCGCGATGGGAAGGTGCAGCGGTGGGGGCTCTGCGAAGTGTCGGCGGACATCATCCGCCGCGCCCACGCGGTCTGTCCGCTCACGGCGATCCAGAGCGAATACCACCTCATGCACCGCCTCGTGGAGAAGAACGGCGTCTTGGACGTCTGCCGCGAGCTGGGCATCGGATTCGTCCCTTACAGCCCGATCAACCGCGGCTTC
>CACZDG010000133.1 GCA_902779865.1 uncultured bacterium
CTGATTGACCGTGACATGACACGTGCTGATCTGCGCAAGGAGACGGGCATCTCGCCCGCCACCATAGCCAAGATGTCGAAAGGCGAGCCGGTCGGCACCAGCATCCTTGAGCGCATTTGCGAGTCGATGCAGTGCAACATCGGCGACATTGCGGACTATGTGCCTGATGTGAATCGCGTACCTTCTGGCAAGGGCGACAAGGGAGAGCAAGCACGATGAACGACATTTTCGAGTTCAGGAATGGGCTTGTCGAGAACTATAAGAAGTTCTCGACGAGTTTCGCGTCTCCGCGATCCACAGACATCGCCAGCAAAGTCCAGGCGGCATACGATGAGGGGCGCTTCTGGCCAGATCCGCTCATCCAGATCAACCCCAACTACCGCAAGGGCGCATTCATTGACGAGCTTGCGCGGCAAGGGAATGTCGAGTCCGAGACGGCGCAGATATTTCAGACCGGCAAGCAGGAAGAGCCGCCTTGCCCCAAGCCCATTCAGCTCTACTGTCATCAGACGGCGGCACTCACGATGGTGGCGGGCGACAAAAGTTTCGTCGTCACGACAGGAACCGGATCGGGGAAGTCCCTCACGTTCTTCATCCCGATAGTGAACAGGATCATCCGCGAGAAGAAAACCGATTCTTCCCCACGCATACGGGCGATAATCGTCTATCCGATGAACGCCCTCGCAAACAGCCAGTTCGAGGAGATCGGGAAGTTTCTGGACGGTTCCAATCTCGTGACCGTGAAGCGGTACACGGGACAGGAGTCGGCGACTGAACGCACGGCCATCAAAAAGAACCCGCCGGACATCCTCCTCACCAACTACGTGATGCTCGACCTCATCCTGACGCGCCATCAGGAAGACCACGAGGTCGTGGAGGCGGCGCAGAACCTCGAGTTCCTCGTCCTCGACGAGTTGCACACCTATCGTGGTCGCCAGGGCGCAGACGTCGCCATGCTCGTCAGGCGTATTCGTGCGCAGCTGAACGCCGACAACCTCCTCTGCATCGGCACGTCCGCCACAATGTCCTCGGTAGGCTCCACGGCTGACCGCCAGAGCGCGGTGGCGCAGGTCGCGTCAAAGATATTCGATGCCGACATCCCAGCCCAACAGGTCATTCTCGAAGAACTTGAATATGCGACGGCTAAGATCTCCGATCCGGCGGTCAAAGCCGCATTGCCTGCGCGTGTGCAGTCTGTCTCCCAATGGACAGACCTTGAGTCGTTCAGGAACGATCCGCTTGCCGTCTGGGTTGAACACAACCTCGGCATTTCAAGGAACACGGAAGACGGAAAACTTGAGCGCGCTAAGCCAGTCACTCTACATGAGGCGGCGAAGAAACTCTCAGAGGACGCCTCGTGCCCGTTTGAGGTAGCGGAATCGGCCTTGCGCACTTTTCTTGTCGCCATCTACGCGACGAAATGGGAGGACAACAAGCCGCCATTTGCATTCAAGCTGCACCAGTTCATCAGCGGTCCCGGCCAGATCCTCACGACTCTTGAAAGCCCCGGCAAGCGCACCGTCGAACTTGACGCGCAGCGTTTTGCGCCAGACGCACAGTCGCAGGAGAAGCGTCTTTTCCCGACCTATTTCTGCCGTTTCTGCGGTGAGGAGTACATCCCGGTGTGGTTGACGTCGGGCGACTCCGGCTCTCCCGCGCTTGTCAAGCCGCGCGAACTCAGCGACAACTCGAAGCAGAACGGCGAGGACGAACATTCGCGTCCCGGTTTCCTCTGCCCCGTCGAGTCGTTGAACGACGACAGCGTGTTCCCGTGCAACCATTTAGCGACCCCGGACGAGATTTTCGAGCGTCTTCCCGACAGCTGGTTCACGCTCAATAAGAAAGGCGAGCGCGTTCTATCCGACGGCTACAAGGATCGTGCTCCTGTGCCACTACGGCTGCTACCCAACGGGCAAACCTCCGCCACTGCTGGAACGCCGTACTGGTTCCTCCCAGGCTCGCACACGTGGTGCCTCAACTGTGGGCAGACACACGGCGACGCCGGGCGCGACACGAACCGTCTCGTCGGGCTTTCCGGCGAGGGTCGATCCTCCGCGACGACCGTCCTGACATTGAGCGCCCTGAACTTGATGTACGCCAACGGCGGCGAGAACTCCGCAAAGCTCCTCGGCTTCACGGATAACAGGCAGGACGCCGCCCTGCAGTCCGGCCACTTCAACGAGTTCATCTTCACGGTCACGCTTCGCAGCGCGCTTCTCCGCGCACTCGAGCAAGCCCCCGACCAGAAGATCGAGTCTGGAGAAATCGCCTCGCTCGTGTTCAACGCTCTTGGCTTCAAGACAACCGACCAGGCCGTTCTTGCCGAATATCTCGACAACCCTGCGCTCATTGGCGGTGCGCTCCGAGACGCGCAGCGTACGCTAACGTTCATGCTCGGCTACCGCCTCCATGCCGATCTCGGACGCGAATGGCGGTTCAATAATCCGAACCTTGAACAGCTCCGGCTCGTGAAGATCGGCTACAACTGGCTGAACGAAGTCATCAATTCAGACAAGCTTCAGAAGAGTGAAATCCTCGCCTCGCTCTCCGTCAAGAAGCGTCAGCAGTTCGCGGAACTCGTGTTCAACCATCTGCGCAAGTCGCTCTGCATCCGGAGCGACTATTTCGAGAACGACGAACAGGAATTCGCCCGCAAGAAAGGAAACGGCTACCTCCTTGAATCATGGCGTTTCCCGTCTGAGCGCGACCACCTCGACTACGCGAAAGACCTCTACCTCTTTCGGAACCGCAAGGCGGATCTCCAGCAGAACGAGACGACGAAACGAGCCGACCGCGTACTGACCAAGAAGGCAGCTGTAAGCGGTTCTTTCTCGTCACGCCTCTTCAAGGTGCTTTATCGCGGCCACGACGGCTCCGGGGCGAGCGTCTGGAGGAACACGCAGTGGACGGCTGACTCGGGCAGCACGAAGTTCGCGGCGACGCCGGAGAACAAGGCGCATCTGTTCGACGCGGTGGCGACATTGCTTATGGCGGCGAACGACGCCGGTATCGTTGAGGCCGTGAACATCGGCTCGGCCTCGCAGCCCGTCGTGAAATGCCGACTCAACGCAGGCGTCATCGTGTGGGAACTCTGTGAAGCCCCGTCACCGGACGAGGATAAGACTCGCGCCGACGGTTCGATACGAAACAGGTTCTTCACCGACCTTTACCTTGAGACTGCCCGTGCGCTCGCTTCGCCCGGTAGCCGCATCTACCGCTACGAGTCGCATGAACACACGGCGCAGGTCGAGCCGGAGCTGCGCGAGATGCTGGAGATGCGCTTCCGCAACAAGGACAAGGATGATTTTGCGGACAAGTACCCGGATCAGCGGTTCACGCCCCTGCCGGTCATGTACTGCTCTCCGACGATGGAGCTCGGGGTCGACATCTCGACGCTTGACATGGTGTACATGAGGAACGTCCCGCCAACCCCCGCTAACTATGCGCAGAGGTCTGGCCGCGCCGGGCGAAGCGGACAAGCCGCGCTCGTCGTGACGTATTGCACATCGCTCTCTCCGCACGACCAGTGGTTCTTCCAGCGAATCGCCGACATGGTTCACGGCGAGGTGTGCGTCCCCGCGCTCGATCTCGCCAATCAGGAGCTGATCGACAGCCACATCCGCGCCGTGTGGATGTCTCATGTCGATGTCGATCTGCCCGTCAACATAAGTGACATTCTCGACATGGAGACACGCCCGGCGATGCCGGTGAAAGCAGAGTTTGTCTCTGCGTTCACAGCTCCAGGAACGCTCGCTGCTGCCAAGAAGACAGCTCACCGCATCATGGAGCGCCTTGCGGCGACAGAGTATGTTGGTGGACGCGCTCCCTGGTACTATGACGGCTATGAAAACAAGGTCGTCGACGGAGCGTCCGACCGTTTCGCCGCCTCGTTCGACCGTTGGCGCTCTCTGTACCTCTCGACAGACAGCCAACGAGAAAAGGCCGACGCGACGGTCAAGAACCCGGCAGTAAGCGCACAGGAACGCGAGATTGCAAAGCGGGCGTACATCGACGCGGTCAACCAGATCAACGTTCTGCTCTGCAAGACGACCGGCATCCGTTCCGCGAAGAACCAGGATTTCTACCTCTATCGCTACCTTGCCTCCGAGGGTGTTTTGCCGGGCTACTCATTCCCGCGCCTCCCCGTGACGGCGTGGATACCTCGTGTCCGTTCAAGCGGCGGAAAGACACGTGCAGACGACAACGGCACGGTCATTTCGCGTCCGAGGTTCCTCGCGCTTTCCGAGTTCGGCCCGCTCTCGCTCATCTACCACGAGGGGCACACGTTCTGCGTGAGGCGCGTAAAACTCCGCGCAGCGGACATCGGCGGATCGGCAAACTCGCTGACTATCGGAACGCAGTCGGTGCGAATATGCCCGGACTGCGGCTGTGCGCAGTTCTACGACGAATCAGCTGTTGGCGTCTCGAACTGCCCCCATTGCGGCAGTGTCCTCAAGAGCGAACATTCTATCCCGCACCTCTATCAAGTGAACGCTGTTGAGGCGTCCGTGCAGGATCGCATCTCGCTCATGGACGAGGAACGTCAGCGCAGAGGGTACGATATCCTGACGGTATATGGCTTCGAGCCAGGCCACGCACCCATCTTGACGGCGATCACGCACGACGGCGCGAAGTTGGCTACGTTCGCATACGCCCCGGCTGCGAAGATCTCGCGCATCAACCTCGGCTGGCGTCGCCGTGCCGACAAGCAGAACTACGGCTTCTGGATGGACCCTTCGACAGGCCAGTGGACGGGTGAAGACGACCCGGAGCGCAGTTCAATCACGGCAGCAGACGGAACTGTGAAGGTGCGTGTACAACCACAGAAGATCGTGCCGTTCGTGAACGATCACAAGAACGCTCTGATCATAACGCCTCCTGACGAGATCGCTGGCGACGAGGAAGCGGTTGCTACGCTTATTGCCGCTCTTCAGCGCGGAATCGCGCAGGTGTTCCAGCTGGAATCGGGCGAGGTCGCCGCTGAGCCGGTTCCAAGCGCCGCTAAACCGCGAAAAATCCTCGTGTACGAGGCTTCCGAGGGCGGGGCCGGAGCGTTGAGCCGCCTTGCTCTCGACGTCCACAGGGCGCAGATTCTCGCCGCAGTTGCCAGGTCAGCTCTCGAAACGATGCACTACGAACAGGATGCAGAGACAAAGGAATGGAAGTCCAAGGAAGGCGTGAAGTGCGTTGCGGGCTGCTACAAGTGTCTGCTTTCGTACTACAACCAACCGCAGCATGAAATCATCGACCGACGGAATGCCAAGGTTCTCGCCTACCTCAAGGCACTGACCAAGGTCGCGTCAGAGGATTTTGCCGCGTTGTCGGCGGCGACAGACCTATTCACGGCGACCATTCCGAAGTGGGCGACGGGTGCATCAGCCTTTGACAAAGAGGGACGCAAGGTGACATTCCCCTCCGAGCCTTCCGCTGAAATTCGTGCGCTTTGCGAGGACAAGGGCTACGAGGTGGTGGTGCAATGAACTTTACGCCCGGAACTATTGTCGCGGCGAGAGGCCGTGAATGGATCGTGCAGACGCCGGATGCCGACCGGAGAAGTCTGGAACGTTCTCGCAGGCGCTTCTGCTCCGAGATGCGCTTCGGCTTTCTCTGCGGGCGGGAGCGGGGCCGCTGCGATCCTTTGGCAATCTCGCATTTGCCCCTCGCGCCTACCAGCTCGTGCCGCTCATGATGGCGCTTCGAGACCCGGTCGTAAGGCTACTTATCGCCGATGACGTAGGCGTCGGCAAGACCATTGAATCGGGTCTCATTCTGCGCGAACTTCTCGACCGTGGCGAGATTGAACGGGCTTCGGTTCTCTGCCCGCCGCCGCTCGTCGATCAGTGGGTGTCGGAACTCGAGCGCCATTTCCACATAACGGCAAAGGCCGTCACATCAGCCTCCGCCGACCGTCTTCAGCGGGACATCCCGGACCAGTCTCTTACGATCTTCCAGTACTACCCGTTCACCGTTGTTTCGCTTGACTACATCAAGTCGGACGCCCACGCCGCCGTGTTCAGGCAGTCCGCACCGGAATTCGTGATCGTAGATGAGGCGCACACCTGTACGCAGATGGGAAGCGGGAGAAGCCAGCGCAGATGGAAGCTCGTCAAGAGCATCGCGGAAGATCAACGGCTACGCCGCATTCCGGCAATCAGCTCGGCTTTGCAAATCTCCTGTCGCTCCTCAAACCGGAGTTCGCGGCATTTGCCGACGGTGAGCCGCATCCTGAACTTCGTCAGGAACTTGCCGGACATTTTGTCCAGCGTCGCCGCGCTGACCTCGCCGAATGGCGTGCCTCTGGAAACTTCCCGTCCCGCAAGGTCTCGGAGGTTACTTACAAGCTCAATGGCGACTGGAAGCAGTTTTTCGACCACGTCCTCGAATACTGCCGTGGGATTCTCGCAGGACACTCTACCGATTCTTACAAAGACTACATCTACTGGTATGCTGCGCTCGGACTTTTGCGCTGCGCCAGCTCATCCCCGGCGGCTGCCGTTCAATCGCTTCAGAATAGGATTGATCGGATTGAAAACCAGTCTCTCGCCGAGAATGAAATGGGCGATGCCGACGAAACACGCGTTCTTGATTTCGAGGATTCTGAGTCCTCCGACATTGCGCCCGACGTTGATACGCTTGGCGACAGGCTGGCCGCTCTCGAACTCATCAAGGAGGAGGCGGAGAAGCTCGCCGCACGTTCGGATGATCCGAAACTTGTCTGCCTTATCCGGCTTCTCGAACATGACCTTCTCAAGGGCGAAGACGCAAAACGCCCCATCGTGTTCTGTCGTTACATCGAAACTGCGAAGTACGTTGCAGAGCGCCTTCGGAAGAAGTTCCCAGGATACACCGTCACCGCCGTGTGCGGTACGGACGATGCCGATGCGCGGCAGGCGGCTATCGACGATCTTGCCCGCAGTCCGAAGCACATCCTCGTTGCCACCGACTGCCTCGCAGAAGGCATAAACCTTCAACGCGACTATGATGCCGTCGTTCACTACGACCTTCTCTGGAATCCCACCCGCCACCAGCAGCGAGAGGGACGTGTTGACCGTTTCGGACAGATGTCTAACGAGGTGAAATGCGCGCTTCTCTACGGCCAGGACAATCCGGTTGACGGCATCGTTCTCAAGGTGATATCAAGGAAGGCTCAGGAGATAAGCGATTCGCTTGGCGTGTCTGTTCCCGTGCCGGAGGACGACCGTCGTGTGTCGCTCGCCATCATGAAGGCCGGTATCTTCCAGAACGGGGCGCACTCGCCGAACGCACCACAGCAGCTTGGACTTTTCGACGAGATCGAGCGCCAGGAACGCGAGGCACTTGAGGCGTTGCGCGGCCTTGAGGCGAAATGGCAGGATGCCGCCGAAAAGGAAAAGGCGAACAGAACGAAGTTCGCCCAGCGTATCTTGAAGCCGGAGAACGTACTCCCAGAATGGAAGAAGGTCGAGACGGCTTTCGGAAGCGTGGAGGATGTCCGTACCTTTACGAAAGGAGCTCTTGCGGAACTTGGCTTTCATACGCTTTCGAGTCTTCCGCCACAGATTGTCCACCGCCTTCAGGAGAACGGCGCGGAGTTGCCGCAAGACCTTCGCTACGACGATCTTACCCGCGCACATCCGCTCGTGGCGTCTCTTGCGGGATATGTGCTTGAATCCGCGCTCGACCCCGTGGACGAAAAGCCAATCGCCGCACGTAGCGGTGCCGCCGTGTCGCGTGAAGTCGAACGTGTGACGCGCATCTTCCTTTTGCGCCTCCGCCATCGGCTCGACATCAGAAAGCGAGACCTCATCGTTGAGGAAACACAGGCCGTCGCCGTGTCAGGCGCTGGCGAAAACGCCGAATGGGTGTATGATCCCGCCGGGGTGGAGCGGCTTTTGCACTTCATCCCGTCCTCGAATCTGACGGGGGATGCCGTGCGGAACGCCATCCGTCGTGCCCTCGACTACGCGGAGGCAAACAGGGCGAGATTCGAGGCTTTCGCGGTGGAACGGGCGAAGACGCTTCTTGCCGACCATCGCCGTGTCCGCGACGCTTCCGATGATCGCGGATCGTTTGGAGTGAAACCTATCCTGCCCGTTGATATCATGGGCGTGTTCGTGCTTCTTCCGGAGGAGGATTGACTATGTCTCGCATACTTGATACGATACTCCCGGAGTCGGTACACAACGAAGGACTGCTCTTCGTTCCGCAGATTCTTGAAGACCTCATGCGCGGCAAACTCGACGCGGAGTTTCCACCGAAGCTCGACGAAGGGGACGACCCAGCATCGGTCAGGGCCTTTGTGTTCGACCGCGCTAAGCGGCTCTGGGCCAGCTTTATTGAGTCATCTGCCCAGGCCAATGCGGAGACCGTTACGCGTAAGTTTGTCGTCAACTTGCTCGACAACGCCCTCAGTTGGGATTTCGACAAGACTGCTGCCGTTTCCGAGAAAAGAAGTGCGTTTCTCGTGTCGCCTGTCCTGGGTGACGCGGAGGGTGCCTTGACGCCGATTGCATTCCCCGTCATCCTTGCACCGCACAACATTGGCCTTGACGAATCGAATCCACGCTTTCACGGGTGGGGGCTTTCGGACGCCTCTCGTAGCGCGACGCGCTTTGCGCAGGAGTTCCTCAACGAGCGCGACGATTTCCTGTGGGCCATTGTCACGAACGGCAAGGAGCTGCGCCTCGTCCGCGACAACCCCTCGCTCACACGTCCAAGTTTCCTTTCGTTTGACCTTGGAGCGATCCTCTCCGGCCCCGGAGACTTCCCCGCTTTTGCGTTTCTCTGGCGGATGCTCCATGCAAGCCGAGCGGAGGGCGTCTCTGCCGAGAACTCCGTCTGGGAGAAGCTGCACACCCGCTCCACCGAGACGGGCGTACGCGCCCTTGACGGACTCCGTCCCGGTGTGGCCGCCGCCATCGAGATTCTCGGCACGGGCTTTATACGCGAGAACCCGTCTATCCGCGAGGCGTTGCAGAACGGCTCGCTTACTGTTGCCGGGTACGAACAGGAACTTTTGCGCCTTGCCTACCGCTTCCTCTTCCTGTTCGTGGCGGAAGAGCGCGATCTCCTGCACACGCCAGACACGTCGTCCGCCGTTCGCAAGGTGTACCGGCAGGGCTATTCGATGTTCCGCCTGAAACGCCTGGCCGCCCGCTACGCCGCAGGTTCTTCCGACAGACATCACGATCTCTACATCGGGCTCCGCCATGTGTTCAGGGCCCTTGCGCACGGCGAGCCGCGTCTCGGATTGACCGCCCTCGGCGGAATCTTCGGCGAAGACGAATGTCCCCACCTCAAGGGAGCGGCGCTTACGAACGCTGACCTCCTTGCCGCAATACGGAAGCTCCGCTTCATCGATGCGGGACGCCACCTTTACCCGGTCAACTACCGTGACATCGGCAGCGAAGAGATTGGCTCGCTCTACGAGGGCATCCTCGAACTCGTCCCGAGCTACAGCGAGGGATCGCGTCAGCTCACGCTCGTCGGCGCGGCGGGCAATAACCGCAAGACGACAGGCTCCTACTACACTCCGTCGTCCCTCGTTGACAAGCAGGTCGAATCTGCCCTTGACCCTCTCCTCGACAGGGCGACGAAAGCCGCCGATCCTGTCCAGGCGATACTTGATCTCAACGTCATCGACACGTCCTGCGGTTCCGGACACTTCGTCGTTGCCGCTGCCCGCCGCATGGCCTCCCGGCTTGTCGCCGTTCGCGGTGTGGACACCAGCCCCGCCGAATACCAACGCGCCCTGCGGGACGTGGTGCGCAACTGCATTTACGGCGTGGACATCAACCCGCTTGCCGTGGAACTCGCCAAGATCACCCTCTGGATCGAATCGGTCGTTCCCGGCGAACCGCTTACGTTCCTCGACTCGCACTTCGTCTGCGGCGACGCCACCCTCGGCATCGACAACCTCAAGAACCTCGAACATGGCATCCCCAATGCCGCGTACAAGGCGCTGACGGGCGACGACCCCGCCGCCGCCAAGGAACTCGCCAAGCGCAACCGCGCCGCTCTCAAGTCGATGGCGGACGATGCCCGCTACGGCGGCGATCTCTTCTACGATCCGAAGCATACACTCGCCAACCAGATGCGAGGCATTGACGAGATGCCGGAAGACACGCTTGAGGAAATCGAGGCGAAGAAAGCCGCCTACGCAAAGTTCAGGGAAGAAGGCAGCCTCAATCATTTCACTCTCGCGGCAGATGTGTTCACGGCGGCGTTCTTGCTGCCCAAGACATCGGTTGATGTTCAAATCGGCAGCCTTGGCAACGGCGCGCCTCTGACCGAGAAGAGGCCAGACCCCACGATCCCCACGACGGCAGAACTCTACGGAATCCTGACCGCTGGCGCGGCTGGCTCGTACCCGAGTTCCGAAACGCTCGACTGTTGTGCCGCCGTCTGCCGCCAGAACCGCGTTCT
Source organism: uncultured bacterium (assembly GCA_902779865.1). Classification (GTDB taxonomy): domain Bacteria; phylum Verrucomicrobiota; class Kiritimatiellia; order RFP12; family UBA1067; genus RUG572. The sequence continues at coordinate 10,405 of CACZDG010000133.1, forward strand.
CCATTGGCCGCTTGCGTTCCCAACGGTCTTTGAGAAAGGCGGTTTTGACTGTATCCTCACCAACCCACCGTGGGATCGCATCAAGCTTCAAGAAAAGGAATTCTTTGCCGCTCACGATCCAGAAATTGCAAATGCTCAGAACGCTTCGGTTCGTAAGAAACTTATTGAAAAACTGCCACAAAACAACCCGTCGCTATATTCAATGTTCCATGCTGCACTGCGTAGGTCAGAAGTTGGTAGCAATTTCATTCATGATTCGGGCAGGTTTAGGTTGTCGAATGTTGGAGATGTGAATCTGTATTCTATATTAGCAGAGACAATTCTTCAGGTCCGTTGTGCAAATGGTACGGCAGGTTTTATTGTCCCTACAGGTATATGTACAGATGATTTGAATAAAAAATTGTTTGGTTATATTGTTTCTCGTAGGTGTTTGCGGTCGCTCTATGATTTTGAGAATGAAGACAAATTGTTTGTTGATGTTCACCATAGTTTCAAGTTCTCTCTTGTAACGATAGGTGAATGCGATAGCGCTGAATTTTCATTTTTTAATAGAAGCGTTAATGATCTTTTGGACCAAAGACGACATTTTGGCTTAACGCTTGATGACTTTCATTTGATAAATCCGAATTCCCATACGGCTCCTATATTTCGGACAAAGGAAGACGCTAACTTAGCTAAAAAAATTTTTGCGAAGGCAGGCGTTCTTTGGGATCAGAATTCAATATCTGGTAATCCTTGGCAAGTGTCGTTCATGCGCATGTTTGATATGTCACTTGATAGTGGGGTGTTCCAAAAAGACAGTTCTTTAGACACGCTTCCACTATACGAAGCAAAGATGATGCATCAATTTGATCATCGCTGGGCAACATATGATTCTTCAGGCGAAACGCGGGATGTAACAACTGCAGAGAAAGCAGATATTGCGTATGAGGTGTCGCCAAGTTATTGGTTGCCGAGAATGGTCGTCGATGACAAATTTGCCAGTCAGCCAAAGTATTTACTTGCGTGGCGTAAGATTACGCGAGCGGTGAATATTCGCACCACCGTTGCAAGTGCTCTTCCTTATTGCGCTGCGGGTGACTCGTGCTTGCTCTTATTTACAAGGCAATCTGACAAATTGAATGCATGCCTACTATCGGATTTTAATAGTCTTGTTCATGATTGGGGGGTTAGGCAGAAATTAGGTGGAACAAACCTCTCCTATTCCTATGTTTATCAGATGGCCACGCTCGCCCCATCGGCCTATTCGCAAGAGGATATTGATTTCATTGTGCCGCGAGTTCTGGAGCTTACCTACACCTCCCACTCGTTGAAAGGCTGGGCGGAGGCGTTGGGATATGAGGGCGAGCCTTTTGTTTTCGACCCGGAGCGGCGGGCGATACTCCGCGCCGAGCTTGACGCGCGGTATGCGAAACTCTACGGCCTCAACGAACAGGAGCTGCGCTACATCCTCGACCCAGCCGATGTTTACGGCGAAGATTACCCCAGCGAGTCGTTCCGCGTCCTCAAGGAGAAAGAGATCGCCGAGTTTGGCGAATACCGCACCCGCCGCATGGTTCTCGATGCCTGGAAAGCACAGGAGGAGCCATTCGCTGTCGGCGATGATTACAAGCGTGAACAGTCGTGGGATGATTCTCGCTCGACTTATCTCCGATTCTTGGTAGGTCAGATGATTGCGCAATCCGCGACTCATCAAATGCCCCTCACGGAACTCTTCGCGGCATTCTCAGTATTGCGGACGCCGAAGGAGATGGCACGAAGAGATGGAATGCCAAATGGAGCGGAGAAATGGGCGCGAGAGTACAATGACGCCATTCGAGGAGACGAGAGCCTTGAGCGTGTCCTCATGCAGATGTTCGATGCGGGAGAGATATCGATCTCGAAGTCTGGGATGGTGTCCTACGTTGACGAGGGATCGCTCCATGCGGCAGACCATCTGGCGGATGTCGTTATGGATGCGAGGATGGCACTTGCCTTTATGAGACTTGATCTCACACAGGAGCGTATCGAACATATCCGCACGACCATCAGCGCGGAGTTCTTCCGTCGAGTCATGGAGGGCGCGTATGCAAGAGCAGCTTGACCTCATTGGCTTCCCGGAACCGGAGGGATTCGGCGTTCCGAACGACGGCGAGCCGTTGTTTTGGATCAAGGAGATGCGTGTGCTGTCGAAAATGGACGCTTCCGCCGACAGCCTGATACGCACGGTAAAGTTCAGGACGGGTCTGAATGTCGTGTGGTCGCCTCCTACGGACAATGAACCGACCGCCGACCAGAGGCTTTCTGGCCATGCGAGCGGCAAGACCACGCTTTGCAGGATGATAAGGTACGTGCTTGGCGAGCAGAAGATCGGCACCGAGAACTTCAGGAGCGCGATAACACACAAGTACCCAGAGGGTGTCGTTGTGGCGGAAGTGAGGCTGGACGGTGAGACATGGAGTGTGGCACGTCCATTCACGGCTTGGACTTCGGCCAAGGGCTGGGCGCGGCGCGGCGTAGAGCTTGACGCGTTTCTCGCCGATCCATCCGATGCTGCACCATACGAGGAATTCAAGACGACTCTTGAGGCGGCAGCGAAGAAGATTGTTCCGTTCGACAAGTTGCCGGACGGCTCTCCGCTTACCCTTTGGCATTATTTCCCGTGGTTCACACGTGACCAGGAGGCGCAGTTCCTGAAACTCTACGCTTGGCGCGAAAACACGTCCAGTGAGGCGGACTCGCCAATGCTGAAACAGGAGCAGAAAGCGTTTGTGATGCGGTCGATCTATGATCCAGCCGCAGCCGATGAGCTGGACTTGATAACAAGATACGAGCAGCTGGGTGTTGAAATCGAACAGGCGCAAAAGGACGAAATCAAGCTGTCCGGTGCGTGTGAATCCGATAGGGAATGGCTGTCGCAGCTCGACGAGACCAAGGGGCTGGATGTGGACAACGAGCTGATGTGTTCGACCCGTATTGACGAACTTAAGGTCGCCAGCGGGCGTTCAGGGAACTTGAAGATGCGAGGATAGTTTTGAGCCAATGCCTGGACTTTCGCAAAATCCAGTACAACAGGCTGAACGACCTTCAACGCGCTGCCAATGAAACCGTCACCCCGCCGCCACCGCAGGAGGATCGTGTGGAAGCGGCGGCCAAGCTCAAGCCGGACAGACGTTTCTGCGCTGTTCCGTTGATCATTGCGCATCAGAGAGGGTGCAAGGTCGTTGACGAGTATGTGCAGGATGAAACGCAGAAGAAAGAGGCGGCTGAGATAGTCCATAAAGTGGCAGTAGAGTCTGTCGAGAGCCAGACGGCGAAAGTCCGCGAGTTGGAGGACAAGATTGCCGAGGCCCGCAAGGATGTCGAAGTCCAGCAGAAGAACTACGACAATGCGCTGGTGCAAAGGGATAATTATGATCGTGAGGTTCAACGAGGGATTCGAGAGAAAGTTCAGGTGTTCTCCAGCGCGATTGCCTCCATTGAACGTTATCGGGTTGACGCAAAGAAACTGTCCGATGTCAGGAAGTTGATAGAAAACAACAAGAACCTGCGAAAGGACATATCGGCTCAGTTGACATGCCTGCGCAACTCACGCACGAGTTCTGCAGACGTGTCGCTCTACTTTCACCATGTGATCCAATACATCCTTGGCAGTAAGGTAGTGGGTAAGGTGGTGGCCGACAAGTCGTCCGTCACGCTTGAATGTTCTTTCAACGACAACAAGTACAACAGCGCAGCCTTGGATGCTGCCTACAACGTCATGTTCGACTTGACCGTTCTTGTCATGGCCATACAAGGCAAGTCCAAGCATCCGAAATTCCTGCTTCACGATGGTCCACGTGTCGCGGACATTTCTCGGGCTATCTATCACCGGTACTTCGAGTTCGCCGAAGACCTTGAACACAGGGCCAAGGGACGTCCGAACTTCCAGTACATCATCACGACCACGGAACCTCCGCCGGAGCGTTTTGTGGCGGAGCCCTATCTTCGTCTCAAACTCGATGCCTCCCGCCCGGAGGATCGTTTCCTGAAGTGCAATCTATGAGGAGCTTGAGATGTCGAATATTCCTAAACTTACACAACAAGTCATTGAACAGTCCGCCAGAATACTTGGCGAGTGTGGTACTGGTGATGAAATCACACGTATGTTTCAAGACATTGGTGTAGTTGATGATTCGGGTGAGAGTACAAAGTGGAGGCGGATTAATTCCGTACTCTGGCGGGCACAGCAACGGGATGGCAATGCAACGCGCTTTATCGAGTTTGTACAGCGAATGCTTGCCCCTGTTCGCTACATCGGGAGAAGCGATTACTTTAAGTCAGTTGTTGAACAGTTGAACCAGATTATTTCGTTTGACGGGCTGCAGTATAACGACAATGGGACGTTCATTCGCATAAGCCCTACTATGACTTTATCCGCTGCGGAACGTAGGGCAAATTCATTGCGTGTTCAATTGGTTAATCGTAATGCACATGCTGAGGTCCTGAAGTATTGTACAGCAGAGTTGGTTGCCAACGACGCATTTCATGCGATATTTGAGGCGTGCAAGGGCGTATTTGAGAGGATTCGTACAATGTCCGGTAGCACGCTGGACGGAAGCAGACTGATTGAGTCGGTGTTTGGAGGCACCATGCCGATTCTCGCGCTCAACACCTTGCAAACGCAGACAGAGCGTGACGAACAATCTGGTTTGATGTCATTGTTGAAGGGATGTGCATCTGCCTGTCGTAATCCGATTGCACATGAACCGCGTGTCTTGTGGGCTGGTTCTGACGAGGACGCATTGGATTCGTTGGTGTTGGTTTCCTTGCTCCACAAGAAACTTGATAGGTGTGTGAAGACACACTGTGTGAATGAATGATTTTTCTGTGGAAAAGAATGGAGGATTAAACAATGGCTAAAACAATCACGGGACAAGAATACCCGCTGAAAGAAATCTTCAGCAAGCGATTCGATTTCTCGATACCACCATATCAGAGACCATACGCTTGGGGCCGAACGCAAGCAGTGGAGTTGTTTGACGATCTATATTCTTTCAGTCTGTCGGAGAGTTCCTCTGAAGACTACTTTCTTGGAAGTATTGTTTTGATTAAGGACGACAACGTACCTGCTGCGCAAGTTGTTGATGGCCAGCAGCGGTTGACGACGCTGACAATACTCTTTGCTGTAATAGCCTCTCGGTTGTCCGGTGATTATCGTAAAATGTGCTGGCATTATATTTTCGAGGAGGGGAACGAGTTGGAAGACATCAAGCCTCGGGCGCGATTGCGTTTGAGAGAGCGGGACGCCTCGTTTTTTCGGCAGTATGTGCAGGAGTTGAAGATTAAAGAATTGGGTGGGCTGTCAGAAACGCACATGAAGACGGAAGCTCAAAGGCACATTCAAGAGAATGCAGTCGTCTTTGAGAAGCTTATCGATGAGAAATTCTATAATAACCCAAACGGACTTGTGGCGTTTACGAAATTCATCGTCCAACGTTGCTTTCTTGTCGCAGTTTCAACGCCGAGCCAGCAGTCGGCATTTCGTGTGTTCTCCGTGTTGAATAACCGTGGTCTCGACTTGCTCCCAATTGACATCATAAAGGCGGATTTGATCGGCAAGATATGTGCTGACAAGCAGGATTACTACACAAGACTCTGGGAGGAAATTGAAGATGCCACCGGAAGGGAGGGGCTAAACACGCTATTTGGCCATATTCGGACTATTTATGCGAAGGCCAAAGCAAAGAAGTCGTTAATGGAGGAGTTCAACGAATTTGTGGTCCCTCACATCAGTTCGCCGGAAGCATTCATAGACAAAGTGATGAATCCTTATGCTGATGCGTATCGTGTCATCGAGAAAAAGGCATATCAGTCTGAAAATTATGCGGCCAAGGTAAATGAACTTCTTGGATGGTTGTTGCGCGTGAACAATTCTGATTGGCAACCCCCAGCCATCCTATTCTTGGCCAGGAATCCTTCGGAAAGCGATCTCCTGAAATTTCTTACGAAGCTTGAGCGTCTGGTTGCCTATATGCACATCTGCGCATTGTTTGTAAATGATCGTATTCAGCGCTACGCAAAAATTGTGGACGAAATATCGTCTGGCGTTTGGCCGGTCTCTCTGGAGCTTACAGAGGAAGAACAGAGAGATTTTATCGCAAAACTTAGCGGAGAAATATATGGGATGACGGCACTTCGCAGAAATTATGTCATGCTGCGGCTGGACTCGTTCGTTTCTGATCATTCGGCTACTTATACACCATCTGTCCTGACGATTGAACACGTTTTGCCTCAAACGCCGAAGGCAGACAGCGAGTGGTTGAGGTGGTGGCCGAACGAGGATGAGCGTAAGAGTTGGACTCATCGAGTCGCCAATCTTGTGCCTTTGCCTCGCCAGAAGAATTCTGAAGCACAGAACTTTGAGTTCTCGAAGAAGAAAGATTTATATTTCAAGAGCCGGAAAACGGGCACGACAGTATATGCATTGACCACACAGGTCCTTAATGAGACGGAATGGACCCCAGATGTCTTAAAGAAACGCCAGGAGATGCTGTTGGGCAAGTTGAAGGAATGTTGGGATCTGAATGGATTTCATCAGAGTGTAAGCGAGCTCAGCGAAAAATGAAATATCTTAACTAAGCGAGTGGGGATTGAACAATGATATTTGGATTATTTAAAACTCCTACAGCTACTGAAGTGTACGAGCGAGATGTGGCTCGCCTTCGCGCGCAAGGGTGGGACAATGCTCGTATTGCAGCAGAAGAATGGAAAAAAGCAAAAGGCTTGATTGATGGCGATGACCCTCACTGGTGGGGTGGTGATATTGCGCGTCTTGTTGTCAGAGATTTTAGCGCCCCAGATGAGGCTTGCCGTTGGTGCGCCAAGGCATATCACCAAGCCCAAGAATATGCTAATGCGTTTCCATTGTACAAGCTTTTGGCTGACAAGGGCAATGTAGAGTGTATGACAATGATTGGATACTATGGCGCAACCAAACTGGCAGGCGTGACAGAAGAAATGGGTGAAGAATACTATGCGAAAGCGGCAGCATTAGGGGATGTCGGTTCTAAAATGCATATTGCGGAGAGATTGCGAGCTACGGGGAATCGCAATGCCGCGATTGCAATATTGCAGGAAATTGTCGATTTGGGGAAGGAAAAGTCTTGGTCTGCGCGATATCTCATGAACAAGATTAATGGTTTGCCCAAAAGAGAGTCGAATAACGACCACCAATGCGTGTTTTGTAGGAAGTGGTTTGAAAAAGGTGATTATTTATTTGTTGTAAAAGCGCCAAGCAGTTGGACAAATTGGGACGGCCGGTGTATTTGTTGGCAATGTTGGGGGTGGTATGATCAAGAATCAGTTGATCGGATGATCGATATATATTGGGGATGGCCGTCCAATCAAGACAAATATTCTGAAATCACTAAAGAGTTTAGGGCGAAGTGGGCGACCGCAGTCAAAACAGGGGGATCGTTAAAGCGAATGGAATGGGAAAAAGTAATATGGAAAGAGAAGACCAGTTTTGCTTATCTTAAGCCTTGTGTTTGCTGCGAACGGACAGTCGACAAGCGCAATTTTACGGACGTTCGTTTTAGTGGCGGGGATAAGGTTTTGTGTCGACAGTGTCTGGAGGAGTATGATATCGATTCATTGCTGCGGGCTGGTTCTCATCATTCGCCTTGTAGGCAAGACTGGCGTGAACAGATCATGGAATTGAAAAAGCAGGTTGGGGAATCATCCGTGCCCTTGAAGGTTTTGCCAAAGTTTAGGGTCTCTCGTTTCACAGAGCGACATATCATGCCATTTGGCAACGGTACTGTTGCAATTTCGGATGATCCGTTGATATTTGAAGATTAACCAATGCCATGAATGCCTATCTCTTCAGCTCGATCCAATCCGCCGCCTACGGCAATCTCTTCGAGTGTTCGACGCACGATGAGAATGGTTGCGATATCGTGTTCTCGTCAATGTCGCACGAGAACGAGGTCGGCGTCATGGACGACGGCGAGGAGCTTCTCTTCGCCTCGCTCCTGAACACGGAGGGGCTGAAAGCAAAGTTCCCCAAATTGGCGACCGAGGACGGTCTTGTTGTCAGACATCCAGAGAACGATCTCACGAACCATCTTGCTCTCTTGGGCGAGCTCTTCCATGCCGCTGCGACGCTTCCGCCTGATTCGAATGCCGTGCTGCCGGAGCGTACGGTACGTATCGCGACGGTCAGAGCGCGTCTGGGGCAGCATCGCTACAAGGTCTCTCAAGCCGAAATGTGGGGAAACGCCTGCGCCGTCACGGGCATTACTGAACCAGCACTTTTGAGGGCGTCCCATGCCAAGCCGTGGGCAGACGCCAACGATGCTGAGCGTCTCGACCCGGCAAACGGCTTGCCGCTTGCAGTTCATCTTGACGCGTTGTTTGATGCGGGACTTATATCGTTTGACTCACATGGGAAGATGATGTTGTCGCCGAAGCTCTCACAAGAAGTGATCGCACTTTGGGGGCTTTCTGGCGAGGTGTGCCTTCGCAAACCCCACTCAGATCGGCAGGAAAAGTATCTACGCTATCATCGTGAAAATGTGTTCCAGGGCACTTCTGGCAGAGGATCGCTGCGGTGAGGAGAATCCAAGATGCCCTACTTGATAGAGAACTTGGAGATTACGGACAATCCGATAGTGCTGTTCAGGGGCATTGTCGGAAGCCGAGCATACGGAACGCAGAACGCGAACAGCGATACTGACGTTCGCGGCATCTTCGTCGTGCCTTCCTCCGAGTATGCGCGGCTTGCCCAGCCGCCGAAGCAGGTCTCCGACGAGCGAAACGACAGGACGTACTATTCGCTTGTTCGCTTCTGCGAGTTGATGGCCGAGGCGAATCCGACGACGATGGAGATGCTGTTCCTGCCGGAGGACTGCATTCTGAAAACCTCTCCGGCGCATTCCATGCTCGTCGCCAACAGGAGGCTGTTCGTCACGCAGAAGGCCGTGGATAGTCACCTCGGCTATGCGTTGAGTCAGATCAAGAAGGCAAAGGGAACGAACAAGCGCGTGTGGAATCCGTGGCCGGAGGAGCCGCCGCAGGCGGAGGACTACTGCCTGTTCCTCGGCGATGCCAAAGGCCGTGCCGTCCCCATCAGGGAGACGGAGGTAAATCTTGCCAACTGCAAGGTGACGCGGCTTGTCGGGAATCGAGCGGCGGATATGTTTGCACTGTACGATTACGGTGCGCCGACGGGCGGCATATTCCACGGGGGAATGCTTGTCGAGACCGACGCCGCCGATCTTGACCGGGAGAAGAGGATCGGGATTCTCATCTACAACGAGCAGGCCTTCAACAGCGCGAAGCGTCAGCACCACGAGTATTGGGACTGGCGGCGTAATCGTAACGAGTCGCGCTGGACGGCGCAGGAGCGCGGCCAGATGGACTACGACGCCAAGAACATGATGCACCTCGTCCGTCTTCTGCTGTCCGGCGAGAACATCGTCAAGACGGGCGAGCCAATCGTGCGCTTCGACGCAGATCGGCTTGAGACGCTGCTCTCGATCCGGCGCGGCGAGTGGAAGTTCGACGAGATCATGGCTTTTGCGGACGAGAAGAAGTCCGTCATAGAGGCTGGCAAGGGAAGTCTCCCGCTCGACTGCGACAGGGTGAAGGTCGACGAGCTTATCGCGTCCGTGATGAAGGAGGCTGGCGTGTCATGAACGATGCCGACAAAGAGAGAGTATCCGCCGCGCTCAGCGACATTGAATCGCGGCACGGGTGTCGTGTCCTGTTCGCCGTGGAAAGTGGCTCACGGGCGTGGGGCTTCGCCTCCCCTGACAGCGACTACGACGTCCGGGGCGTGTTCGTGAAGCCTCTCGACTGGTATCTCCAGTTGAAGAGCGATGTCCCGGACACCATTGTCGAGGAGCTTCCGGGCGATATCGACGTCTCGCTGTGGGATCTGCGCAAGGCGCTCCTCCAAATGGCAAAGTCCAACGCCTCGTTCCTGGAGTGGCTGGGAAGCCCGATAATCTACAGGGACTGCGGAATTATCGCCGCCTTGAACGAGCTGAAGGCCGACTGCGTCAATCCCGCGCATGTCGCGTTCCACTACGCATCCATGTTCCGCAAAGCGATGGAGGCGCGAAACGAGGACGGTACGATACGCATCAAGAAGCTCTGCTACGCGCTCCGCGCCGCCCTCTGCCTGAGATACGCGATGGCTGTCGAGAAAATGCCGCCCACGCCGTTCGCCGATGTGCTTGCAGGAACGGAACTGGAACCCGACGAGCTGGCAGCGATACGTGAAGTCCTTGCGCAGAAGGAACACGCCCTTGAGTCGGATACAGTGACACCGGACGCAAGACTTGCCGGTCTGCTGGCGGACAGATACGATTCGGTTGCTGCACATCCTTGGCGTAAGCATGGTGTGTCAGGGGACGCATACACCAAGCTTGAAGAGATATTCAGGGCCTATGTAAAGAATGAACAAGCCGTTTGACATAGTTCTGATGGTAGGGATACCCGGAAGCGGCAAGACGACGTTTTGCCGCGAGCGGCTATTCCCGTCGCATCTCTACATCTCGCTTGACCAGTTGAGGACGCGGTCGGCGGAGACGGAGCTGTTCGCTTTCGCCCTCAAGCGGCACAAGCCATGCGTCATCGACAACACGAACGTGACCGCCGCCGAGCGCGGGAGATACATTCCGCAGGCGCGGAAGGACAAGGACGCCCGCATCGTCGTTTACTGCTTTGCGCCGGACTTGGAGGGTTGCCTCGCCCGCAACGGGAAGCGAACGGGGCGGGCGCACGTCCCGGAAACCGCCATCAAGTGCAAACTGGCGAAGTTCGAGCCGCCGGACTTCGGCGAGGGTATCGACGAGATATACGACGTGAAGCTTTCCGAGAACGGCTTTGACGTGAGGAGGCGAAATGAGAAAGAATAGCCTTGGCGACCGCATGAAGGAGTACGAGCGCACAAGCGACACGAAGCTTGTCCGCCGCCTGCCGATGATCGTTCGGCTTGACGGCAAGGCGTTTCACTCCTGGACGAAGAAGTCGGGCTGCGTTCGTCCGTTCGACCATACGTTCATCGACATGATGGCCGGGCTGGCGCAGTACCTCTGCGAGAACATCGGCGGGGCGGAGCTGGCCTATGGGCAGTCGGACGAGATATCCATTCTCGTGAGGGACGACCAGAACATCGATACCGACGCATGGTTCGACAAGAGGCTGCAGAAGGTCGTTTCCATTGTTGCGTCGATGGCCACCTACTGGTTCAACGCCAACAACGCATTCGAGAAGAAGCTTCCCGCATTCTTCGATGCGCGGGCGTTCATACTGCCGGAGCATGAGGTCAAAAACTACTTCATCTGGCGACAGGAGGACGCCACGACGAACAGCCTCTCGATGCTGGCCCAGAGCCTGTACCGGCACGGCGAGCTGCAGCACAGGAAGTGGGCGGAGCTGCAGGATATGTGCTGGCAGAAAGGCCACAACTGGAACAACCTCGAAACGGTCGAGAAGCGCGGCTTCTGCGTCTATCGCCGCGAGGTGGTCGTAGAGGGTCGCCAAGGCCCAGTCACGCGGATGAAGTTCCTGATTGACCGGGACATCCCGATCTTCACCTCGACATCTTACGGAGAATTGGTATGGACAACAACAAGCTCATATTGATCAACGGCTCGAAGATGCCCGTGGCGAGAGTAAAGCATTGGCGGTACGCTCCACAGAACATTGTGCCGATGCGAGGCGAAGAGGAGACTTTGCGCTGGATGGCTCTTGAATCGATCAGGCGTGGGTGGAACCAGCTTGACCCGAGTATCATATTGAAGTGTCTTGACGAAGGCTTCAAGTATGGCTCGTATTGGGTCAACGGATCGGATATGGACTTGAACGGGTATCGTGACTATTTGCCCAAGAAGTTTGACACGATACGTAACAGCAACTCGAGGCCGAGGGTGGACATTGCGGTTCTGTACGAGGGATTGACGCCGGAGGAGTTCCCTTATGCATTGCGGCTCATTCAGGGCGATGTTACGTGCTTGCTCACGATGAGGTTCAAAGGCGTTAAGGTGTCGTCGTTGTACATGACCGATCCTGACATCTACACGTATGAGCCAACCTTCGCCAAGGGCGGCATAAGGGATGAGAACGACGAGCCGCGAGTGTTTCGGCACGAATGCGAGGAGCCCGACAGGGGGCGTCCGATGAGCGAGAAGGAACTCCAGGGGTTCGCCGTGAAATGTATCGAGCAGCTGTACCGCGAGGCAGGTGCTGAAATCGAGGGCGTGTACAAGAGCGAGTACAAGGAGTTCCCGAATTTGATCGTGAAGTGCGGCTGCGATCTGTACTACCATCGCATTGACGTTTCGGATCGTGCGAACGACGGTGCCGTCGTCGGCGAGGATCGTGAGGAGTTCATCGCCGCAGCGAAGATGCATGATGCCTGGCCAATGGTCCTCCCGGTTTCTTTCTGGTGCGCGGACACGAATGGCGGCGAAGCGGTCTGCGGCGGCAGCTTCTTCATGAAGGTTCGAGAGTCTGTGATTGTGGAGGCATGAAAAAGGAGAGATTTGTATATGGGACTGGTAAAAACGAGGCGGTTGGCTGCTATGCAGAAGCAGCAACGGGCGAAGGCGGGGATGAAGCTGCCGAAGCCCAGAGACATTCGTGAGCGCGATGGCAGGACAGCCCCCTCGAGGCGAACCGGCCGATAGGTCCATACAATAATCGTCAACGGGATGAGGAAATGGAAAACCTTTTAGATTCATATTCGGAAGTCCGCGAATGCGACTATAAGGGCGAGCATTACTCGGTACGCGATAATGGTGCAGTCATGCGGCACCCCAAACCAGGGAAGAAGGCACGCCCGAACGATAATGAGTGGACGTTCGGAACGCGGGACGAGAAGACTGCGTACATGAAGTTTGGCACTCATAGGATACATATCATCGTGGCAAACGCCTTTCTGGGTGAACACGATTCCAAGATTTATGTCGTGGACCACATTGACACGAATAGATGCAACAACCGCGTTTCCAACCTGCGCTGGTTCACGCGACTTGAGAACGCGCTAAACAACCCCATTACCCGAAAACGGATCGAGTGGCTTTGCGGGGGTGACATACAGAAGTTCATCGACGATCCTTCTTGCCTTAGAACGGAGGGGACCAAGGCGCAGGATTTGTCGTGGATGCGCACCGTTACGCCGGAGGAGGCGAAGACGGCGATGGAGAACCTTATGCGGTGGGCAAAGAAGGCTCCCTCTCCCGTTCAGGGCGGTCAGGGAGCCGATAGGGACAAGGACCCGGAATGGATGTTCAAACCGCAGCCTTGGAGTCAAAGAACACCCAGTCCGGAAGAGAGTGTGCTGGCAAATGTGGCCCCGGTGCGGCTTGAGAATGTAGAGGCGAAAGCAAGAAGAGATGACACAGAGTTTCTCCTGGAGCCAGATTCCGAGAGCGCGACAATTGAGGAATACTTTGGACGGCTCACGCCTGGAGCCGTTTTTGCCAGGAATCGCTATGGGGAAAGCAAGGTCATCCAGGCGCTAATGTCCCAGGACAAGTCTTCGATAGGCGTGGCGGTTACATTCCCGTCGGAGCTGAAGAATTTTGCCGCTTATAAGATCTTCTCCGTCAATGGGCAGTTTTTCCACCAGTTCCTTCATACGTGCTTTGAAGAAAATGGCGCGTTGCAGCGAATGACGGAGGCTGCGGGAGAGACCTGGACTGGCCCCGATAGCATAGACAACTACTGTTAAGAAAGGAAACAAACACGATGAACATTCTCATTCTACAGGGCTCGCCTCGTGCGAACGGGAACACGGCGTGGATGGCCGAGGAGTACCGCAAGGCAGCGGAGGCGGCCGGACACAAAGTGACGCTCGTCCCACGGCAAAGGGAACGGAGCCTGCGTCCAAAAGGATGACATGCAAGAACTCTATCCGCTCTTGGCGGAGGCGGAAGTCCTCGTCCTCGCGGCCCCGATCTACTACTTCACGCTGTCCGCACAGATTCAGGCTCCGATCCAGCGCATCTACAACATGAACAAGCCGGGTAATCTGAAGAAGACCGCGCTTCTGGCGTCCTCCTATTCGCCCAACGTGTACGACGGCGCAATCGGCGAGTATCGCGGCATCATCAACTACTGGGGCGTCGAGGACACGGGCATCGTCACGGCCAAAATCGACGAGCAGAAGACGGACGCGACGCGCAACCGCATCCTTGAACTCGTGGGCAAGCTGTCAGCATAAAGGAACCCGACGATGGCACTACCCCAGAGAGACAAGTTGATTGACGAGATCCACCGGCTGGAAGGTCTGATGGCCTACGCCGAGGCCCACGGCGAGTGGGAGCGCCTTGAGGAACTCAAGGCCAAGCTCAAGGTGTTGATCGACCGTATGTCGTAAAGGACGTATGTCGTAAAGGACGGAAGCGGAAAGTTTGGACAGTTGTCGTCCAGGATTGAGTACCCGAATCCGATTTATGGTATAATGTTAACCGCTTGACGTGAGAGGGTCACATGACTGCCATGACAACATACGCCACAGGTTGTAGTGAAAACGTGCTTTTACGCTTTTCATGCAGAATGACGGACTTTGCACGATATGCTAAAGAGAATTTTAGCATTTCATGCAAAGTGCTGTCGCTTTGCACGAAAACAGCAAAGGAGAAACTTACGCTTTAAGAGCAAAGTGCTCGACCACTTTTTATCCCATTTTCATCCAATAAAACCAAGGGTTTTCGGCAAATCGGCATTGTTTGCCTTTGCAAACATTTACGCTGATTTACACCCCTAAGGTGGGGGACAAGGTGGGGGACGGAAAATCAAGGGAAATCGGCGCGATGTGCCGCGAAGGGTGCGCGGAGGGGTTTTGAGGTCGCGGCAGAAAATTTTTCACCGAGTTGCCATCCCTTTTCAACTTCAGCGGTAACTTAGTCTGGCGACGTACCTGGCCAAATCCGCAACGCAGGAAAGGTCATTTTTGGTATAATCTTCGGCATGAAGGCCAATTGGAAGGGTGTTGAGCTTGATGCCAGGGCGAAGAAGACCTTGTCGATGCAAGAGGCGATGGGCGAGGTGCTGAAGGCGCGCGAGGCGGAAAAGGAAGAGTGCCGATGCGGGTGAGGGTCAGAACAAGGACGTCGTTCTCAATCCGATACAGAAGAAGCCAGTCGGGCGTGATGTGGCAGTCGCGCGTTCCCTCCAAGTCGCCGG
>CACZDG010000134.1 GCA_902779865.1 uncultured bacterium
TCGAAGCCGCTCGGAATCGCCACATACCGGACGCTCAGCTCGATACCAAAGCCGTACAAGGTGCTCGCGCCGGTGATAGAGGGCGTGAAGCGCGTTATGGCCGATAACGCCAAGGGAGGCGGGAAGTGAGTGCGGCGATTCCAACGCAGAGACGCAGGGGCTCGGCGAGCGATACTTGGCCGCGTGTGCGACTGGGGGAGGTGTGCGAGGTTGTTTATGGCGAGCGAATTCGTAAGATCGATGCAACAGCACCCACTTACCCGGTTTATGGCGGAGGGGGAGCAACATTCCGGTGGGCAACTTTTAATCGAGAAAATGCTTGCGTTGTATCTCGCTTTGCGATGTCCAAAGAATGTGTGCGCTATGTCAAAGGACGATTCTTCTTGAATGACTCTGGCCTAACAGTCGCGTCAATCAGTAAATTTCTTAGTCAGGAGTTTATTGATTGGTTCTTGATGGGAAGCCAAACAAAGATTTATGCCTGTGGACAGGGGGTTGCCCAAAGAAATCTTGAAATCAAGCGCTTCCGCAACCTTTCCGTTCCACTCCCGCCTCTCGCCATCCAGCGGCGAATCGCGGCAAAGCTTGACCTGCTTTGCGACATCGTAGCCAAGCGCAAGAACCAGCTTTCACAGCTTAATCAACTTGTCAAATCGCGGTTTGTGGAGATGTTCGGGGATGTGGCTTTAGACGAACATCGTCTCGGCGATTTTTGCGAAGTGGGTTCCGGAAAACGAGTTTTTGCAGAAGAATTTAAGGAACAGGGCGTTCCTTTTTTTAGAGGAACCGAAATAGCAGCCCTAGCCAAAAAAGAGTATTCTGGACCAGTGTATTATATTGCCAGAGAACATTATAATCAACTTGCAGCACATACGGGCATCCCCAAGATCGGAGATCTACTGTTGCCGTCAATTTGTGAGGAAGGTTTGGTCTGGCGAGTTGATATAGACAAGCCGTTTTATTTCAAGGATGGACGAGTGTTGTGGGTAAAAGTGCCACAGACAGTTGATTCTGAGTATTTGCGATTTGCGTTGAGTGAAAAGTTAAGGACTGATTACAAAAAGATTGCATCAGGCACAACATTTGCTGAGATGAAAATAGTGAATTTGCGGCAAGTAAAAGTAAAGGTTCCACCTCTCGCTCTCCAGCGCGAGTTCGCGGCGTTTGTGGCGAAGGTAGACAAATTGGCGTTTGCCGTTAGGAAGAGCCTTGAATCGGCTGAAAAGCTGTATCGTCAACAGCTTTCGGAGGCGTTCGCATGAAAAAATGGCCGACAATAAGGGTCGCTGACGAATTCGACCTTCAGATGGGGAAGACCCCTGCGAGGGACAATCCGGCATACTGGGGCGGAGATCAGAAATGGGCTTCCATTGCCGACATTGGGCGGTCGGGGATGTATCTCTCAGACACAAAGGAGACAATAACGCAGGCGGCGGTTTCGGAAACGGGCATAAAAGCCATACCATCGAACACGGTGGTGATGAGTTTCAAGCTCTCTATAGGGCGTACGGCGATTACCGCATCGAAGATGTACTCAAACGAGGCTATTATGGCATTCTTGCCATGTGATAAAAGCGCGTTCGACCTGCATTTTCTGTATCATTTGTTTTCCAATCGCAATTGGAGCGAAGGTTGCAACAAGGCAGTCAAAGGGGTTACTCTAAACAAGGCGACGCTCAATGCTGCAAGGATTCCTAAACCGGATATTTTAGAGCAAAGAGCGGTTGCGCTGACCTTGGATCATATCTGTAATCTTATCGCGAAATGTGATGAACAGATCGTTCGTCTCGATAAACTTGTCAAATCGCGGTTTGTGGAGGCGGCATGATGAGGTACCATCGTTCATATCGACGCCCGCACAAATCGCGGTTTGTGGAGATGTTTGGAGATCCCGTTTCAAATCCCAAGAAATGGAATGTGTGTAGAATTAGAGAGTTTGCCGATGTAAGGATAGGCCCGTTTGGTAGCTTGTTACACAAAGAAGATTATATTCAAGGCGGGCATCCTTTGGTAAACCCTTCGCACATGATCAATGGAAAGATTGTGCCAGACAACGATTTGACCTTATCAGAAAGCAAATACAAAGAACTTGGGGTATATAAATTAAGACCCAATGATATAGTGATTGCAAGGAGAGGCGAGATAGGGCGGTGTGCGCTTGTGGAGAGCGAAGGATTCTTTTGCGGTACTGGCAGTATGTTTGTAAGGATCATAAAGGATTGTCGTGCAGATTATTTACAACGGGTGATTTCTTATCCGACATTTGCGGCTCGCCTTGAAGACGCCGCAGTTGGCATAACAATGAAGAATATCAACGCAGGTATGATTGAGAACTGCTCAGTGCCTCTTCCACCCCTTGCCCTCCAGCGCGAGTTCGCGGCGTTTGTTGCGAAGGTCGACAAATTGGCGTTTGCCGCTCGGCGGAGGCGGGATGTTGCGAAGCAACTGTATAGGGCGAAGATACAGGAGTTTTTCGGATAGTCAAAAGCACGGCGAATCCTATGCCGCCGGGAACGCGGTGCGTTCGACACGGCGACAAGGAAAGCCACAAATGAAAGAAGCGATAATACGAGAGGTAGAACAAGGAATGCTTGAGGTTCTTGATAACGCGCAACGGGCGCAACTGCATCGGGTGCTGGAGCACGCGCTCTTCGGCGCTACCGTTGCCAGGGACGCGTCCGTTCGCCGAGAGCCGGAGATCCCGAACGACATGATTGCCGAGCGGTTCTACGAGGCAAAGCGGCTGGAAGGATGCAGCGAACGGACGATCCGCTACTACCGCCTGACCATCTGCAAGATGCTCTCGGTACTCGCCATGCCGCTTGTCCACATGACGACGGAGCATCTGCGCACTTACCTTTCCGACTACCAGGCGGAGCGCAAGTGCAGCAAGCTGAACATGGACAACATCAGGCGCATTCTCTCCAGCTTCTTTGCCTGGCTGGAGGACGAAAACTACATCCTGAAAAGCCCCGTCCGCCGCATCCACAAAATCCGCATGGAGTGTCCCGTCAAGGAGGCGTACACGGACGAGGCGCTGGAGCAGATGCGAGACAACTGCGGCAGCGTACGCGACCTTGCCATCATCGATCTTCTTTCTTCGACGGGAATGCGCGTCGGCGAGCTGGTGGGGTTGAACCGCGCCGACATTGATTTCGAGAACCGCGAATGCGTTGTGTTCGGCAAAGGCGGCAAGGAGCGTCCGGCCTACTTTGACGCGCGAACGAAGATACACTTGAAGAACTACCTGGGGACGCGCAGCGACGATAACCCCGCCTTGTTTGTGTCCCTCGCCGCGCCGCACGCACGGCTGAAGATAAGCGGCGTGGAAATACGGTTGCGGCGCCTTGGGCGGCGGCTCGGCATCAACAGGGTGCATCCGCACAAGTTCCGAAGGACGATGGCGACGCGGGCGATCGACAAAGGGATGCCTGTCGAGCAGGTTCAGCGTCTGCTCGGTCACTCGAAAATCGACACGACCATGCAGTATGCGCTTGTGAACCAGAGCAACGTGAAGAACTCGCATAAAAGGTTTATAGCATAGAACCTCTAGAAAGGAATGCCAACGTGACAATCAAAGACCTTATACGGAAGATCGCCGAGGCGGTCGGGAAGAAAGACCCGGCGGCTACGGCTATTGCGTGTCGGGGAGCCGTCCGCGACTGCGTTGGCGAAATCTACAAGAGCAAGGGCGCGGAAATGCCGCCCAAGGCGTCGCTCCTGGAACTGCTCGCTGGCACGTTGGTGCGCGAATTCGTAGCCGACGACGACCGCTTGCGCGATCTGGAATTTGTGCGCATCCTCGGCATGAACGCCGAACACAATCGCAAGGTGAAACGCACCCACGCGCAACTTGCCGCCGAGGCCTGTACATCGTTCCTTGAGGCGGTTGACGCGAAACTCGATGGACGTGCTGCGGCGCAACGTTCCTGTAACATCACCGAGGCGGAAACGCGCCGTGCCTACATCGACGTCTATCTTGAAGAGGCAGGATGGGAGGTCCTCGAAACCGAGGGGGCGATGCTCCCCGGGAAGGCGTGTGTTGAAATCAAGGTCGAGGGGATGCCCAACAACACGGGCGAGGGATTCTGCGACTATGTTCTTTACGGACGCGACCTGAAGCCGCTCGCCGTCATTGAGGCGAAGAAGACTTCAGTCGGCCCGGAGAAGGGGCGCCAGCAGGTAAAGCTGTATGGCGAGTGCCTTGAAAGGAAATACGGTTACACGCCGATACTCTACTACACGAACGGCTATCAGATCTGGTGCATTGACGGGTTCTATCCATCGCGGCAGGTGCGGGCGTTCCATACGCTCGAAGAGCTGGAACGCCTCATGCAGAGACGGGACCGCAAATCTCTCCGAGACATCGACCTTCAGATCAATCGCGACATCGCCGGGCGCGATTATCAAATCACGGCCGTCACAAAAATCTGCGAGAAGTTCAGCGACAGAAAGCGCGCCGGACTGCTTGTCATGGCAACGGGCACTGGAAAGACGCGGACGGTGATTTCGCTTGTTGATGTTCTGGAGCGGCACAACTGGGTGACGAACGTTCTCTTTCTCGCCGACCGTACATCACTCGTCAAACAGGCGCACGATGCCTTTCAGGAGCATCTGCCCGACTATCCGCGCTCGGTAGTTTCTGACGCTGCGCTTAAAGGCAGCTCCAATGCGCGGATCTGCTTTTCGACCTATCAGACGATGATCAACAAGATCGACGGAACGGAAAAGGAATTCACCGCCGGGCGGTTCGACCTTGTCGTTGTGGATGAGGCTCATCGTTCGATTTTCAACAAGTATGGGGCAATCTTCAAGTATTTCGACGCGCTTCTAGTCGGGCTTACCGCAACGCCGCGCGGGGAGGTGGACAAGAACACTTATTCACTCTTCCAGTGCGAGAGCGACGTGCCGGACTTTGACTATTCGATGGAGCAGGGGTTCAAGGACGGTGTTCTTAAGCCTTACAGGGTTGTATCACGGACGAGTCAAGTTTTAAGTCGCGGCATCATATATCGTGAGCGATCCGATGAAGAGAGGCGGCAGCTTGACGAGGCGTTTAATGACGAGCCGCCAGACAGGATTGAAGCTAGTCGCATCTTCAACACGGTTTATAACCGGGGCACAGTGGATAAGGTGGTCGATGATGTGTTGGAGCGCTGTCTTAAGGTCGAAGGCGGGGAGACAATCGGCAAGACCATCATCTTCGCCTACAACCACAAACACGCTGACCTGATTGTGAAGCGTATAAAGAAGCGCCACCCGCACGATGACGACTGGTGTCAGCTTGTGGACAACTACGTGAACTATGCTGATTCGCTTGTCGAGAAGTTCAAACACGATCCAAAGTTCCGCATTGCCGTTTCCGTCGATATGCTCGATACGGGGATTGACGTGCCAGAAATTCTGAACCTCGTGTTCTTTAAGCCTGTCAGGTCACGCATCAAGTTCATTCAGATGATCGGGCGAGGGACAAGACCGTGTAAGAATGTCTTTGCGCCGGGAAAGGACAAGACGGAGTTCCGTATCTTCGACTACTGTGACAACTTCAAGTTCTTCAGCCAGCAGAGGCATGAGGACGAGGCGGAGAAGACGCTTTCCGTCACCCAACAGTCCTTTGCTGCGCGAGTGGGGATACTTGTCGAACTCCAGAATGCGAAGAACAGGGAGTACCAGTTCAACAAGGACTACCACGTTGACTTGCAGAAAGACCTGCTTGCGCAGGTTGTGAGATTGAAGGACGATGCACATTCCTGCCGGATACAAGTGCGGGAGATGATGCCGCACATCGACCACTACTGTACTCCCGGGTCATGGCTGTGCGTTTCCCAAGTGCAGATGGCGGAAATCGTCCGCTACATCGCACCGCTTGTCGAGGGCGGTGAGGGCGAGGACATCCGAACCAAGATGTATGATTTGAGGATGCTTCGCATCGAGCTTGCCGTCTTGATGAGCGGCGGACTGACTAAGAAGGTCATGAAGGATGTCGAGGCCGTCGTGGCCATGGCCAAGATACTCATGACGAAGTATTCGATCCCGGAGGTCGAGTCGAAAAGCGAGGACATCGAGGCACTTGCCAACGAGATGTTCTGGAGGATGCCTTCGCTTGAGGCGGTTGAGAAATGGCGCCGGAAGCTGCGCGACATCATGAAGTACGCCGGAGGCGAGGGGGAATCCATTATTTATCTCGACATCACTGATGAGATCAAGGCTGGCGACCCTGTGGATGTAGGAATTGAGTTCAGGACTTATCGGCAGAAGGTCATCGACTTCCTGCAGGAGAACTGGAGCCTCCCGGTCGTCGAGAAGATACACAAGCTCGAACCGTTGACGGAAGCCGACATGGGAGAACTAGAAGACATCCTCTGGCACAAGCTCGGCACCAAGTCGGATTACGACGGCGAAGATTACCACGGAAGTCTTGCGGGATTTGTCCGCAGCCTTGTAGGGCTTGATCAGGAGGCGGTCAATGAGAAATTCGGTCAATATCTTACAGGAACCGTTTTCAACTCCAGTCAGCAAGAGTTTATCAAAATGGTGATAAACTATGTCCGTGAGAATGGCGAAATAACTCGAAATGACCTCGTGAATTCCTATCCGTTCAAGTTTTTGCATCCCGTCCAGCTTTTCGGAGACAAGATGCCGATCCTGCTCAACGTCGTAACGGAGCTTGAGAAACTTCTGACGAGAGCCGCGTAACGGAGGTAAGCCATGGATCATGTTGAAAACAACAAGGAAGACAATTGAAAACCATGTTCCCGCGCCGCATGAGGCGCGGAGAGGGTAGTGGAGGAATCGTTTGTGCGCAGAGAGCGGACTGTCGGCGGCAAACACGCACCTCGCGCTACCATCGGCGGCCGTGGGGCGGACGGTGGTGGAAAGTGATGAGAGCCGCAGCAAAAGTAATGAGAGCGTTGCTGAAAGTAATGAGACAGACAATAAAAGTAGAGAGAGTATTTTGTCTTGGGCATCCAATGTTCTCCCTGGCACGATACGTGCAGATGCCCGTGGCAACATGATAAAGATTCTTCTGGAAATCGGCCTTGACCCGAAAACTACTACAGACAAAATGAAATCTGCTGTTGGCATCTCTGAAAGTGGCGTACACAAGATATTGGTTTCACTCAAGAAGATGGGGCTTGTTTCAAGGGTGGATGCTGACTTCGGCGGACATTGGGAACTGGTGGGTTTTGAGCCATGAAACGTTGTGTCTATGCCGACCATGCCGCGACGACGCCTTTGATGCCGGAGGCGCTGGAGGCGATGTTGCCGTTCATGAAGGGGGACTTCGGCAATCCGTCAAGCATCCATTCGTGGGCGCGGAAGCCGCGCGAGGCTGTGCGCGAGGTGCGGGCTACGATTGCGGAGTGCATCGGAGCGGAACCGGAGGAGATTTCTTTCACAAGCGGTGGAACGGAGGCGGATAACTGGGCGGTCAAAGGTTCGGGAAGAGGTTTGCTGGTCTCGGCGTATGAACACCACGCCGTCTTGAACGCCGCTGCACATGAGGCGGGAGGAGGACGGATGGTGGTGTATGCACGACCGACAAGGAACGGCGTGATTGGCGTACGGCAGATTGCCGACGCATGGCAGAAGGGGATTGGATTGGTTTCGGTCATGACGGCCAACAACGAGATTGGAACCGTCAATGACGTGGGGGCGCTTGCGGCAGAAGCCCATTCGCGAGGGGCGCTGTTTCACACGGATGCGGTCCAGGCCGTCGGACACATCCCGATTGACGCAAGGAAACTTGACGTGGATTTTCTTTCGGCGAGCGCACACAAGTTCAATGGCTCTAAAGGGATTGGATTCTTATTTGTTCGCAAGGGATTGAAGCTTGCGTCGCTTCTGGACGGTGGGCAACAGGAGGACGGTAGACGGGCCGGAACGGAGAACGTGGAGGCGATTGTCGGCATGGCGGCGGCGCTCAAGGCGAACTGCGCGCGGATGGTGCGGGTGGGTAAGCGGCTTGACGGATTGGCCGAGCGTCTGCGGGGGGAGTTGGTTGCGGCGTTTCCTGATGCCGTCTTCCCTGGCGCAGGCGCGCCGAGGCAACTGCCGGGATTCGTGAGTGTCGCGCTGCCGGGCCGGTCGGGGGAAGGCCTTGTCCATATTCTGGATTTGAAACGGATTGCCGTTTCCGCCGGTGCGGCGTGCGATTCGCGGAATACGCAAGTGTCTCACGTGCTGAAGGCGATTCGGTTTCCGGTGCGACTGGCAAAGGGCGTGATCCGCATCTCGTTGGGAGCGGAGAATACGTTG
Source organism: uncultured bacterium (assembly GCA_902779865.1). Taxonomy (GTDB): domain Bacteria; phylum Verrucomicrobiota; class Kiritimatiellia; order RFP12; family UBA1067; genus RUG572. The sequence continues at coordinate 8,260 of CACZDG010000134.1, forward strand.
GAGGATGTCAGGCGGATCGTCGATGCGATGCGCTAGGCGGATATGGTGAGGGTAATCCGTCGGCGGGAAACACGGTCACGCGGGACGAGCGACCCTACTTGGCGGCTCGGCGGGACGCCTCGCCCCACCGGGAGATGGCGGTCACGCGGGACGCATGACCCTACCACCGGACTTTGCGAAATGCGGTGGTGGCCGGCGGGTGGTTGAAGCGCCGCCAAGATGGCGGCTTTCCATGCGGGAGGGCCGCAATTTGTTGCGGCCGACGGAGAGAGGGGCGCCGGTGGGGAAATGGCGGTTGCGCGGGAGCGCGACCCTCCCGGGGCGGCTCGGCGGGACGCCTCGCCCCACCGGGGAAGCGGCACTCTTGCCGCTTCAGACGATGGCTTAGCTAATGCGGGAAGCGACAGGAGTGTCGCTTCCCCGAGAGGGAAGCCGCAACGGGCGGATACCGGTTGTATCGGTTTCGAGACATTTCTGATACAAAACTTAGGTTGCGTTGCAACTTCCGCGCCGCGTTTTGGTATAATCTTGCGCGTCAGGACTGAAAGCGAACAATGCAGTGAAGAAAAAGACAGATCGAGATGTCGGTGCGGACGAAGCTTCGGCGGTGCCAGATGTTTCCGGCCACGCGTCGCCGTCGTCCGCAGGGGCGGTCATCGAGCCAATGTGTGTTGACGCCATACGTTCGCGAATCCTTACGATTCGCGGTGTGCAGGTTTTGCTTGCGCCAGACCTTGCTGACTTGTATCAGGTTGAAACTCGTAGTTTCAATCAGGCCGTAAAACGCAACATCAAGAGGTTCCCGGAAAACTTTCGTTTCCAACTGACAAAAGAAGAGCTGGAGGAGGTTATCACAATCTGTGATAACCCCGATAGGTTGCGTTTCTCGCCTCAAGCACCTTATGCGTTCACTGAACAGGGGGTAGCGATGCTTTCCGGCGTCCTCAACAGCGACGTTGCAGTACAGGTCAGTATTCGGATAATGAATACATTTGTCGCCATGCGCAAGGCTCTCGCATCCATTGCGCCGCTTCTTGCCCGCATTGAGGCGACAGACAGACGGCAGATTGCGGATCAGGCGAAAAACGACGCCAATCAGGTCCGTAACGAAGAGCGCTTCAAACTGATACTTGACGCGATGCAGGACAAGCGCTTTCCGCCGCAGAAGGTGTTTTACGACGGGCAGATATACGATGCGTTCGAGCAGATGAAGAAGTTCGTGCGCATGGCGCGTCAGGAGCTGATCGTCATCGACCCGTACTTCGCCGACTCGGTTTTGCCGCTCGTCGCGCAGAAGCGGCCGGGCGTGTCGGTACTCGTGGTGAAGAACTCCCGGAACAAGCTGCTCCACGCCGTCGATGTGGCGCAGTTCAATGCCCAGTACGCCAACTCGCTGACGGTCAGGACTTCCGACAAGTTCCACGACCGCTTCCTCGTAATCGACAATACGGTGCTCATCCACGTGGGTGCGTCGCTGAACCACCTCGGCAAGAAGTGTTTCGCCTTCTCGTCAATGGACAAGTCCAACATCCCCGACATCGTGGCGAAGATATGAGGCGCGACCTTCGCGAATGACTGTGCAGTTCCAGATGCTTGGCAATGCGGCACTGATGGAGCGGCCAAAGGTTGTGTTTCTTTCGTCGCGAAGGGTTGCGCCGGCGGCGGTGATGCGGTGCTACGACTGGGCGACGGGGATGAGGGGCGGCGGTGAAGGACATCAAGCTCGCGATCCTCCAGGCGCAGGCGAAGGCCGCGCGGCTTGCCAACGTCGAAGCGTTGAAACTCTATTTCTTTGTGGGCGGGTACATCTCGAAGAAGCCTCGCAACGTCAAGGAGCACAGAGGGGCTGACCCCATTGGTGGAGTAGGAGTGGTGGAGTAGTTGTGGACATGCAACAGAAAGACAACGCGATTAGGAGCGCAACATGCAGACGATAGATGAATTGAGAGAGCATTGCCGGTTTGTCGGCAAGGAAATTGAGTGGTAAAACCGGTCAGCTAGTGTTGATAATTGTGTCAAAACAGGTCTGACCTGTTTTGACACAACTACCCGTGCGGAAATATGATACACTAATGGCGCACGGCGATGAACCAAGAAATGATAGAGGCGCTTTTGAACTGGCTGATGTGGATCAGTCTG
>CACZDG010000135.1 GCA_902779865.1 uncultured bacterium
TTTGCGTCCAGTCGCTGGCTTTACCATGCAAATGTCATGAAGCATTGTTTTCTCCCTTCAGTCAATTGTCCAGTCAATCCATTTGGGTTCTTTACCCTGGCGTACAAGATTCCAATCTGCAAGCAACTCTTTAGTATGTGAAACGCACCAACCGAGAACGCGGTGCAATAACACGCGGGGGAGGACACCTTCAATGACCACCGCATCGCGAATGGAAACAAGAGCAATTGTTTTCTTCCCCCGGACCACATGAAAATGCGGAGGGTTATGGTCGCTGTAGTTGACAGCAATCTTAATCCTTCCTTTTTTACTTTCAGATATCGTTGGCATCGCCTATTATTTCCTTTGCAAGTAGTATAACATAAATTCCGACCGACTGCTTTGCAGCATTGCTTTAACTCATCTTGTCACTCCGCTTGGGTTGCGGCTGCCATGCGTGACTTCAGGTCGTTTTTTCCTCCACTACCGTGGCGTAGGCATGGGAGCCGCGCGCGTCGCTCTTTCGCTGGTTGCCATAGTCAATGTACGCAACCGACACCCTTTGTCCGATTAGGCAGCGGGGCATGGTCGGCAACCACTTCATCAGAACGTGCGTGTCGTCAGCCTCCAGCACATTTTCATGAAAATGCTCCATCGCAGAAGAATATGCCTGCCCCACCTGATACATGTACGTCGTCTTTTCTCCATTCTCGTTCACGCAGTTGAAAGTGACGTTCTGAGTGGAATCCCAATTGAAGTCATGCCCCTTCAACAGGATGTTCTTGCCGAACGTCAGGATGCCGGCGTCACCGCCCTCGCTCATCACGGACTCCGCCTTCCCTCGCGTACGGGCGTTCACATTGGACACATCGGCCATCTTCTCCAGATGACGGAACCCGTCCAGCGACTGCCCTGTGACAAGTAGTTCCTGCAACCCGGTCTCAATGTCCTCGTCGGCGGAGTCGAAACCTCCGCGCACGTTGAGCCGTAGCAGAAGATAGTCGCCCACACGCCGGGAACGGCCGTCCTCCAGCATCTTCTTGCGCACGCAGTTGAAGAACGTGTCAAGATAGTAGCGCATTGTAACAGGATTGATTCCGCCGTATTCCTCAACCTCCTTGAGGACGGTGTCGAAGTCAACCACACTCCCGTGGCTCTTCAATATGGCACGGTACCTTGTCTTGTCGCCGTATGAATTGGCGATCCTGCGAGTCTCGAACTTAAGCATACTACTATCTCCTTTTTTACTTGTCCGCCACCATGAAAGGACTACACCTACACGATGACAACGGAATAGGGGGTTAGTATATCATAATCTACCGATAGATGCGATAGAATCTATCGGTAGATGACATATAATCTATCGGTAGATGATATCGAATCTATCGGTAGATCATATACCATCTATCGGTAGATTGCATACAATCTATCGGTAAATTATATGCCATCTATCGGTAGATTACTGTCGTAGTGTAAGACCAACCCAGTCCTATAAGGCATCCACCAAAGTGACGCCCCGCGTGTAATGTAATGTTGCTCCGCTTATTCAAACGGCTTACTTTAGCTGCGTCCAGTCGAGCGCCCAGTAGCGGCGGTCGAGGGCGTACGGATCGACAGGTTCGTAGTCTAGGTCGAAGGTCGCGGGTAGCACGCCGTAGCGCATCATCTCGCGCAGGTACGGCTTGGGGGGACGGAACCCCTGCATGTCGAAACGCTTCACTTTCTCCAGTACGTCCTTGCCGTCCTGGATCATCGCGAGGATCGCCTTGTAGTCGGGATCGTCCGTAGATTTGAACACGGCCTTACCGTCCTTGCCCATGCCGAACCCGCCCGCCTCCTTCGCAAGCGGCGCCTTGAGGAAGAGCGACTTTTCGGGACGCGACAGGTTGAAGAGCAGGTGGCGGTGCCACTTCTTGAGGCGCGGGTCGTTCCAGTTCGGGGTCCAGAAGCTGATGCCGTTTTCGTCCGAAAGGTAGTGCGGCAGACGGTTTCCGCCGGTGTGGCACGTGTCGCAGCGCTTCGCGATCACGGCCTGCGCGGCCACGGACTTCGCGCGCTTGCGGTCGTTGTTCATCACCTGCTTGTTCTGGAGGTAGCCGCCGATGGAGCCGCAGCCTAACGCGGCATATGTGCCGGGATACGGCGCAGAGCCGTCGAGCCACGCCATGACGACCTTGCGGTCGGCGGGCGACACGGTCGCGCCGTGGTGCTTGCCGGACATCTTCTCCATGAACGGGCTCCCCCCGCTGCCGCGCGCGTAGGGCGGCCAGTCGCTGCGTTCGGAATTCCGTCCGTCCAGCACCTGGTTGTGCGCGATGAGGTTGTAGTACGCCATCGAGAACATCGGGCCGCGGTCGCCGGAGAGGTCCACGTTCCCGCAGCGCTTGTCGGGGTTGTGGCACTTCACGCACGAGCGGTCGAGGACTGGCTGAACGTCGCGCGGGAAGTCGGGGACGTCCACGACAAGTCCGGACGCGTCGATCTCCGACGGCCCGCGCGAAATCGCCTTCGAGACCGTGGCCGCCCGGCGCACGGTGTTCTCGGTCTTCCGCTCGTGGCAGCCCACGCATCCCTGCCGCTCGCCCGGCATCACCTGCGTGAAGCTCTGCATCCGCTTGACGGCGCGCCCTTCCGCGTCGAGCGCGATAAAGAACACGGGCCTGAGCGCGGGTGCCTTGAAGTAGGCGCTGCCGTCATCCTCCACCGGCACCGTGCCGAGGTAGCGCGAAAGCGTGAACGTGCCGCCGTAGGAAAGCGGGTCCATGCCGCCCGTGTAGTTGACCGGCTTGGGGAGCGTCTCCATCACCATCAGTTTCTTGACCGTGCCGGGCTTCACGCCGTCCATGCTGCGGCTGATCATCACGTTCTCGAGGTAGAACTCGCCGGTCTTCGACTTGAGGTCCGTGCGGTCGGCGAGGACGCGCTCGCGCGCGTGCGGCATGAGCGGGCGCGGCTCGCTGATGCGCGACCCGCCGTCGCTCGCGCCCTCGAACGCGGTGAACTCGCGCGGAAGCGTGAAAAGCGTCTCCTTCTGTCCGCGCCGGTTCATGAGGAACACCTCGTCGCCGTCCGTCGCCATGAAGAGCTCCGGCGAGAACGCCCACGGGTCGTAGCACCGCTCCTTCGAGATGTGCCTGATGTTCGAGCGGGCGTCGGGGCCCGACTTCGCGGAGAGGACGCTGAGGAAGCCGCCGTGCTCCATCGCGCCGTGGCCGGGGGAGTCGATGAACACGATGTCGTCGGAGCCGGGGATCGGCTTCGCGTCGATGTAGACGCCGTTGGGGTACGTGTTGCCCTGCAGGATCTGGTGCTGCGTGCCGTCGGGGTTCATCGTCCAGAGGTGGTGGAACGTCACCTGCCGGCGGTCCACGTACTCCCAGCGCATGTAGGCGATGCGCCCGTCGTGAAGCGGCCAAGGCGTGTTGTCGTGCTCGATGTTGGCGGAGAGCATCCGGATGCCGGAGCCGTCGGGCTTCATGCGGTAGATGGTGGCCACCTGCGTAAGCCAGCAGTTCACCCAGCGGCGCGCGCGGCCCGAGACGAAGATGATGTCGCCGTCCGGGAGCCAGGCGGGCTCGATGTCGTCGTATTCGCCGAACGTGAGCTGCTTCAGGCCCGTGCCGTCCGCGTTGATCGTGAAGAGGTGGTAGCGCTGCTCGTTGCCGGGACGGTAGGAGAAGAGGATGGTGCGCCCGTCGTAGTGGACGCACGGGTCGCGCACCGCGCCCGCGATGTCCTCGAGGATCGTGCGGAACGACCGGGTGCGCACGTTGTACGCGACGAGCCGCCCCTGCCGGTTGAGGATCGCGTGGCTGGAGCCGTAGCAGTAGTAGCCGAAGTTGGCGTACCAGTGCTCGCGCCGGTGCGTGCGCGTGGCGAACACGACCTCGTCGAATTTGCCGTATGCGCCGGCGAACAGCTTCTCGCGCAGCTCCGCGACGGACGGCGCGGGCGGACGCAGGCCGGGGACGGACGGTTTCTCGTCCGTGTCGTAGAGGTCGAGGTAGTCGATGTTCACCGGAAGTTCGGGCGCGACGATGCGCAGGTCCGCGCCCTTCGGGATGGCGATGCGCACGGTCTCCACGTCACGGATCTGGTGGAAGTCGCCGGTGTCGGGGAACATGACGTCGCCAAGGTGCTTCGCGCCGTCGAAGAACTGCAGCTTTGCGTCCTTGCCGCCGTTGTCCGTGGAAAAGGCCACGGCCACCCATTTCGCGGCGACGGGCGTCTTGCCGTACCTGACGCCCCGGCCATTGCTGAAGAAGGCCAGGATCGAACCGCCGGACGTGCCCGGTATCTTGTCGTACGGGCCGGCCTTCATGCCCCGGGCGTCGGGCAGCATCTCGCCCTTCTCGGCCTCAATGCGGAACGGCGCAGCCGCCGCAGACGCCGCCAGCGCCGCCACGACCACGAACGAAATAGCGTTTTTCAGTTTTTTCATATTCATGTTGCCGCTCCTTTTTATCATCGGTCGATAGTATCTGTTTGCCCGTTCTTTGTCAATTCCGCTTTGCCGCGGTAATGGAAATAGAGCGCGAGGTCGGTGGACACGAGCAGAATATCGAGAAGATAGACCGGCACGAGCCACAGTTTCGTCCCCTCGACGAGATGCGCGGCAATTCCGCACACGTAGCCGACGATGACGATTATGCTGAACATCGGCGACTTGCCGTCAACTCGCTTTGCACGATAGGTGCGCACGATGGCGAAAGGCCATGAGAATCCGAATGCAAACAGCATTGCGAACTCTAGAACTTCAGCAATCACGCGATTTTGTTCTTGCGTTTTGTTTTTTAGACGAAGCAACTCCAGATATCGGCGTTGCTCGCGCTACCGGCGTCAATCGGTCCGATGGAACGCTCACCGAGGTTCTTGGCGCGTCCGAACTTCGCCTGCATCTGCGCTGTCGCCTCGCTGCCCGCCTTTGCTGCTGCTGCGGCGGCGGCGAACATTGCCGCCTCGCCTTCCGCGGCGTGGGCCTTCAGCGCCTCAATCGCCGGAATGAGCGCGTCCATGAACGTCTTGTCGCCCACCTTCGCCTTCGTGGCAAAGCCGAGTTCCTCAAGGCCTGCCGCGAAGAGGTCGGCTATGCCAGATGCGTCAAGTTCCGTCACGCCCGCGTCCACTGCGTCGGCCATGCCCTCGAAGAGCGTACCGTAGAGCGAGCTGGTGGAACCGGAGACGTCTGATTCAAGGTGGCTTACCATGTCGTTTAACAACGACTTGAAGTCTGCTCCCTGCGCGGCCGCGAGCGCCTTCGTGGCGGCGACGATCGCCTCGCCGTGGTCGCCGTCGCCGCCTGCTGCTGCGTCAAGCGCAGAGTAGTCCTTTTCGCGGGCGGCGATTTTCTCCGCCGCCTTCGCCCAAACCTGCTTGAACTGTTCAAGTGTCATTATTAGTTCCTCCGTTCCAATCAGCCGCGAAGCACCTTCTCGTAGTCGAACCCGTAGCTGGACAGCTCGTCTGCGAGGTTGTATTTGCCTCGCGCGAAGGGCTTCATCAGTGCCTTCGCCTTGTCGCAGCACGTATCTTCCTTCTTCGCGCACCACTTGACGGTTGCACCGTCCTTCTTGCCGCGCCCGAGTTCCATGCACATCTGTCCGAGACAGCACGCCGTCGAGGAGCGCTGCGCAGCCTCCGCGTTCGTTGCGGTCATCGTGGGGTCGCCGGCGCGGATCGCCTCAAGCCAGTTCTTCCAGTGGTCCTTTGAAGTTTTGAGCGGCTTCGCCGGGTTCGCCATCGGCTCGAGAAGCGAGACCTTGGACGCCATCAGCGGCTTCATCTTGCCGCCAGTGGACGAAGATGGATCGCTCGGCGTGACCGCCTTGCCGCGCATGCAGTAAAGCCATTCACCCTTCTCGCCGATGAACTTGATGCCCATCGGATACTTATTGCAAACGTGGACGTCCGTCTTGCCGCCGTTGTAGGAGTAGTGGAGGTCGTACGTCGTGTGGACGTTCCAGAGCTTGCCGCCAGAGGTATCCATCCACTCGCATGTGCCGCTAACGGACTCGGGGCCGGAGTCGTCCTTGCCGAGGCCCCACTGCGCAATGTCGATCTGGTGCGCGCCCCAGTTGGTGATCATGCCCCAGCCGTACGGCGCCATCTGAATCCAGCCCGGACGGCTCGCGATCTTCTTGAGGTCCTGCGCGTGGACGCGCGTCTCGTTGTAGGGGGCCTTCTCGTCCGTCGGGCCGAGCCACATCTCGTAGTTGAGGTTGCTGGGCACAGGCTGCACCGCCGAGCTGCCGCCCGGCTTGTCGCAGCCGCAGCCCACTTCAACGCGCACGATTTCGCCAACGCGTCCGTTGAGCGCGAGCTCGCACACGCGGTGGAACTGCGTCACGCTACGCTGCCACGAACCAACCTGCACCACGCGGTTCTGCATACGCGCGAGGTTTGCGATGATGCGGCCCTCGGTGATCGTCTGCGCAAACGGCTTCTGCAGCCAGATGTGCTTGCCCTTCGCGAGGGCGGCGCTCGCGACGAGCGCGTGCCAGTGGTCGGGAAGGCAGATTTCCACGGCGTCTATGGAAGGATCGTCCAGAAGGTCATGGTAGTCGGCGAACGTCTTGACAGGCGCCTTTTCCTCCTTCGTCAGCTTCCGGTACTGCTTCTGGATGAAGTCCACTCCGTGCGCAAGACGCTTGGAGTCGAGGTCGCACACCGCCGTGAAGCGGCAGAGGTTCGTGAACTTGATCGCAAGCGGGATGTCCATCGTGGTGGATATGCGGCCGATGCCGATCACGCCCACGTTGACCTTCTCGTTTGCGGCGTACTTGCGGACGCTCAATCCCGTGCAGCCGGGGAAGATGAACGGAAACGCGGCTGCCGATGCGGCATCTAGAAAATTGCGACGGCTGATTTGCATTGACTTCTCCTTGTTAAGTCTGAAATTGCGCAACCATTCTTTCGCGCCATTCGCGAGCCAAGTCACACGGCTTGACGGAACTCGCAGAAACAACCCTGCGCGTCTGAAAGGTCCAACGCAGTTAGTATATCATATTTTCGTTCACTCGTGGCAGATTAAATCGCACCCCTTTCTTTGGCGCGGATTTCAGTAAAAAGCCGGCATAAAAAAACTGCGTTTTACTTACCGATTCCGTCAAGGAATATGGTACAATATCCGCGTCCAAGAGATACAGGCAATGGCAAGTAACAAAAACTTCATATTGAAGAAAAAGCGGACCGTCGCGTTTCTGTTCCCGTCGCTCATGGCGGCGTTCAAGAATGAAATACTGATGGGCATGGCGCAATACGCGCAGCGGCAGCGCAACATCGGCATACGCTGCATTGAAGAAGACGATGTGGACGACAAGAGCGTATTCGCGGAATGCGACGGCATTTTCACGGATACGCCTAACGAAGAGGTGATCGGCCACATGACGGCGACCGGGTTGCCCATCGTGCGCTTCCACGACGATCCCAAGAGGCCGGACATGATTGACATCGGCTTCGACGACAGGAAAATCGGAAAGATGGCTGCCGAGTGGTTTATGCGGCGCGGGTTCAAGAACTTCGCCTACTGCGGGAACCGCGGCTCAAACGACAGCGACGAGGTGGAGAAGGCGTTCGACTCGACCGTGGCCAAGGCCGGTTTCAAATGCGCGGTCTTCGACGAGCCCGCCATCATGAGAAGAAAGAAATACCATCGTACCATCAACATTCTTCACCGATGCCTGGATAAATGGATTCCGACGCTGCCGCCACATACCGCCGTATTGTGCTTGCATGACTTCAGGGCAAGCCACTTCATGGAGGCATGCCTCCGCAACGGACGGGCCGTGCCAGAAGACATCGCCATCATGGGACAGTACAACGACGTCGCCCTGTGTTCCTGCGCCCCCGTGACGATCACCAGCATCGACGTGAACGCCTACAACATGGGCGAGTCCGCCATGCGCATCCTTGAAAACGCAATCGACAACCCCGTCGCACCGAAATTGCGCCGGACGTTCCTCGTGCCGCCAAACGGAGTCGTCGAGCGAGAATCGACCGCCACCTATCCCGTCTCGCCTCCGTGGCTGGCAAATGCCCTGCTGGTGCTGGACGCGAACCTGAACAAGTCGATTTCGGCGGCGGATCTCGCCAAGGCCGCAGGGGTGTCCCAGACCGCGCTCCAGAAGGCGTTCCACAAGGCGTTCAAAACGACTGCGGGCAAGTACATAATGTCCGTCAAGATGCACGAGGCAAAACGGCTCATCGACGAGAATCGAATCAACCTCAAGGAAGTCGCAAAAAGGACGGGGTTCTCGTCACCACAGTACTTCTCACACGCATACCACGACTTCTACGGTCGCCCGCCCGTCAACGACCGGCGTGAAATAGACTGCTGTTTTTAGTCTAAGCTCCGCTGTTAGACCCACTCCTTGCGTTAATCGCTTTCATCCCTTCTTTCGTCAGTTGCAACTTTACGCTTTACACTTTACACTCTCAGCGACACCGCCCTTGAACTGGCGCGTCCTGCCGTTGAAGGAAAGCCCCACCGCCCAGACGGGCTTGCCGGCGGCGCGGTACGGCGCGGCGTATTTCTTGCGCTGCACCTGCGACATCGCGACCTTCGGCGGCTTGTTCACCTTCAGCTCGACCGTGCGTCCGCCCGCGTGCGACACCTCCTGCTCCACGCGGAAGCCCTGTCCCTGCAAAAGGAACTTCAGACAGCGCGCGTAGGAAAGCTCGTGCGGCTTCCCTTCCGTAGAGCCATACACCGCGCCTGCGTATAGCGCGGCAAGACCGTCGAAGAACTTGTCCCACCGCGCAAGACGGAGCATCACGCCAATGGACGCCGCCCAGCGCACATCCTTGTCCGCCACGAGACCCGACATGAGCGCCGCAAGGTCCTGACGCACCTCCTCGTCTGGAACGCGCAAGGTGAAAAGACCGTTATCGTACTTGTCGATCGTCAGGTAACCCGTCTGGTACAGCATCCCCTTTACGGGGATTGCATTGAGGTCCGAAACATCGAGTTCCGCTTTCGTGACGCCCTCCAAGTCGTCCGGATCGACAGCCAACATGTCGCCGCGCTTGAGGAAGTTCATCAGGAACGACGCCTTGCCCGTCTCCGCCCAGTAGAGTTCGAACTGCGGAGGACGATTGGCCATCGTAAGGTTGATCGAGACTGGATTGTACACATTCTCGCCCGTGAAGCGCCAGAACCGGTAACCGTTGTAAAGTCGCTTGATCTCGGCGCGGTACGCCTTCGCCGAAAGCCCCATCACCTTGCGGTGCGCCTCCATGTGCTCGGAGAAGTAGCGGTCAAGTTCGTCCTCCGTGTAGCCGAGCATCGAGGCGTAGGCGTCCTCAAAGGAGATATCGACGAGCGACGAAAGCGTGGAGAAGATCGAGAGCTTCGTGAACTTGCTGACGCCCGTGATCATCAGGAAGCGAATCTTCCCGGAGCGATCCTTCATCTGCCCGTATATCGGAGCAAGCGAGGAA
>CACZDG010000136.1 GCA_902779865.1 uncultured bacterium
TGCCCACAATGGCATTCTCAAGTCCGACCACCATGGGAGGGACGCGCCCCGTCGCGTCCGCCGGCAACCACAACACAAACGCCAGATGCGACTTCTTAGACTCAAGCACCGGCACACAGCACCACTCGTCACCAACTAGCAACTGACTGCTCGCCGACACCTTCGTGCCATCCGCGAGCATTCCCGCCACCTTCGCCTTACCCTTGTTCGCAATCGTCACGGACAAAGTCTGGTAGGGCGCGATCACCGAGCGCGCCGCACCCACATTTTGCCACGCCACGTTCACCACGCCCTGCCACTTGCCGAGCACAGCCGCTGCAGTCGCCTTGTCCGCCGCATCCTTCGACGTGAACACGTTCAAAGCACCGTCAATGTCATAGCTACCATACCAGCCACTCATGCCCTTCGCACCGATCTTGACCTCGCAGGCGTCTCCGCCCACTAGTTCCACAGTGGTCGTGCCATCGTTCTCAATCAACGCCTTGCCCTTCTCCACGGCCTTCAGCGACTTCTTCTTGCCGTCAAGGCCAATCACCGTAGCCTTCACGGCCGCCTTGCCGTCCTTGCCCGGCTTGCCCACCTTCACCTGAATCGTGCCCGCAAGCGCGCCCGTTGACTTGTTGTATAGATACCCGTCATACACCGAAGCCGCCGTCTGCGGCGCGGCCTCCGTCACATCGGTGAACAACATCGGCCGATCCATCGTCCAGACAGCATAGAGCGTCACGACGCCATTTGCCGAAGCAGTGAGGTTCTCCACCAACTGACCATCCGCATACACCACTTCGCCATCCGGTTTTGTTGCCCAACCGACGAAAGCGTACATGCCATGCTTGAACGCATTCGCGGACAACTTCTGCGCCGTACCATACACAAACGCCTGATCAGCCATAGTCCCCGTACCGCCGTTCGCATTGAACCTCACCTTGTACGACACACCAACCCAGTTCTGGTAAAGGGAGAAGTCGCCAGTTGGTACGATGGCTGTAGGCGTTGCCTTGGTTCCTGTTCCATTCGGCCCCGTGTACCAGGCGTCGAACGTGTAACCCGTCCGAGTCGTCTTCGGCGCAGGCAACTCGCCGAACGGTTCGCCCGCAATAAGCGTGAGGTTCGTCGTAACGCCGTCGATTTCAAGCGCAACATCATGGAAGGACCCAATCGTGTTCCACCAGGATGGATCGGTTTCGATCATCGGGTTCTGGTCAAAGACGATTTGCGCGGAGGCGTTGATGACGGCACCGTTTGGCGCGTCGGACTTCACGCGGACGCGGAACGAAAGACGCCCTTCACCGCAATGGGTATCGGGATCGTTCGGCGGGAGGAAGCCGCCCGTCGCGCTCGCTGGGAAGTTGTCAGCGGTCGTGGGATCCCAATCGCGCATGTACCACGAAAGGACGCCGTCCTTCATCGTCACTTCCGTTTTCACGGACGTGTTGGTGCCGGGAAGCGCGTAGGATGACTTGCCGTGCGACTTGCCGACGAGCGATGTGTCGATGTGGTCGCCAAACGCTATCTCGCCCAGCTCCAGCGTCGTCCAGTCGAGGTTCGGATCCATCGGCAGATCGACAAACACCTCCTGCGCCGCCGCCGTCGCATTCGTCTTGTTCTCGAAGTAGATGGTGTAGTCCATCCAGTCGCCCTGCTGCTTATACCGCTTCGCGCCCTCACCCAAAGGCCCCTTAATCTCATTCGGATCCCAAGAGATTACGACATCCTTGGTGGTGGTTTCCTGCTCGTCATGAGGAACATCGAAAATCAAGTCTGCTGTTCGCCTCACCAATTGGCCCGCCAGAATATCCCTAAACAACTCTGGGGTCTCCTCTTTCAAAAGGCGTTTTATAGTCTTTTTTTGAATTCTTTTTCTGTTCTTCCAACTGTAATTCAATTTTTTGGTCGCGCCACTATTCAATTTGAGGGCAGATCTAGTCAAAATCAGAGAATCTGTAATGGTGTCCCAACTAGGATTTTGCCCCGTTATACCAGAATATGCATATTCTCCTCCATTAATCATTGAACCAAGACCTGCACTAATTTCAGGATGTCCAAAAACTGAAGGCCAAAAAGTCAGTCCTGCCTTTATTCCAGTCCACAAATCAGAGCCTACGCTTGACCAATATTCTCCAACTTCTCTCAATCCATAAAGGCCAGAGGGATCAATATCATTAACCAAGTTATTGCTAACATATCGATAAAGATTCGGATCTTCTCCTTCCAACCCTATCGGATCCATCTGGGCGAACCGCCCCATGCTAGCATCATAGTAACGGTTACGCATGAAGAGGAGGCCATTGGAATCGGTTTCGACGCCGAGAGTGCCGACATAGCCCGCATCGGTTGTTTCGCCAGTGGAAGTACGCGTCTCGCCGAATGCCTTGAAGGAGCGAGTGCCCTTGGTTGCGCCCGTGCCGTCGGTGAGGAGGCGGGCGGAACCGAGCATATCAGAGTGATAGTAGAGAGTGGATGAGTTAAGAGTGGGTGAGTTGTGAGTTGCTAGACGCACAGCACCGATGAGGATGTGGCTCTTGGAAAGAGTATCGCCGTTGAATTCCGCTGCTACGGAGGGAAGCGAACCTTGCACGAAAAGGCGCTCTGTGGTCGTACCGTTGTCGGTCACCGAAACGCGGTTGCCGAAGACGTCGTATTCGCACGACCAGCGGATGTTCTCGGCTTCGTTCGTAACGGCGACAAGGCGGTTGAGGGTGTCGTAGTAGTAGTGCGTGTCGCCCTTGCGCGTCATGTTGCCGTCGAGGTCGTATTCAAGAGTGGTGTCGTCAATATTTGTGTACTGGTTGAGGGTGTTGACGGTGTAGGTTACGGTCGCGACGGAGCGCGACCCTCCCGATGTAATGCGGTTACCGACGGCGTCGTAGGTGAAGGTTTCGGAGGTGCCGTCGGGGTAGGTGACGGCGGTGAGCTGGCCGTCGGAGTCGTAGGTGTAGGATTCGGTGCCTTCGGCGGTGGTCTGCGAGATGCACTTGCCGTCGGAATCGTAGGCGTACTCGAAGAAGGCGAGAGGCGGCTCGCTCGGAGAGCTCGCCCTACCATGATAGATACCGATAGTGCGTCCGAGGATGTCGTAGGCGTTGGAGACTACCGTACCGTTGCCGTAGGCTTGGGTGATGAGCCAGCCGGTGGTCGGGTCGTAGGCGTTGGTGAGGTAGGGGTTGCCGTCGCCGTCTGTGACTGTGGCGAGGCGGCCGAAGGAATCGTAGGCGTAGCGCTGCTTGTCGGCGGCGGACGGGACGGAGCCCGTCCCTCCCAACATGGTGCGCTCGAGCACACGGCCAAACTCATCGTATGCGTAGGTGAAGCCGCGACCCTTCGGATAGACAATGCGGGTGAGGCGCTCGTTGGCGTCATATTCCATGGTGACAGTGCCGGTGCGCGAATCCGCCGCCGATACTACGTTGCCCTTCGCATCATAGGCAAGTGTGAAGGTACGACCATTATCCCACGTCTTCTTCACGAGACGGCCTTCGGCGTCGTATTCGTAGGCAACGGATTCGCCGCGCCGGTTCGTCGTCTTCACGACGTCGCCCTTCGCGTTGTATTCGACGCGCGTCTCGCTACCGTCCGCGAACTTGGAGGACACGCCGCGTCCGAGAGCGTCGTAACCGAACGCAAGAACCTGTCCCTTCGGGTCGGTCACGCTATCAAGGTTGCCGTATCCCTCGGTGTAGGCAAACGCCGTCGTCGCGCCGCTGGCGGACATGGCGGATACGGGATTGCCAAGCTTGTCGTAGGAGATGAGGTTGCGCTTGCCAGAGGGCGCAATCACCGATTCCAGGAGCGAGTCGGAGGTATAGACCTGCTTGACGGTCTGACCAAGCGCGTTCACGGTCTTCAGCGTCTCGCCGTTCATGCCGACGGTGACCTCGGTCTTGGCGCCATCCGGCGCGACAATCGTGTAGGAGCCGAACTTGCCGCGCACGATGCGGGTCGTCTGCTTGTCACCGTTCACGGAGACTGTCGCAAGACGTCCGTCCGAGCTGTAGGTAAAGTCGCGCGTGGTACCATCCGGCGCAGTGATCTGCACAAGGGCCTTGGCGCAGGAACTACCGTCGTCGCCACGATAGGCGTAGTGCGTGACGAGTCCGTCAACGCGCGTCACGGTGGCGAGCTTGTTGTTGTCGTAGGAATACGAGACCGTGTGGCCGAGGTCATCCGAAACGGAGGTCAGCAGATCGCCGGAATAGGCGAACGTGAGGTACTGTCCGTCGGAATGCGTTACGCGGGAGACCTTCGTGCCGGCGTAGGCAAAGGTGAGCGAGTTACCCTGATTGTCCTCGATGGACGCAAGGCGCATCGTTCCCTTCGAGTATTTCTGCACCATGCCGCTTGTAGAGGCGAGTTCGTAGGCGGCAGAGGTTTCCGTGAGGACGGTCTGGTCGCGGGAATCCTCGGGCGCCCATGCGCCAGACACCTTGGTGAAGGAATAGGACGAGCCGGACGGCGTATGGAAGATGAGCGTTTTCGCGTCCTTCAGCTCCGCGTACGTCCCGTAGCTGCCGTACCAGCCGTAGCCGAGCGTCCCCTTCGTGAGGCGCCGCGAAACGGAGGACGAATACCTGCGCGTGAAGGCAAGGTCGAACCCGCGCCCGGAGCGCACAATGTCCGTTGCCGAGGCAAGCGTCGGGACAGCCGTATCTACGCCGAGGGCGTCGGTCATCTCCAGCTGAAGCAGCTTGTCAACGCGATACGTGGGCTGCCCGATCTTCATCAGATAGTCGGCGTCCTCCGCAAGGCGGGCGATGTAGGTCTTCCACGTGTCGCCAAAGGCGTCCGCCAGCTTCGGGTGTGCAAAGCTCCACGGGAGCTTGTCAACGCTGGACGGACGGAGCGTGTCGGCGGACATCCGTATCTGGTTCGGCTCGTCGATATGACTCTTGTACGTGACGATCGTGTAGCGAATGATCTTCTTGTGGGAATCCTGATAAACAACCACGCCGTTCTGCATCGGCTGGGCAACGCCAACCTTGAAGAACTGCCCCTTCTCATCCACAACACGCTTAGCACCCGCGCACTTAAACGTCACCGTAGCGCGTTCGCCGCTGGAACGGTAGAAGAACTTGATTTCACCCGTCTCACCGGGCTTGAGAGAGCTTGCGGGATAGGTTGAGGAAATCGCAAGAACGTCGATAGAATCCGTCCAGGCGTCCGATTCGGAGAGGCGAATCAGCGTGCCGCCAGACGACTGGAGCGTGACATACGGCACAGACATCGGCGCGTCGCCGAGGTTCTCGTACTCGAAGCGTCCCACATACGTGCGGTTCGCGCGCGTCGTATCGGCGAGTTCAAGCCCGCAGTTCCAGCGCGCAGCAGCATCCTGAGCGCGGATAAGTTCAAGAGCCTCAACTGAATCCTCCGCATCGCCCTTCTGCACGACTATGGAATAGATGCCTGGGGCAAAGCCGTTCACGTTGAACACGGCGGAACCGCTGACCGCATCGTGGATCATGATTTCCCGCGCCTCCACCTGCTTGCTGCCGCCAATGGCGAGCCAGCAGCGGATGCCGTCCTCAAATCCGTTTCCAGCGAACGGAACCGTGACCGTGCCGGTATTGAGCGAGGTAATGCGACCGATGTCGCAGAGGAAGAAATCTCCGGCGGCAAGGGACAGCCCGATGGAGAACGGCTCCCGTCCATCGTTGGACAGCGAAACGCGGGCGTCAGTCCCCGCCGGGATTTCAAGGAGCCAGAGGTCTGACGCAACCTGTACGGCAGTGCGAACGGCATTGCCCTTGGTGGCCGTCGAGCCATCGCCGAGCCATGCGGAAACATCGCCATCGCAGCGGATCGCCAACACGCCAGCCCTTCCTCCAAGTGAATCAAGGGCGAATGCCGTTTGGTCACCCGCAGCAAGTGTAACCGGCGTCTCCGAACCGTCAGTAGGTATATTCTTTCCGGAAACGACAAGCGTACTCGCGGACGTCGAAGACTGGACGTTGTTGTCCATGCGCCCGCCTTCGAAAAGATCGCGGTATTTGTTAGCGGTCACTCTGACGCGACATGCACCTTCCGTGCCGCTTGGCACGGTGAAGTCGCCGGTGAACGTCTGGCTCCTGCCTACGCGCACGTCAAGAGTTGCGATCTGTTCACCAAGTTCCAAAACCTGTCCGTTGGACGTGACAATCTCCACTACGTCGCGCCACTGACCTGACGCATCGACCTCGCCGACATTCTCCACGGTCCAGGAGATTCGCGCCGTCTTTCCAATTGTAAGCGTTTCGGGCGCGGAAACAACAGTCACGGCCAAATCCGCGGCAGGCACGTCCGCCGTACCCGGAACTTCGTAGATACCGATGTCAGGCACTGCTCCGCCTGCATTTGCCACGCCTGTCGGGCGGACGCTTTCAACGTTCATGCGCGGCGACCCATAGCGGTCAAACTGCGGCGCAACAGACCCGTCTGCGGCATCGACACAGGGCGATGTAGCCTTGATGCGATAGTCGTTAGCGTCAACATTGACAAATTGTGGATCAGCCCAAATGCACGTGTCTCGTGCATACTTCGAGGAGTTCTGGTCGCCATAGCCAGACGGATTGAAGAAGCAGCAATAATAGAACTTGCTCCCGTCCCCGCTTTGATCAGTAAAGTTACGGCAGTTGTAGAATATAGTGTTATAAAAGAGCTTGCTGCTCTGGCGGACGGCAGTCGTGCAGTTGGCGATCACGCAGTTGTACACCCTTATGCGACTTCCGCCGTAGTAACCGAACGCAAGTGACGAATCACGGAAAATGGAGTTGCGGGCAGTAAACGACCCGCTATGCGCATTTACACACTCATACTTTGTCTCGGCAATCTCGGAATTGTCGAATGTCACGTTGCCGCCGCACTCGATTCCGCCGTAGTTCTCCGTTCCGCTGGTATAATAGATTCTACAGAAATCAAACACGGCCGTACCGGAAAGTTGCAATCGGTTCCAGTCGCCACCATTCGGCTTGGACGTAGAGCCTTCAGTCTTGCCGCCGTTTGCATCATCGTTTATAGATGTGAACACAATCGGCATGGCGCGAGTGCCCTGTGCGCGCAACGTGCCACCGGACGCAACAGTAAGAGACTTTCCAACCTTGAACTTGACTATCGCACCGGGCTGGATAGTCAGCGTTACGCCAGACGGAACCGTGATATTTTCAGTAACAACATATAAGTTGCCGCTTTGCCAAGTCGTACCGGAAGCAGGATTGGAGGAAACTGTAATAGTCTCATTCGGAGCGGCAATCCATTGCGCATAAAGCGTTATCGGTTCATCTGGGACGCGCGAAGACTCGGTTATGCGGACTCCATCTTCCTCTGCCGTGAACCATCCAAGGAACTTGTAACCGAATCGTACAGGAGCATCAGGAAGCTTAGAACCGTATGTTCCCCCCTTCTCCAAATAGAATGTCCCCACCTCATAGTCAAGAGACATGAATGTCACTGCTGTTGAAGGAACGACGACGAACGTCACTGAATTAGAATTGTTGGCGTAATCCGTTTCGCGGATAGTACGAGGTTCGTTAAGAACCAATGTCGCCGTATATTCACCCGGAGGCAGATTTTGGAGGTTTGAACGCCTTGGCCAACCACCATATATGTTGTGTCCCGCTTGAAGCCCACCATCCCGAGGCCAAGCATACGAAACCTCATCCGTTCCACTTACATGAAGCGCGTTAGAGAAACAAACGGTTATGTCAGCATCCGCCCATGCGTCCTTATAGGCATACGCACAATATATCGGATTACCTGCCACAAAACGAGTACAAACATCATAAGAATTACTAACAGCCGTCAAGAAGAATGACGACGGCCAACCTTCTAGCGTAGTAAATACCAGATCCCACGGTGCATCGGCATCCGCCGTAATCTCACTTGCGGGCTTTACAGCATATCCTCGCCAAGTCTCCGGCCATTCGGTATTCGCATCCTCACGGTAGATAATAGCTGAGGACTTCATGCTGCCAAACGCTTCTTTACCAACTGAATTTGGCGGATTTCCATGAAAATACAAATACCTCAAACATGGAGATGCTGTAAAAGCATATTCGTTAATTGTCCATATATTCTTTCCAAAGACCACTGAACCCAATATTCTACATTCAGAGAAAGCATGCGCACCTATTGATGTCACAGAATCCGGTATGATAACCCGTTCAAGCGACTTACAGTTACGAAATGCGATGTTGCCGATGCTCTTCAGCGACGTGCTCAGCGTCAGGTTCGTCAGCGACGTGCAGTTCCCGAAAGCCCAGTATTCCACCGTGCTCGTCCAGCTA
>CACZDG010000137.1 GCA_902779865.1 uncultured bacterium
ACGCACTTCTCTTCCAAGGACCTCCCGAAGCGAAGAACCTGATACGCTGGGTTGGCAATGAACGCGGTGTGGCACCGTATCCCTGCTGGGCCACGGGAAGCGACGGCACGGCCGCCGACGGCACGAAGGAGATGAGGTTCAGCGGCAATCCCGACGGCGACAGGTGGATTCCCGGCGAGTGCGATGTCCCGCTCGGGCGCAACAGGTGGTTCTGCTACAACAAGGGGCCGAACTGGACGATGGACTACCTCATGAACATGTACGACCGTTCCGTGGGGCGCAACTGCAACCTCCTCCTCAACGCCGCGCCGCAGCCTGACGGTCTCATTCTCGAAAGCGAGATGAAGACCTACGCCGAGTTCGGTCGGCGCATCAAGGGGCGCTACGCAAACAGACTCGCGGCCGCCGAAGGAGAAGGCGACCGCCTCGAACTCGCGATTCCGAAGGATTCCGGCCCGGTGAATCAGGTGATCCTCGCAGAGCGCATCGAGCAGGGCGAGCGTATCCGCAAGTTTGACCTAGAGGCGCTTGTCGGCACGGAGTGGAAGAAACTCTATTCTGGCACGTGCGTCGGGCACAAGCACATCGTCCGCTTCGAGAAGGTCGCCGCCTCGCGCCTGCGACTCTCCGTCGCGGCCTCCGCCGCGAAGCCGCTCATCCGCGATTTCTCCGCATGGCGATTCATGAACCCCAGAATAGCATGCCATATTTTACACTTGTGTCTGCGGCGGGATTTTTGCTACACTTACTGTCGTGGACGCCTCGATTGTGTTCTTGCAGTTATGCGGCTTGTTTCAGACCGGGAGGCTTGATCCGCAACTGCCACGAAAGAGGGGTTTATGAATTACATCGATTATAAAAATCCTCCAAGCCTCCTAAACTCCAAAACTCCCAGTAGCGAAAGCAAACAAGTGAAACCATAATGGCAAGGCGATGTGCCACATGGCATAATAGCAGATTATGTCATGTGATAAGAAATCGGTATTTGTTATTTCTCGCGGACGAAGTTATACTATCAGCGTTTTCTTTTTCACCCCAATAGGAAACCTGAAATGAAACGCACACTTCTGGCATTCAGCATCGTAACGGAGGCGCTGAAGAGTCTCTATCGGTCGAGCTTCAGAACAAAGGCGGCAGGTTTATCGTTCAGAGGACGAAAGAGTTGGCTTCGATACCCAAGAAACTCATATCGTACAACATATTGCATTATCATGTACATGATATCAATTCTTCTCCTACAAGATATGAATATATAATATACAAGATATAATTATATTTTCTACAAGTAAATATCAAATGTTGTATGTATAAAGTTGATTTATAGTATAACTTGTGATATAATGTCGCGCACAAGAACTTTATAAGGAATAGGAGCGTTGAATCATGTCAGGCGTAACAAGAGAGATAAAGCTTACTAGGGTGGCTAACAAGCTGTCCGACAAGCAAAACTACGTTGCACATATAGTGCAACGGTATAGTTTGGACTATGATGCCGTGCTGGACGAGATCATTGAGCGCGGCGTATTGAGGATTACCAAGCCAATGCTTAAGATGATTCTTGAGCACACGTTTGAGACGATGATCGAGAATACGCTCAAGGATGGATACAGCCGCCGACTTGGCGACTACTTCATACTTCAGATGGAGGTGTCAGGGCGATTTGACTCTCCCGCCGATCAGTTCGATGACGAGCGTCACAGGCTTTCACTGAAGTTACGTCCGCTCAAGGCGCTAAAGCGCAAACCTGGGCGCGATGACGTCAAGGTGTACAACCGCAACGCAGGGCCAAAGGTGTCGATTGACCGCATTTATTCCGTTTCTACGCCTGACAAGGATACGCTTGTATTTGGCGACGACATCGTGCTTGAGGGCGAGAACCTCTACTTCCTCGAAGACCTTGCAGAGATTTCGGACAGCATAGCGGTCGGCTACTACACGCAACACCGGCGTGGGCCGATGACGATGTCTAGCACGGGAATCATGACTGGAACCGTGTCGGATGACGGGCGGCGAATGGTGCTGCCGTGGGAGGCAACAGTCGGACAGATACTCGACGCCAACAAAGGCCGTCCAGATGCCGACCCTGCGCAGAACCCGCCTGTCGCGGTCATGGTCGTCTTGCGTTCGCGCGGCGGCATTTCGACTGCGAAGCAACAGCTTCACCGTGCCCGTGCCTTCTTTGACACGTGGAAGGAGAAGTACCCGAAGTACACGTTCAAGGATATGTCTTGGGACGGGCTATAAGACATGAATCAGCACAATCAGACGTGCAGATCCCCGCTGATCGTGCACCCACTCTTGTTTCCTTATTTTTGATGGTTGTTATGCTTCTACAGAAGAATAGGTACAATTAAATGAGTCAGATATTTTCCATACTTATCATAGTCGGCGGCGGGTTGGGCACCTTCCTGCTGGGCATGAAACATCTTTCCGAGGGCTTGCAGGCCGTAAGCGGATCGGGCCTCAGACGGTTCATGTCCCTCGCGACCACACATCGTCTGGCAGGCGTCGGCACGGGTGTCATTTCCACCATGATCGTCCAGTCGTCCTCCATCATAACGGTCATGGTGGTGGGGTTCGTGTCGTCCGGCCTCATGAACCTTTCGCAGGCAATCAACGTCATCATCGGTTCGAACATCGGAACCACGGCCACGGCGTGGCTCATTGCGTTCGCGCCGGACGTGAAGATGCTCGGCCTCTGCGTGGTACTTGTCGGGGCGGCGCTGTATTTCTTCCAGAGCCGTGAAAGGCTGCACAACATCGGGCTCGCCTTGATGGGACTTGGATGCATCTTCATGGGACTCTATTGGATGAAGGAGGGAATGGAGCCGGTCCGTTCCATGCCTGCCGTGGTGGAGGCGTTCAAGTCGCTTGACGCGACGACGGCGTGGGGACTCGCAAAGTGCGTTTTCGTGTCGCTTGCGTTCACGGCTGTGGTGCAGTCTTCCGCCGCCACGACTGCGATCGCGATGACGCTGGCGCAGCAGGGACTTCTTGACTTCGAGGCTGCGGCAGCAACCGTGTTCGGCATGAACATCGGAACTACCATGACGGCCTGGCTTGCCGCGTTCAAGGGCTCCGCCGAGGCGCGGCAGACGGCGCTTGCGCATACTCTCTTCAACGTCGTCGGCACGATTCTCATCATCCCCTTCTTCGTGCCCGCCATTCTTCCGCTGGCTACGTCCTTCTTTCCCCACTACGCGGACGCAGTCGTCGTAAACGGGGTGAAGACATATCCACACATGGCGGCGCCCATGGCCGCCATCCACACCATCTTCAACCTCGTCACGACCGTTTTCTTCCTTCCGTTCTCACGTCAGTTCGCAGGGTTCGTTGCCCGTGTCATCAAGGCTGACCCGTCGGAGAAGCCGCATCTGAGCGCACTGTCCGCGACGACGTACATTTCGCCGGTAATCGCATGCGACCAGGCGCTCCTCGAGGTCGAGTTCATGCGTGACAGCGACCTTGAGCTGCTTTCAATCACGAGAAGCGTCCTTGCTGGCGAGGCAGAAGAGCGGCAGGAGGACCACATCCTCCACCGCGAAGGCGTGCTGGACAACGTACAGAGGGAAATAACGGAGTTCCTCGGAAAGATCATGGTCAAGCGTACCCCGGCGGAAGTCTCCGCGCGCGTCAGGCGGCTGCTGCGCATGTCGGACGAGCTGGAGTCCGTGTCGGACGAGGCGGCGGCGATTCTCAAGGCGACGCGACGACTCAGGAAGAGCGGGCAGAACTTCTCCCCCCAGTCTCAGCGAGTACTTCTTGCAGTGCATGAAAGAGTCGCCTCTTTCGCCGAGAAGATATCAGGGTACCTCAAGTCTCCGCGTCCGCGATTTGACCTTCCGCAGATTCAGGCAGAAGCGGCGGAGATCGGGACGCTCGTCCGCACGAGCAGGCGAGGCCAGCTGGACCGCGTCGGGCCTGACGATCCGGATTCGCCCATGCGCGTTCTCGCCGAGCTTGACATCCTGAACGCATACGACCGCATGAGATCCTACTACCTAAACATTGCAGAAACCCTCGCTGGCGGGAAGTGAGTAGCCGCTGTCAGCCGCTACTGTTTCTTCGAAATCGCGTCTTGCATACCCTACGGGGGTATGGTATAATATATACCCGTCAAGACATAAAAGGACAAGAGATGAAAAAGTGCATTGAAGACGTGACATCGCTCCAGCTGCGGCTGAAGAAGATCATCGGACAGCTGACTGGCGTCCAGAAGATGCTTGCGGAGGACATTCCCTGCGAGGATATCCTTACGCAGCTCAACGCGGCAAACGGGGCGCTCCACCGCCTGTCATTCATCGTCCTCGACGGACACCTCCGCCATTGCGTGCGCGAGGGCATCGAAAAAGGGAACGCCGACGAGACGATCGAATCTTTCGCCGAGGCGCTTGAAAGTTTCTCGAAGATGGCATAAAGGAGACCCTGAACATGAAAGACATATTGCTTGCTTTTGTCCATGTATTCGCCATGATGGCGCCGTGGCTCGTCTTTGGTTTTCTGATGGCGGGAATCATCGCCGTCTGGATTCCGCGCAACTGGGTCAACCGCATGATGGGTGGAAGTTCCGGTTTTGGCGGCATCCTCCGCGCCGTCGCAATCGGCGTACCGCTTCCAATCTGTTCGTGCGGCGTACTGCCGATTGCCGCAGGATTGCGTAAACACGGCGCGGGGAAAGGTCCAACCGCCGCCCTTCTCATATCCACGCCGCAAACGGGTGTCGATTCCATCCTTGCCACCTACGCCCTTCTTGGGCCTGTCTTTGCGGTGGCGCGTCCCATCGCCGCCGCGCTGACGGGAGTCGTGGGCGGGGCCGTGGTCTCGGCGGTCGGCGGGGAAGATGCGGCGGCTGTGTCCGTCGAGGAAGATTCCGCCGGGTCGCGGGGGATTAAGGCGATATTCTGGCAGGCGTACAGACGGCTTCTCGGATCGGTCGCAAAGCCGCTTGCCATCGGTCTTGCCGTTTCCGCGCTTGTAACGGTGCTTGTGCCAGACAACTTTTTCGCGGATGCGTTCCACGGCAGCGACTGGATCGCGATGCCGGTCATGGCGCTTGTCGGTTTCCCGATGTACGTCTGCTCGACGGCATCGATTCCAATCGCCGCGTCGCTCGTCGCCAAGGGCGTCTCGCCCGGCGCGGCGTTCGTGTTTCTAATGGTCGGCCCCGCGATGAACGCGATGTCCCTCACTACCGTCGCCACCCTTGTCGGACGCAAGGCCGCCGCCGCCTACGTCGCAGTGATCATGATTGGCGCGATTCTCTGTGGCATCGCAATCAACCTTGTTCCCAATGCACTACCAACGTCCGCACCAATCACCACCGCAGGGCATTCGCTTTCCATCGTCCACTGGGCTTGCGCGGTATTCCTAGCCGTGATGATGGCCTATAATCTGGCGCACCCGTTGGGAATGGGACGTCGCAGCGGCGCAGCCCACGGCTGACATGTGGCATCGACGACCGTATCAGAAATCACCTGTAACGCCTTCCGATAACGCGTCGTCTGTAAATGAGATTGGAGAAAAAGATGACTGATGAACAGATAGGCCTGATTGGCCGCGAATTTAGGCATTTCAAGGGCAACCGTTACCGCCTTGAAGGATTCGCAAAGGACTCCGAGACGCTTGAGGAGATGGTCGTGTACCGTGCGCTCTATGGCGATGGCGGGCTTTGGGTTCGCCCTGCGAAGATGTTCTTCGAGATCATCGAGCGCGACGGAAAGAAGATAAAACGATTTGAACTCGTGGAGGATGCAGAATGAAAAACATTCGCGAGACGTTCCGCGACATGACGCCCGACGAGATGCGCGAAGCGTCGCGTGAGGCGGAAATCGACGAATGGCGCGCAAGCAACCGCTTTTGCGGCCGCTGCGGCGCGGAGATGAAGCCACACGAGGATCCAAGCGAGCGGGCGCTCGTGTGCGCGAAGTGCGGCTACACGGTGTACCCGAGGATTTCGCCCGCCGTGATAGTCCTCGTCACAAAAGATGACAAGGTACTCCTCCAACGGAACACACACTACCGTGGCGTCGTGTGGTCGCTTGTCGCCGGTTTCGTCGATCCGGGTGAAAGCCTTGAGGACGCCATCCGCCGCGAAGCCCGTGAAGAGGCTTCAATCGAGGTAAAGGACATCCGCTACTTCGGCTCGCAGACGTGGCCGTTCCCATCGAACATCATGATCGGCTTCCGTGCCGAGTACGCGGGTGGGGAACTCAAGCCCGACGGCGAGGAGGTCGTGGAGTCGGGATGGTTCGACCGCGAACACCTGCCGAAGATACCCCGCCATGGTTCGATCGCGCGGGCCATGCTCGACGCATGGATTGCAGAATCTTGCAAAGGTGAACGAGAAGAGGCGATGCGCCTCTTCGAGAAGTGCATCAATACAAACGACCTGGAGCTGGGCCGCAAGCTCATCTCTGAAACGGCGGCGTTCGACACGCCCGTTTCGCCTACGCCTCTCTATGGCGCGGAAGGATACCTGAGCGTTGTCAGTCTCATGCGGAAGAGTTTCCCGGATGTGCAGTGGAAGCTTCTGGACATGGTGGCGGACGAGAAGACGGTCGCCGTCCAGTGGGAATGCTCCGGCACGTTCAACGGCGAAGCGCCGTTCGCCGGGCTTAAGCCGAACGGACGCCGCTTCACGACCACGGTCATGAACTTCTACTCGTTCGACGCAGACGGCAAGATTTGCAATGACGTCGCTGCAACCGGCATCGCGGGCATCTTGCAAGGCATAGGCGCACTTCCATGACACCCATGTGATAGACCGTTTACTTACAGAATTCGCTCTCGGCGTCGTCCACCAGAATGAATGATGGTTTAGTTTGGTGGCTACCAAAATAAATGATCAGTTATTTTGGTAGTTGATGGGATGGGCCAATTATGTTATACTGTAGTTTAATGAAACGCATATACGAGACAGTCCTTGCTGAACATTTCGCCGAGTTGCGGCAAATGGCGTTTTTGTCCGGTCCACGTCAAGTTGGCAAAACGACATTGGCGAAGGTTGCCTTGCCGGGCGGGCATTATCTTTCGTACGACAACTCATCGGATGCCTCACTCATTTTGAGGGGAGCTGAGGCCGTTGCCAGAGAACTCGGACTTTCGTCCCATGAAGCGCGTCCCGAACAGGGAGCTGTACTGTTTGACGAAATCCACAAGTTCCCTCGATGGAAGCAATTCCTAAAAGGCTTTTTCGATGTTTACGGAGACAACCGCAAGCTGAAGATCGCAGTTACTGGCAGTGCGCGTCTTGACATCTACAAACGTGGCGGCGACAGCATGATGGGGCGCTATTTCCCATATCGGATACATCCTCTTTCGGCAGGAGAGGTGGCCTCGGCAAATGTCAATGTGGAATCCATGTTTCAGGAAGAGAAGGACGTTTCACAGGAGACGATTGACGCACTTCTTGAACTTGGAGGGTATCCCGAGGCATTCTTGAATGGAACGGACCGGTTCCACCGGAGATGGCAGAAGCTCAGGCTTGAATTGATTTTTTCGCAAGACCTTCGCGACTTGAGCCGTGTGCAGGACGTCTATCAGGTTCAACGGCTGGCGGAGTTGCTTGCGGCGCGTGTCTCCGGCGGCGTGAACTATGCTTCGCTCGCAGAAGATTTGAGCGTTTCTCCTCCGGCCGTAAAGAATTGGCTGGTACTTCTCCAAAGCGTGTTCTATTGCTATGAGGTGCGGCCATGGAACAGGAATGTCGCAAGTTCAATCCGAAAGCAGCCGAAGATATACCTATGGGACTGGAGCGAAGTGCGTGACGCAGGCGCACGGCGCGAGAACTTCATCGCCTCGCATCTGCTGAAGGCTGTCCATTTCTGGACGGATGCCGGGCTTGGGGATTTTGGGCTGCACTATCTGCGCGACAAGATGCAAAGAGAGGTGGATTTTCTTGTTTCAAAGGACGGCAAGCCTTTCATGCTGGTCGAATGCAAGAGTTCACGTAACAAACCGCTAAGTCCGGCACTTGTGTATTTCAAAAAAACGCTTGATGTCCCGTTGGCATGGCAGGTCTGTTTCGATATGCCGCAATCGGGGCTAGATCCCACCGATGCTGGCCTCTCGCCATCGCGAATCGCCGTCGCCGACCTTCTCAAGGTGCTGGTGTGAAGGTGTGGTTTTTCCATGAAAGCGATACTCTACGCATTTCCACGGCGGCTACGTCCACACGCATACGATCACGCATACCCACGGACACGACCATTTCGGAGCGGACGGCACACACTCCTCCTTCCGCCGTACTTGAACGCGAACTTGTCAGCTAAAATCAAAACAAGGAAGCAATGATATGAACAAAAGAGAATTCTTCAAGACCGTCTGTTCGCTCGCTGGCGCGGTGATGCTCACAGGTTGCGTTTCCTGTGGCGTGGCAACCCAGCAAAACAAAGAGAAAGGAGAGAAAAACATGTTCGTGGTAAGAATCGCAGAAATCGAAGTTCATCCCAAATGGCTGGAGGCGTATCTCGCCGCCGCCGGGACGGTCGGGGCTGAATCGGTCGCGAAGGAACCCGGCGTGGTGTGCATCTTCCCGATGCAGAAAAAGGAGTCGCCGACTTCCATCCGCATCGTGGAGATCTACCGCAGCGAAGAGGCGTACAAGGAACATCTCGCGACGCCGCACTTCCGCAAATACAAGGAGGGCACGCCGCACATGATGCGGACAGCATCTTCAAGAAGTGGACGCTGAAGTGACGACTTTTGGATGGAGAGCTGAAACTTGAAACGCGGGCTTGTACTTGAAGGCGGGGCGATGCGCGGGCTGTTCACGGCCGGCGTCCTCGACGTCCTGATGGAGCGCGGTGTCACGTTCGACGGCATCGTCGGCGTGTCCGCCGGGGCGTGCTTTGGGTGCAACTACAAGAGCGGACAGATCGGCCGCGTCATCCGTTACAACAAGCGCTTCGCCCGCGATCCGCGCTACTGTTCGTGGAAGTCTCTCCTGACGACGGGAGACCTCTTTGGCGCGGAGTTCTGCTACCGGACGCTCCCGATGGAACTGGACGTGTTCGACACCGCTGCATACGAGGCGAACCCGATGGAGTTCCATGTCGTCGCCACCGACTGCGCGACAGGGAAGCCAGTGTACAAGCGGCTCGACAAGGCCGACGCGCGCACGTTCGACTGGATACGCGCCTCCGCCTCGATGCCGCTCGTTTCGCGTCCCGTCGCGATTGACGGCGGGCTGTACCTCGACGGCGGTCTCTCGGATGGAATCCCGCTTCGTTATTTCGAGTCGATCGGCTACGAGCAAAACGTGGTGATCACAACGCGCCCGCACGGATACCGCAAGTTTCCGAAAAAGAGGATGTGCCTTCTCAAACCGATTCTCAACCGTCACCCAGCCATCTACAAGGCACTTAAGAACCGCCACATCTGGTACAACGAGACGCTGGAATACATCGATTCGCGCGTCGCCGCCGGCAAGGCCATCCTCATCGCGCCTAAGGAACCGCTCGAAATCTCCCGCGTCTGCCACGACCCGGATGTGATGCAACGCATCTACGACATCGGCCGCAAGGCCGGTGAAACAGCCAAGCTGACGTTTGGGGATATATGAGGGTGCAAAGACTTTTTTCTGCAAGGTCATGCCGATTTCGTGCAGATTACCTGCTTGAGATTGCGCAACCGCCAGTTGAAGAACTCGTCTAGGCG
>CACZDG010000138.1 GCA_902779865.1 uncultured bacterium
CGGCGATGGTCGATGTTGGGGTCTGTCCGCTTGAGCCCCCACTGCTGCGGGTACTTCGCGAAGTTGGCCTTCATGTCCTCATGGACGAGTTTCTGCAGATCAACCTTCCGCGCATCGCGCAACGCCCGTATAACCACATCCGTACACACGCCGCTCGACCGCGGCACGTCGCCGTTCGGATACGCGAGGCGTCTGTACGCGGGATCATATCCGACCGTCACGCCAATCTGCTTCCGCGCCGCCGCGACGATATCGACGTTGTTCGTTCCCGCCAGCGCCGCAGACGACGCTACCATCGCCGCGAACCAAAGCGCCATCATCATTTTCTTCATCTTCGCTTTCCTTTCTTTGCGTTCTTTGCATTCCTTAAGGCGAACCATCAATATTCACGACATACCCGCTGTCGCGCCCGTATGAATCTTTGCCGGGAATCTTTTCACCATTGAAATTGCCATCCGCGCCGACGGTCCAGATGATACCACGTCCCGAATCGTAATTCAACGCCTTCCCGCAATCAAATGGGTCAGTCGGCACCGACGGCAGAAACTTTGGCACAAGCGCATCGAGCGTGTCTGGGAAACCACCACCGTTTGCACGACTCCAGCGACGCACTGCCACCATAACCTGCGCGGCCCTTACTTTAAAACATTGCTCAGCCGTCATACTGATTATCGCCTTGCAGTTTTTCGCATGCTCATGCGAAATTAAGATCCCAATAGAATTCGGCGTAAACGTTCCTACATCTAGCTTCTTGCAGAAGTCTGAAGCGACTTCTCCCCGTAAGGCTTTGCGCGTGATCTCGTTTAGGTTCGACATGGTCTCGTTCCTGTGCAATGCAAATCTGGCATAAGCCAACTGCCAGAAATGGAGATTTTGCCTGGGCCTTAACTCGACAATCGCTTTCGCCAACGTATAGGCGTTTTTGACAGACCGTTCCAAGCTCGTATTTGACGGCTCAAGTCCTTCAAGCATCTTTGCTATGCGTTCAAGCGTTTCTAACGTGGTGTTTTGACCTCGTGCAATATCTTTCAGATTTTCACATGCCGACTTCACTATGGACACAGCGAATGCAAGCGAGATGAAAGTATCTGCATCTTCTTCCACCAACTTGCCAAACCTGATCAATATCACGATGTGCCGCAGTGCCATCGGAATGTCGCCAGCTTCCATTGCACGTTCTACACGCATCCCTAGAAGGCGCAAATATTCAACCATAATGTCTAGCGGTATCTCGGTGCGTTCTAGGTTTAAGAAATCCAAGGTTCCCATAACCGTGCTGTGAAAACGAGGTCGTCGTAACGCCGTCTCAACAGCTGTGAAAAACGCCGCGTTTTCGGCAAGCAGTCTGTCCTTTTGCTCCGTCGAGATTGGTTCATTCTCATCATCGGCACACTCGTCTTCAACACGATGCAGCAGATTCGTTGCAGCAATCAGCGGAATAAAAGCGTTGTCCTCGTCAGGTACCGGAACCTGTTCGTATAGAAGCGCGTCATCGACATCAACGCTGTCCACATCGCACTCATACAGACGGCATCCAGCCAGATTCACCACCGCTGCGAGCATCGCCACATATCCGAGCGCAAGCATCATTTTCTTCATCTTCGCTTTCCTTTCTTTGCGTTCTTTGCGGCTAAACCCCATTGGTAATTAGTTATTGACATTCACATTATCCCGAGTAAACATCATTAGCGTAGTCATTTCGTCAATCCTTTTCTATTTCGATAATACCTACAGCTATTGAACACTTCTTCAGCAGTCATGTAGTTTGGATAGCGCTCAGATTCTGAGCCGTTCTCCTCATCTATGTCTAAAACCCGAAACAGCTCTTCCCCGCAAAAGACGCAAACTTTCCCGTCGGAAAAATCAATCTGCCCACCATGTCGCCAAGGCCACACTTCGTGATCGACATAGTAGAACCGCCATCCGCCATTCGTGTTGCGGACATACAGCTGGACAGCGTAAGGTTCACCATTCCAGACTTGAAATAACACGTATTCACGTCCATCGGGCGTCGTGCCTTGATCAAGTATCCCCTCATGACGTGTGCTGAACGGGTCTGCAACCAACGCCACAAGTACACACGACGAGGCAAGCCAGACCGTCCCAGCCAAAACGCGCCAACGCCTTTTCCTTTTTATCCCCGTCACAAGAAACCAAGCCGGAAGTATTAAAAGTAAAGTCAGAGCAATGCTCCATATAAGAAAGCACAGTAATACATCTGCCCATAGGTTATTCATTTTGCAACTCCATCTTCAGACTACTACCTGAAATGTCACCGACATGTGGCGGGAGCGTCTCACGAGGGCCGAGGAACTTGGGATTGCGGCGCCGGCCTTGTACAGTTCTGCCGCCGCGAACGCGAGTGATGAGACGAGGGTGATTCTTGCAAAGGATTTCATGGGTTGCTCCTTTCAATGGTATCGCTTTCTTCGCCCGCAATGACATTGATGTACACTTTGCCGGATCGGTCGTTGACCTGTATAATGTGTGGATTGTCAGTCTTCTCCCACAGAACATTCCTATCGACCCTATCAAAGCTTTCGTCATAGATGAGCCCATCCTGATCCGACCAGATTCGCAGGCGCATTTCCATGTCATCTGCCGACAAGACTTTGCTCGTAATGTATGCCCAGCGATCGTAATTCAGCAGTGGGAAGTGTCCGAACGCCCATATTTCGCTTGAATTGCCATTCGCCCTATAGTCGAATCTGGAATAAAGGAAATATGTCGTGCCAAACAATCCACCTTCTGGATTCAGACCCAGCACAAACAGATTCAAATGCATCTTCTTGTGCACGATCTCTTGCGTCTGCCCGGATTCGCCTTCCCGTTTCGCCACGATCCTTTCACTTTCACACTCATAGCCGCACGGAATCAATATGCATCCGCCAACAAAAAGCGCGAGCATCGCCGCGCACCAAAGTGCCATCATCAGTTTCCTCATTGCGTACCCCTTTCGGTTTAATCTTTACACGGGCAGGTCGCTTCTGCCGGCAAAG
Source organism: uncultured bacterium (assembly GCA_902779865.1). GTDB lineage: Bacteria > Verrucomicrobiota > Kiritimatiellia > RFP12 > UBA1067 > RUG572. Next base: position 3,000 of record CACZDG010000138.1, read on the forward strand.
AAGTCAATTACATTCATAGTGTGTATGCCATTGCGGTTTTCGACAAAGATGTCGTCGAGAGTCAAGATGAGTTTTGGATAGTTGTCCCGTATCGACTTAAATGCGGCGACTTCCTGCTCGTATTTTTCTTTCCCCGCAACCGTGACGGCAATCTGAATGTAGCATATCAAATCACTGCTGCCCTTGACTACGAAATCCACCTCCCGCTCGTCAACCTTGCCGGTGGCCACTTTGTAGCGCCGACGAAGCAGTTCAAGGAATACCGCGTTTTCAAGGAGTTGCTGAATCTCTATGTCTGGATTGCTCAATGTATAATACCTGAAGCCGAAATCTGTCAGGTAGTATTTGTTTATCAACTTGAGCATTTCCCCGCCTTTGACATCGAATCTGTCTGCCTTGTAGATGAAATAGCAGTCTTCAAGAATGTCAAGATACGAAGATACTGTATTGGCGCTGACCTTCACGCCATTTGCCTTGAGCCGATCAGCCATGCGCTTTGGGGACGTCAGGGACGATATGGTGCCAGCCATGTATTTCAGCATCTGCCCGACCAGGAGCCTTCCACCCTCCTTGTTCCGCTTCAGCACGTCCTTTTCAAGTATCGTGCGATATACTGACTCCACGTATTCGCGCTGCTCTGGCGATCCCGTCTTGAATGCGAACGACTCCGGAAGGGATCCGTATGTGAGATAGTCCATGAAACGACGTTTTTCCACTGTATCCCCGACCTTGCCGCCAACAGCCCTTGTCATTTCCAGGAACGAAAAAGGTAATACGTTCATTTCCACATAACGACCGGTCAACAACGTCGCGATCTCCGAGGAAAACAGATCCGCCGTTGAGCCTGTGACATACAGATCGACCCCTTTCTTCACGTAGAGGCTATCCAGAACCTCTTCATAACGCTCCACACGCTGGATCTCGTCAAGGAACACGTATGTAGTTACACCCTTCGCAAGTTTCCCGACAATAAACTTGTGCAACGCCTCGGCCGTCCTCAATGGCGCATTCTCAAGCTCCTCGAAGTTAACCATCACTATGCGAGACGCAGACACGCCATCGCGCCTGAGAGCTTGCGCGAACATCTTCATGATCGTGGACTTGCCTACCCGTCTCATTCCCGTGAGCACCTTTATCAGCGGCTTGTCGCGAAACTGTGCCAGCCACGTCATATATGCTTCTCTTTGTATGGTCTTTTTCATTATTCAAACTCCGTTGCAATGGATATTATATCATAATTTCCTCCGCCCGAATTTGAGAACTTTCCCAAAAACTCAAAAACATCTCAAAATCAGGCCGCACGGACATCGTGCGCTAGCCGCTGCAGGGCGCGTTTCGCACGCACCATAACGAGCATTGTCCTTACAGGCACGAGATCATGTAGAGCGGAAGGCATTTGATCCCTTTTGACACCTTGACGTCTCCGGAATGGAAAATGAACGGTTCGCTGAGGAAATCCGAGAACTTAGCCTGGAACTTCTCAAGCGAGGCGTGCCGCACGCGCTTGCCGCTCTTGACCTCAACGGCGCCTACATTGTTCTTCCTCGCGAGCTTCGACTTTGCAATGAGGAAATCAATCTCCATCCGCTCTTTCCTGTCGTATGGATCGGAACGCGAATAGAAGTACAGTTTGCGCCCGGATGCGACGAGAGTCTGCGCAACGATGTTCTCCATGAGCATCCCCTCGTTGACGGACAGATCGCCCGTCATAAGCCGCTTATGGATGGACTCGGACGCAAGTTCGTTCTCGTCGAAGGCATGGCTCACGAGAAGTCCCGTATCCGCCATGTAGCATTTGAACGTCGTATGGTCCGCGCTCAGCGACAGCCAAAGATTCGGCTCGGTCGCGTTGTAGCAGAAATTGCATATCATGGCGTCCTTGAGCCAGAACGCGGGTTCCTCGTATTCTCTCATCCGCGCGTTGACGTCTATGTCCGCAAGGTTGTAGGACTTCTCGTGCCTAGACAGCTGTGCAGGGATGGCGTCCCACATGCGCTCCACCTTGAGCGCGCTTGAGCCAGCGTACTTCACGATAGCGTCCCTGTACAGCCCCAATATGTCGCGCTTGACGCGGTCCACCTTGTCGAAGTCGCGCGATTCGACAAACTTCTTCACGGACTGCGGCATTCCGCCCACGAGCATGTACGTGCGGAAGGCATCCATGGCTCGTCGATGGAGCGCCCCGAGGGATTCCCTTCTGGCAAACGCCTCCCTGATCGCCCCCATCAGGGTCTCTTCTCCGTTCGCCCAAAGGAACTCCTCGAAGTCCATCGGATACATCTTGATGTGGCGTTCCTCGGACGGAATAAGAATACCCTCGACATTCTTCCTTATCGATATGAGCGAGCCTGTCTCGACGTAGTGGTAGCGTCCATCCGCCACAAGAGGCTTGATGGCTTCCCGCGCACGGGGAAACGCCTGCACCTCGTCGAACACGATCAGGCTTCCCCTCGGCAGTGGTTTTCTTTCAAGGACCAGAAACAGCCTCTCAAAGAAAACATCCAGATTGCCAAGATATTCATTGAACGTCTCCTTGACATCATTGCCGACATACTTGAAGTTGATCATCAGATACGCCGGATATTCCGCCTTGGCGAATTCCTCCACGATAAAACTCTTTCCGACACGGCGGGCACCGTCAATGAGCAACGCGCACTCATTGGCATCCGACACTTTCCATTTTTTGAGAATTTCAGTAATTTTGCGCCGCATCACCATAGTATTCTCCTTGACGCGAAATATTATATCACGCTTTGACGTTTTGAGCAATACCGAAATTACACCTTTTGACGATTTAGCAATACGTCTATTCACACTATTTGCCACTTAGCGTGCAATGGATGAAGCGAAAATCGTCTTTGTTATTTCTATCCTTTCGTTTTTGTTTTAGACAGGATTTACAGGATTGCACGCCTTTACACCGTTGCAGAGATCTCACATTGGCCTGAAAGCATGGCCATCGCGCCTGCGACAAGAATTACTATGCTCTTTCTATTCATCGTCGTTCGTTCCTTTCATCGGGAATTGGCCAGAAGCCATCTTCATTCACGCCCCGACAAGATATTCAGGCAGATAACGGTGAGCTATACCATTAGAGGAAAAGTCCACTTGATCAAGGGAAAGTACCATCTTGGGATACTGATCGGGAACCGCCATAAGCGCCGAAAACTCTCGTTCCAGCGTTTCTTCGCTTTCCATCAGGTACGCAACCTGGACATACAACCGTTCATCCCCGCGCTCGCAGACGAAATCGACTTCCTTCTCCTTGATGCGTCCGATCCTTACGTCATATCCCCTTCTCAGTAGCTCGTGGTATGTAATCGCCTCGAGCGTTCTATCGATGTCGCGGCGGACGTTCCCGCCAACCACCGCCCTGCGCATCGCGTGGTCCATGGCGTAGAACTTTTCGTCGACCGCAAGTATGCGCCGTCCCATCAAGTCCTCTCTCTTTGCGGAACTGAAGAGAAAAGCCTCCTCACCAAACCGCAGATAGCTCATCACCGTGTCGAACGAGGCGGATCGGCGCTCGTGCTTCAGGTAACGCAGTATGCTCGCCGCCGAGAAGACGTGCCCCGTCTCGCTCAGCACGTAGTTCATAATACGCGCCAGGAGATCAACGTCGCGAATCTTATGCCGCCGCACGATGTCTTTCATGATAATAGAGGAATAGAGGTCTTCAAGGTACTCTCGCGACGGCGCCTCCTTATAGCCGAGATGCGAAAGGAACGGCATACCTCCAAACTGCAGGTAGGCATTGAAGGCCGCGGACAGGTCCTCGTCTTCCCTCGCCTCTCGGAACTCGCGGAAAGAAAACGGACTCACCTTGACTTCAACATATCGTCCAGTAAGATATGTCGCAAGCTCACCCGAAAGCAGCTTCGAGTTCGATCCGGTGATATAGACATCGATTTCTTCCTTCGCCCGCAACGAATTGACCATCCGTTCCCAATCCTCTACTTCGCTCACCTCGTCGAGGAACAGATACGTCTTAGACGGCAGGTTCTTCCTTGCCTCTTTCACGACATGATCATGTAGAACCCCCTTGACAAGGAATCGGCTGTTCTCGTCCTCCTCAAGGTTGATGAAGATAAATTTTCCGTTCGGGTCAACCTTTGAGGCAATCATGTCTCGAATCTGCCTCATGAGTACGGACTTGCCAGAACGCCGAATACCCGTCGCAACCTTCACAACGTCAAGACCGACGAACGGCCTAACCTTTTCAAGATAATCTCGCCTGATGACCATAGCCACATTTCTCCTTTGCACCCCCATATTATATCAAACCCATAATCGAATGGCAACAGCAAATCCGATTCTATTCGATTATAAGTTGAACACCTCAGAAAAGAATGTCGCACATGTCGATCACCGCATTGAAGTAGCCCTGCCGTCACCACCGCTGCGGCCATCATGACGCATCCAAGCACTATCATCAGTTTCTTCATCTTCGTTTTCCTTTCTTCGAGATCTTTGCGTCCTTTGCGTTCTTTGCGGCTGAACTTCACCATCCCTCGTGCGATATATGCATGTCATCCCTCTTCTTTCCCAACATGCCTACCGTGAAACATGTTATATCCCAAGCAACCTGCGGCCTTGGACGATCGCGAAGTCCTCGCCGCAATCACGCCGGCGCCAAGCTCAACAGTTTCGCGGATAAGCCAGCCCTTCTGCCACGCCACCGCCGCCACGCCGCCGGCAATCATGGCACCGACAACAGCAATTCCAATTGCAATGTTTCTGAATTTCATAGACACCTCATTCCTCCGTTTCTTTCTTAATCCTGTTAATCCTGTCTAATACTTTTCTCCCCCATCTAATCCTCAAATGATCTCAGAAACGCGCCTTTCCAGCACCATCGCCTCCAAAAAGCAGCAAGCTGCCTGTCATTGCGGGATGCTTCGCGTACAAGATGGCAAGCCTTGGCAATCCTCGCCTCGTCGGTCAGCATGTCATAGATGGGAGCATCTATCGCCTCGCCCAAAAGGAACACACCGCGCTCGAGTAGAGAAGCAAATATGGCAAACCACGATGCAGCGACTCCGTCCTTTATGGTTCCGACAGCATCGAGAACGATTGGCGTAGCCGCGTTGCCAAACGGCCTGTACTTGCCGTTGACCAGCCGTGTTCGGTTTAGTCCGACGATGAGAGACTCGACGAGCGAGCAGTCAATCGGATACGGGACATCCTTCCCAGGAAGCGGATCCATCTGGACTCGCAGCTCGGAAAGACAACTCCGCAGCAGTTCCTGCAAGTGAACGCAGATAGGAAGCAGAAGTCCATCAGACTCCAACTCAGCCTTCTGCTCTGCGACCCAGACGAGGAAGTTGTCGGCCATGTCGCTGGCGTCATCTCCGCGATCATCGAGAAAACGCAACACTCGGGGAATGAAATAGGCACATTCCTCGTATGTCCCCGCTGGCAGATAGCTTTGAAATATGCTCCCCAGTTCCCTGAACCCCATTCGTTCGTCCGGAACCGCAAGAATGGCCGCGCATTCCTCAGGAGTGAAATCACAACCGGGATCGCTCAACTTGGATGGTCGGCGATAGGGAATCTGCTTCTGGCGAATTTCTGTCATCGTCGCTACTCATTGCCGCGTGAGAAGTTAAATATCGGCATCCACTTGACGATTCCGCGCGGGTTGTAGTTGAGCAAGCCGATCTGAAAACAGGCACTGCGATTGTCTCCATTAATCGCAGCATTAAGCAAGCCGATCTGCACGCTGCCATCAGCATTGAGTGCGCCGATTTGAAGACTGCCGCCAATGTTGTAGGAACCAGTCTGCACCCCGCATCCGCCGTTGACCAACCCGACCTGCAAGCCCGGCAACCAGGAGAATTGGCCGTCGTTTCCCAAGCGACCGTCAGGCGATTCGACGTTAAAGACACCAACACTCACGCCAAAATTTCGCTCTGTGAGATTAAGAAGCCCAACCTCCAATGCGCAGTTGAGCTCGCAGACGTCAATCAGCCCGATCTGCGCGAAATAGTTTCGCCTGACCATATTAAGCGGAGACAGCGAAGCGACGGCCGACATCTGATTCAAATTCAGCGCACCTGCCGCAATGCCGTACACGTCGGCATCGCCGGGGAAGAGCTGGACGGGACGGCACGAGCAAATTCCAAGCTGAACCGGCGTCCAGCCAACGCGCACAAGCCCGTCGTCAGACTCGGGGCTCACGCCAATCGGGAAATGCGCAAACGCAATGCCGCTCAGCAAGGCGACGCATCCGGCGATCATGTCTTTAATATGAGTTCTCATTTAAACAGCCCTACCTTTCTGTTGGACTCAGTATCAAATAGTGCGTGGAGCGACTGCGGCATTCTGCCACGCCACCGCCGCCACGCCGCCGGCAAAGATGACGCCGACAACAGCAATTCCAATTGCAATGTTTCTGATTTTCATGACCATTCCTCCGCCTCTGTTTTCTGCTCTCTGCGTTAAAGCGTCTCGATAAACGCAGGGAAGCGCGTCACGAGTTCCGCACGCTCGCGATGGAAAAGCAGATGCTCCACGTCGCGCCGCTTAAGTTCTAGGTTTACGGACTGGGACATCGCATTAAGCGCCGTCTTGAGCGACATGAGGTCGGTGACTTCCGGATGTGCTGCGGACAGGAACGAATAGTCCGGTTCCGTGCGCTGCAAAAGAAAGATCGCGTCGTAGAAGTCCCGACCTTTGCCGCGTGTCAAGAGCGCCGATAGTTTCATGGCGCAGAGCGTCGCCTCGGTCGGCACACACACCGGGAAAAAGAACCCACAACGCCGAACGTCAGCGAAAACCCTCTCGTATTCCCTTCCTTGGTCTTGCGCCTCGATCTTCATCATAAACCGCTCTTCCCTGAAAGCGGAAAGCCCCAGCTCGTGTAGAAGGCCAGGAAAAAGAATGCTCCGCCGCATCGCCGTCAGACGATCAGACTCCCTCTCCTTCGACACGGCATTAATTCCGTTGCGCCTAAGATGTGCAATGAGAGAATCGGTGAAGCGCACGAAATCGTCCGGCTCAAGCCCCTTGCAGTCGAAATCAAGATCTTCAGAGAACCTGTCGATATCCTTCGTCAAACGCAGGTTTGTGCCGCCGATGAACGTCAACTTTGCCGCCCACGGACTTCTGGCAATCCATTCGAGCGCAAGGCACTCGACATACTCCTTCAAGATGTGCTTCGCGAACTGTCCTGCGCGAAGTTCCTCGGGGAAGAATCCCCTTATCGACTCAAGCGCAATCATATCGAATACACCTCCTTGACAAGCCTCATCCGTCGCGCAAGCGCCTGCGAACCGAAGCGAGCCACCACTCCATCCAAGTCACCGTTTGCGGCAATTTCCGCGAGGACATCAGGATCAAGGCGCAGCGCCTCAATCTCCTCCGGCGTGTCATACTGCGAATTGAGATACAGGAAGTCGCAAAGCGCCTTCGCCGGCATCGCGACATTGACCGGCAGTCCATCGCCCACGTGCTCCACGCCATAGCCGAACATCAGCTCCGGTTTGACGCTGCGGTACGAAAACTCCCCGAAGTCGTAATCAATCCAGCCCTTGCCATCACATACTCACACGAAAGATAGCTTGGCGAATACATCCTTCCCGCAAAGTAGTCTCCTATCCCTGGCGTGTCTGCGACATCCGCAAAGGCGTACCACGAGCGCCTGAGCCGCTTGATGTAGCCCTTCCCAAGCCATGTTGAATAATTTCCCCTGTCGAAACGGGGAAACGCCGCCAATACCTGCTCATTGGAGAAACAGGCAAAGGCATGGAATCGCTCTCTTAATGTTACGTAGTTCATTTTTGTTTCCAAAACGTTGATATTATACCATACTTCAGAAACAAAAGTCAATTGATCGTTAGTCCGAAATCACCGTTGTCAAGCGGACGGTGTCGCCGGATTCCGTCAGCTGCCAGCGGCGGACGGTGAGCCGCGCAAGAAAGCGCTCGTCGTGCGAGACGAGCAGAAGCGCACATGGCGTCTCCGCGAGCGCATTCTCCAAACACTCGATGCTGGGAAGGTCGAGGTGGTTCGTCGGCTCGTCCATGACGATGAAATGCGGCCCCCTCTCCACG
>CACZDG010000139.1 GCA_902779865.1 uncultured bacterium
CGGACGTGAGAAGGGCAAGGTAAGAAATGCCGAAACGGAATTGACAGGGAAAAATCGTATAATATACGTTCAACAGCCCAAGAAAGGAAGAAAGCCATGGCAACAGGAAAGGCACTCAATGGAAAGCCGTATGCGGGCAATCCGCACGTACGGTTTGACGAGGGGGAAGTCGCATCGGCGGCAACGCCGAGGCGTGGGTCTCTACTCTACAAGCATGTGACATTCAGCAGAATCGGTAGGGCCGCGCTTGTCGCGGCCGCGATTTGCGTAGCGACGGCGCCCTCGCCGTCGTTTGCCGAGACGTACACGTGGGCCGGCGGTGCGAGCGGAAATCTCTCCGCCGCCGCGAACTGGTCGCCTGCGCCCGGCGGTGCGTTCACCGCGTCGGACGAGCTGGTGGTCGCCACGCCCGCGCGGATCACGGTCGATTCCGCTGCGACGGTCGGAACGATTACGCTGACCGCGCCTCAGAATGTCACGTTCCTTCCGTCCGACGGCGCGGCGCTTACCGTCACCCGCATCGCGAACACGGGAACGGGCGTGGCGCAGTTCTTCTGCCCCGTGCAGTTCTCCGGCACGCTCTACGTGGAGCAGAACGGCGCGGTCAAGTTCCCCGGCGGCGCGACGGCCACGTACCCCGACCCCGCGCTGCGCACGTCGTCCAGTTCTGATACGGCGCGCACCCTCGACGGTGTCTTCACCTTCACCGCCAACTGGTCCGTGCCGAATCTCGGCGACGGCAACCACCCGTGGCGGATCGCGTCCGGCTCGGAGGTCTATGGACAGATGTTCACCGGCACGGAGAACGGTACGGGCCGCATCCTCTACATCGCCGATGGCGCCTACGCGCGCTTCACGACTGTGGCCATCGGCAATGGCAAGGGCGAGATCGGGATCGACGGGTTCCTTGAGGCGACCACGGAGATCACGCTCGGCGGCAGCGCGACGCTCGGAAGCGGCGGCAAGACCGGCACGGTGAAGGCGCCGTGCATCCGGAAGACCGCCGGAAACTATTTCTACTGCAACGTCCCCAACATCTTCGTCGGCGCGGGCGGCATCGGAGCCGACCGCAAAGACTACGACTTCCGTTTCTCCGGCGATGCGGTCATCACCGCCACCGACAACTTCGACTTCCTCGGCGTCTACAATGCGAACAACGTCAATGACTGGTGCTTCCACCTCAACGGCAAGACGGTGACGATCAACATTCCCGAGGGGCTGACGGCGACGCTGGGCGTCACCGTGACCGGTGGCGGCACGATCCGCAAGACGGGCAAGGGCACGCTCGTGCTGACGGACACCGACAAAAACGGCCAGTCCGGCTATGTGAAGAACTACACTGGCGGCACGCTGATCGAGGAAGGCACGGTGCGTCTTGCCGTGGCCAACCAGATCGGCACGGGGACAGTGACGCTCAAGGATGGCGGACGGCTTGAAATCGCCGCCGGCATCTCCTTTACCAACGCGCTCGCAGGCGCCGGCACGCTCTTCCTCGAGAACGGCACGTCGCTTGCGGTCAGCAGCGCCGCGCCGTTCATGGGCAAGGTCGCGCTGGCGTCTGGCGCGAACGCCACGGTCACGGTCACGGACACGCCGTCCGCTCCGGCTGTCCTGTTCACCGGCGTCTCCGCATCCGACGAATCCCGCATTGCGCTTCCCTCCGGCTTCGCGTTCAGAGGCGGCGCGGCTGTGATGACGTCCGCCGCCGCCGCGAGCGACTATGTGTGGGCCGGCGCGGACGGCGCCGACTGGGCGGTGCCCGGCAACTGGCTCGTCAACGGCGCGGCGCCCGCCGCCGCGCCCGGCTCCGGCGACACCATCCGCTTCGAGAACGCGTCCGCCGCGACGGTGGGCGGCTCGGGCACGCTGACCGTCACGAAGATCGTCACGACGTCCGGCGCGGCGGTCACGTTCACCTGCCCCGTCGCCTTCGCGGGAACGTATCTCGTGGAGAACGCGGCGGCGGCCCCGGTGTTCGCGGGCGGCGCGACGGCGACCATCCCCGACGCCTCGCTCACGAACATGAACGTGCCCAGCCACATCCTGCCCGACGGCCTTGCGCTCACGCAGGACTGGACGATTCCGCTCCAGCCCGCCGGCAGGCCGTTCATCGTCCCGGCCGGCGCGCGCGTGTCGGGCAAGGCGCTCACGGCGGCGACCTACAATGCACACCAGCCCAGCCTGCGCGTTGACGCGGGCGCGGTCGCCACGTTCGACTCCATCGCGGTCGCGCGGCGTTTCGTGTTCTGGATGAACGGCGGCCGCCTCGTCGCGACGGGCGACGTCACGCTCGGCAGCGAGACCGGCGGCGGCAACGACTTCGGCTACTACGCGCAGCCCAACGTCGGCATCGTCGAGGCGAACGGCGTCTACAAGAGCGCGGCGGGAGGTGCGGCCATCGGCTGCTATCTCACGAACTTCGTCGTGGGCGCGGGCGGCTTCGGCATGCTGTACCACGACTACAACTTCAACCTGATCAGGGACACGACGCTCACGGCGAAGGCCGACACGACGATCCACCAGCCGATCGGCAAGAACAACGAGAGCGACTGGGGCATCGAGCTGCAGAACAATTCCATCTTCACGGTCGATACGGACGGCCATCGCGTCGTGTTCGACTCCCTCACCCGCAACACCGGCGGGCGCCTCGTGAAGAGGGGCGACGGCGAACTCGTCATGCAGAGCCGGGCCAAGCTGCACACGGGCGGCACCGACGTCAAGGCGGGCAAGCTGACCGTGAACCTTGTGAACGGTACGGGCCGCGGGCCGACGACGGTGGAGAGCGGCGCGACGCTCGCCTTCACGTCCGTGGCCACGTCCCACGCCTATCCGCTGACCGTCAAGTCGGGCGCGACGCTCGAATGGGCGGCGTCGATGAACATGTCCTCCACGCTGGCGATCGAGGCGGGTACCACGCTGAAGCCCGCGCAGAACGCGTGCCTTGACGCGTCGGGCGGCGGTCTTCTGCTGCCAGGTTCCGGCACCGTGACGATTGACATGAGCGACTTCACGTTCACGGACGGCGTTGCGGTTCCGATTCTCGGCGGCGTCGCGGAATGTGACAAGGACGTGTTCGAAGCCGTCCTTCCGCAGGACGTCTCGGGCGAATTTTCGGTAAGCGCCCTTGGCGTCCTGAGCTTCACGTCCGGCAGCGCGGCGGATCTCTACTGGAACGCGAACGCCGGCCTCCACGAGTGGTCCACCTCCGTCGCCGCCTGGACGAACGCGGCGGGCATGGCGATGAAGTTCGCCGACTACGCGAACGCGACGATTGCGGACGCGGCGGCGATCACCATCCCCTCCGACGTGATGGTGAACGACGTGACGGTCTCCGCCGACGGCGACGTGACGTTCTCCGGCGCGGGCAAGATCGGCGGCGCGGGCACGTTCACGAAGTCCGGCGCGGGCACGCTCACGTTCAACGCCACAGGCGGACTCGACCAGCAGCCCATCGTCGTTTCAGGCGGCGTGTTCAAGCTCGGCGACGACCTCAAGGACCATGCGCTCGGCGGGACGGGCGACGCGACGCCGATCATCGTCAACAACGGCGCGACGCTCGATCTCAACTACAACCAGAACGGCAAGACCGAGCAGGAGCGGACCCGGCTCACGCACGACAAGCTCATCCACATCGCCGGCGACGGCGTGGACGGCAGGGGCGCGCTGGTGCTTGACTCGAACACAGTGTGCTATAACCTGCTGACGGCGCTCGTCCTCGACGACGACGCATCGGTGGGCGGCACGACGCGCTATGACATGCGCAGGGGCAGTTCGTCCGCCGAATACGCCCGCACCGCGACGTCCATCTACGGACCCGGCAAGGAACTTACGGTGAGGAACACACAAGCCTTCGGCATCATTGGCGCCGACATCACGCTCGACACCCTCCGCATCGCGAGCGGGGCCACGGTGCAGTTCCAGTACAACGGCGCGATCAACATCGCAAACGGCATCCACATCGACGGCGGAACGCTCTACTTCGAGTACGGCAGCGATATCGGAAACACATCCGTCACCGCCGACTCCGGAAACTGCACGATCAGGGCCTGGGCCGGCAATGGCGCGATCGGCGGCCCCGTCACGGTCGCCTCCGGCGCGACGCTCAAGCAGACGAGCGGCCTCGTCAACTACGGGGGCGCGGTGAGCGGCCTCGCCGTCACCGGCGGCACGGCGAATTTCAACGGCGCGGCGAACGGCCTCGCCGTCTCCGGCGGCACGGCGAACTTCGGGGGCGACGTCACCGACCTTGCCGTCTCCGGCGGTACGGTGAACTTCAGGGACATGGCCGTTACCTCCGCCGACGGCACGGGCGGCGTCACCTGCACCAACGGCGTAATCGTCGTCGGCGCGGGCGGCAACGGCGGCACGGTTGCCGTCAACTCCTTCCCGCGCACCGGCACGGTCAGGGTCGAGGGCGGCACGCTTCGGGCCGCCAACGTGGTGACGTCCACGCTTTTGCACCGCTGGAGCTTCAACGGCAACTGCAACGACGCCGTCGGCTCGAACAACGCCGTGTTCAAGGGATCCGGCTCGTTCAGCTACGTGAACGACAACACGGAGATCAGCCTCCCCGGCGGCGGCCGCGGCACGGGCTGGCTCGACTGCGGTTCGAACATCATCCCGTCCGCCCTCGGCAACACGCCGTTCACCATCGAGCTGTGGGTGACGCCGCGCTCGCTCGACAACTGGAGGCAGGTGTTCGCGCTCGGCAACAACACGAGAGGCGTCGACAATACGGGGGGCATGAACACGAAGGGCCTTCTCTGCACGTTCAGGATGGGAGGTTCGCCGTACTCCATCTCGTACAACGCCGCCAATGCGACGGGCGGCAACGCGAACTGGCCGATCGGTAATTCCGAACTGACGGCGAACAGGGAATACCACATCGCCTTCACCGTGACGCCCAGGGGCGGCAACGCGGCCACCGTCACGGCCTACGTCCGGGATATGACCACGGGTAGCGTCCGCACCCGGACGGACAACGTCACCGACTGGACGACGACGCAGATCGACCAGGCGAATTTCTGGCTCGGCCACTCGCACTGGAACGATGGCGACCCTGCGGCGAACTACAACGAAGTGCGCGTCTGGAACGACGCCCTTTCAGCCGAGGCCCTCGCGCTCAGCGCGCAGAAGGGCGCGGACGCGACGGAGGTGGACATCGCCGAAATCGCCGCCGCGAGCGCCGGCGAGCAAACGCTCGACATGGCGGGTGGCACGCTCGACCTCGTGAACGGAACGCTCTGCCAGCCCGTCGTGAAGGCCGGCTCCGGCACGGTGCCGAACGGCACGCTCGACGTCACGGACAGCCTCGTGGTGAACCTCGCCGACTGCATCGCCGGCAACAGCCTCGCCGTGGGAGGCACGATCGACCTCACCGGTGCGACGCTCGTGCTCGAGGACCCTGCGGTGTTGGATACGTATAAAAGCCCCATCACGTTCCTGCGCACTACCACGGGCGGAAGCATCGTTGGCGTGCCCGTGTGTCCGCAGCTGTCGAAGGGCTGGCGCATCTCGATCAAGGACGGCAAGGCGCGCCTCAAGAAGGACGCCTTCACGATCTTCATCCGGTAATTGAAGGGTAAACACAAGACATGACGGGAGGGCCGCGCTTGTCGCGGCCGTGACAGATTCCCTTGCGACCAGCCGGATTTTTTAGTATAATTCCGCGCATGAAAACCATATCTTTTTTCGCAGTTGTGAAAGTCGCCGCGTTGTGCGCCGCGGCGGTTGGCGCACCTTCGGTGTGCCGCGCAAAAATGCCGGAAGGCATGCAGTGGGGCGTGACGTTCGGCTTCTACGCCACGAATGGATACTTCGGCTCGGTCGAGGCCAAGGCGGAGATCGACGCCATCGCCCGTGCGGGCGCAACATGGGTGACGGTGGTGCCGACCGTGTGGCAGGATACCTGTTCCTCGTCTTTCCAATACAAGGACTTTGCCCTCACCCCGAACGACATCGAGCTCATGGACGCCATCGACCTCATCCACGCCAAAGGCATGAAGGTGCAGCTGCGCCCCATGCTCGAGTGCAAGGACGGCATGGGGCGGCTCAACGTGTGGATGACTCCGGACCGCGTACGCATGCCGGGCCGCGCCACGCGGGAACGCGCGAAGTGGTTCGCCTCCATGGCCGCGCGCAGCGCCTACTATGCGCGCATCGCCGAACGCACGAAATGCGAGGTGTTCTGCCTGGACAGCGAACTTGACCGCATGGTGGAGGAGAGCGGCAAGTGGAAACAGGTGATTGCCGCCGTGCGCCGCGTGTATTCCGGACCCGTCACGAGTTGCCACACGCTCCATACGGGCGTCGTGGACTTCAAGAAGTGTCTCGCGGATCCGAACCACTGGTTCCATTCGCTCGACTATCTGACAATCAGTTATTATTGTCCTGCACGGACGGATGCGGACAGGGGAAAGGCACTTTCGGTGGACGACATGGTAAAGCGGCTCGAGGGGGCGCACGCGCAGGTGTCCGCGATCGCGCAGGCGACGGGCAAGCCGATTGTATTTGGCGAGTGCGGCTGTTCGTCGACCAAGGACGCCGCCGCGGCGCCGTCCGGCCTTGGTTTCAATGCGAAGCCGGACGAGGAGGAGCAGGCAAGATACATGGAGGCGCTGTTCCGCGTGTTTGCACACGAGCCGTGGTGCCGGGGATTCCACTGGTGGACGTGGGACCAGCTCTGGCCGAGGCGCAAGGGTCGCACGCGCGAACAGATACGTGCGCGGGATTTTACGATTCGCGGCAAGAAGGCCGAGGAGGTCTTCCGGCGCTGGGCACGGCAAAAATAACACCAGAAACCGAAAATGAAAACTCCCCAGAACTGGAAGCCGGGCACCCTGCTCCGCAAAGGCGTATGCGCCATTGGCGCGGCGCTCGTCGCGGGGGCAGTTTTTTGATAGGGGACGGCACCAAAGTGGTTGCTTCCTGTTTTTTTTTGAGGCGGCGGCGGAATTTGTGGTACAATATTGCGCGATGAGACCGATAGCCACAGACACGAACGACTTTCCGCGGCTCAGGAGAGAGAACTGCATATACGTCGACAAGACGGAGTATGTCCATCGCCTTGTTTCCCAGCCAGGATCGAGACTTTTCTTCATGTCGCGTCCGCGCCGGTTCGGGAAGTCGCTCACGCTGTCGGTTCTGAAGGCGCTCTTCTCCGGACGGCGGGAGCTGTTCGAGGGGTTGTTCATCGCGGAGAAGACGGACTGGAACTGGAACGAGACTTATCCGATCATCCACTTCGAGTTCAACGACGTGACGACGACGAGTGTCGAGGACTTCGAGGAGTCGTTCGCCATACATGTTCAGGAGCGTCTTGAGAATGCAGGCTATTCGTACGACAAAGCGCTTCCCCCGCCTGAGAACTTCGGCAAGGCCATCGAGTCGCTTTCCGCCAAGAACGGCGGGAAGGGCGTGGTGATCCTCATCGACGAATACGACGCGCCTGTCGGACATTCCCTCGGCGACATCGACATGGCGGAGAAGATACGCGACAGGATGTCCGCGCTCTACTCGCGCATGAAGAACCGCACGGGCGACATACGCTTCCTCCTGATGACCGGCATCTCGAAGTTCACGCGGCTTTCGGTGTTTTCGGCGTTGAGCAATCTTGTCGATGTGACGCAGGACAGGGAATACGCAACGATGTTCGGCTACACGGAGGAAGAGCTGACTGCGAACTTCGAGGAGCACCTCCGCGAACACGCGAAGATCATGGGAAAGACGTACGAGGACTACCGGGCCGAGATGAAGCGGTGGTACAACGGCTTCCGCTTCTCGACCGAAGTGGATACAACGGTTTACAATCCCGTTTCCGTCGCGCTCACGCTGAAGAAGAAGGAGCAGTCCTTCAAGGCAATATGGGCGACGACGGGGCGCCCGTCGATGCTGATGAACTACCTGAAGCGCGAGGACTTGCTTTCGATAAACTATGAGAAAGTCGAGGAAGTTTCCGGCGA
>CACZDG010000140.1:0-3774 GCA_902779865.1 uncultured bacterium
CCACTCTTCACCTCTATCGGAAGCACTTTGTCGCGGTACTGCACGACGTAGTCGACCTCCGCGTTGGAGTTCCTGGACTCCTTGTGCCAGTAGAAAAGCGACGCGTCCTCAAATGGAGACGCCCCCTTGAGAAGCTCAAGGGCGACAAAAGCCTCGGCCAGCATGCCACGGTTCACGAACTTTCCGGGGGTATCGAGAACCCATGTGGATACATCCAGCTTCGCCTCGCACATGTACAGCCCCGTGTCGAGCGTGAGGAACTTGGTCTGCTTGGGCTTGATGTCTCCGCCAAGCGGAATGCCGTTCGCATGAACCCCCGTTATGCGGTGGATGACACGGGCGCGTTCCAGCAGGGTTGTGCAGGTCTTGGCCTGCTGATGCGAAGCCTCCGAGTCCGAGTCGGAGTAGTTGAACTTGGCGCAGGTCTGTCTTACCACGGAAGCGAAGGTCGCGCGTATGACCGCCGGCGACACCTTTGACTTATACTTGTCGAAGTCTGATTTCAGGGTCGCGATGATGTCGGTCTGCTGGCGCTGCGCCTTGAGGTAGCTTTTGGTGTTGACGTATTCTGCCACAGCGGCCGGCATGCCGCCGACGATGATGAACGATTTGAGGCATTCGAGCATTTTGTCATGCCCTACGCCAGAAACGGGGGAGTCAAACGAAGCGGAGCGTACATTGCGCAGAGTGATGTCAGCGCCGATTGCGGACAGGAATTCCGCAAACGAGAACGGGTACATGAAAAGGCTGCGCACCCTGCCCACGCCGAAGTCGGAGATTTCGCCGAATGCGAATTCGAGGAGCGACCCGGTTGCTATGACATGCAGGGTCTGCTTGTCCTCGTAGAAGTAGCGGAGCGCCGAGATCGCGCGGGGGCAGTTCTGGATCTCGTCGAGGAACAGGAGAGTCTTGCCGGGGACTATGGGCTTGTTTGTGTGCGTCTCAAGTTCGGATATGATTCGGTCTATCTCGAAGTCGTTGTCAAAGACCCTGCCGATGGCGGAGTTCTTCTCGAAGTTGATCTCTACAAAGGAATCAAACCTCTCCGCCAGATGGCGTATAGCGGTCGTCTTGCCGATCTGCCTTGCGCCGCGAAGGAGAAGCGGCTTGTGGCCAGGGTCGTCAGCCCATTCTTCCAGATAGGCATCTATGGTTCGTTTCATGTACATAGCCAAATCTCCTTGTAGGCTTTGAATGCGCGGGTATTTTAGCAAAAAAAGGAGTGTGTTGTCAATGGCAAGTCACGGAAATCCAAGGAGATATTTGACGGCAAATCACGGAAATCCAAGGCATTTGCGATGGTCAAGTCACGGAAATCCAAGGCGGGTAAAGTTGTGAGGGAAAGAGGAAATATTCGGTGTGGCGTCGCGTGGGAGCAGATTGAGGGCCCTGCGGGCGTCGTGTTCGCGAGGCCGTCCGCCGCCTGCACGAAGGCGACGTTCCCGGGCGAGGGCGACTACCGCGTGCAGCTGAAGGCGGACAACGGCACGCTCTGGCGCACGTCGCGCACTGCGGTGCATGTGCTGCCCGCCGGTGCGCGCACGTTCGGCGCGTGGGACTTCTCGAAGCCGCTCGACGCGCAGGGCTGGCGCGCGGAGAACGCGGGCACGTCCTATCGTTTCATCCCGGGGAAGACTCCGTTCTGGAACACCGAGTCGTTTCCCGTGCATCTCGTCTGCGGCGACTACTACGTGATCGCGATGCAGGACGCGGCGGGCGCGTGCATCGTCTCGCCCGACGACCGCGACACGGGCATCATGTTCAACGGCGAACGCGCGAACGCGGCGCGCGTGAAGATGATGAACCACACCGACTCGGCGCGGATGCGCCTCTGGTGGCAGACGGACGCCGTTCCGGAGTGGAGGAAGGAGAATTCCGTAGCGTTCGACGTGAAGCCTCAGGATGTGGACGACACGGTCTACACCGTGCCGATGCCGCGCATCGGCGTTGTGAAGCAGTTCCGCCTTTCCTTCTCCGCCGACGGCTCGCCCGTCACCGGCACATGCCGCATTGACTACATCTGGGCCGGACGTGCCCCTTGACTTGAAGGGGCACAAAAGTGTATACTACGCGCCCTTCCATCTGGATCGGGCCTAATCTCAGGCTGCCCGACCGGCAAGGAAAGAAAGGAAAGACAAAATGCCTAAGATGAAGACGAAGAAGTGCGCCGTCAAGCGCATGAAGCTTTCGAAGGGTGGCAAGATCCTTCGTTCGCAGGGCGGACACGCCCACCTCAACAACGGGAAGAAGCGTTCCCGCAAGAACAACCTCTGCGGCCGCACGGCGGTCGAGAGCCTCAAGGTAACCAAGAAATACGCGCGCGCGCTTCAGGGCCGCTGATACAGAAAGGGGTAGAATACAATGCGTGCTACAAATGCTCCCGCTTCCCGCGAACGCCGCCGCCGCCGCCTTGAGCTGGCGAAGGGCTTCTACGGCGCCCGCTCCAAGCTGTTCCGCACGGCGACCGAGGCGGTCGACCGCGCCATGCGCCTCTCGACTGCGCACCGCAAGCTCAAGAAGCGCGACTTCCGCCGCCTCTGGATCGCCCGCGTCAACGCGGCCGCGCGCCAGGAGGGCATCAGCTACTCGAAGCTCATCGCGGGCCTCACCAAGGCCGGCGTGGCGCTGAACCGCAAGATGCTGAGCGAAATCGCCATCCAGGATCCGGCGGGCTTCAAGGCGATCGTCGAGATCGCGAAGAACGCCTAAGCCGCGCACAATGCGACGCAAAAGGCCGACCCGCGCGGAGCGGGCCGGCCTTTTCCGTTTCAGACGCCGGCGCTTGAGAGAAAGCCGCCGTCAACGGGGACGGTGATACCGGTGACGAATGACGACACCGAATCGTCCAGAAGCCAGTTGACGCAGCCAAGAAGATCGACGGCCTCCCCGAAGCGCCCCATCGGAGTGTGGTGCATGACCTGCTCGCCGCGCGGGGACAGACCCCCGTCGGGAGTCATAAGGTAGCCACGAGAGCGTTCGTTTACCATGAACCCCGGCGCGACGGCGTTGACGCGTACCTTCGCTGGCGCCATGTACTGCGCGAAGAACATGGTCCAGTTCGCTATCGCCGCCTTGCTCATAGCGTAGGGCGCGACGCGCGTGAGCGGACGATACGTGTTCATCGACGCGAAGTTGAGGATCGCCCCTCCGCCCGCCTTCGCCATCTGGAGTCCGAAGATGCGGCTGGGGATGACCGTGCCGAGGGTGTTGATCTCGAGCACCGACTTGAATGCCTCCATGTCGATGTCGAAGAATCCGCGATCGGCGGGTAGATCTTTTCTGACAGGATTAACAGGATTTACAGGATTGTCAGAATTATTTAGCCGTGTAGAACATGTAGAACGTGTAGAATTTGTATTTGCGATTTGTGAACAATTGTGGCAATTGTCATTTGTGAACAATGTCTCGTTGCATTCTTTTCGACAAAATGGATTTCCCGTTTTCTCCAGTTCATCAAGTAGTCTCGCTACCGCCATAGGATCTACCGGCGAGCGCATGCCGGCGAAGCCGCCCGCCGGGCCGGCCGCCGCGCGAAGCCGCGCCGACGTCTCGCGCAACGCGCCGAGGTGCAGAAGCATCGTCCAGCCATGGGTCGCGGCATACGCCGCGACAGTTGAGAGTTGTAAGTTGAAAGTTGAAAGTTGCGAGATGTCGTCGATTGAGACGTCGACCACCCGGCAGCCCGCCGCATGAAACCGCTCAAGCGTCTCTTGCGAAACCTCATCGCCAACATTAAGTCGAAGCGATGGAACCACTTCAATGTTTTTTCTGACA
>CACZDG010000140.1:3788-11735 GCA_902779865.1 uncultured bacterium
TGTTAATCCTGTCAAACACTCACCACCCGCAACGCAGGGGCTTATGTACTCGACGTTAAACGCCTTAAGCATCTTCGACGGCGTCCAGTCGGCAAGAGAAATGTCTTTTTGTGCCGACCAGGGCCAAGCATGATCGGCTCGCCGAACGACGCGGGGACTTCCAGACGGCACGTCGTGCCCTTCGGCACGTTGACACAGACCTCTATCTCTCCGTTCTTCTTCTGCCAGCTCGCGCTGATTTCACCATGAGGCGTGGGGACGCGACCCGATGCCCAGCCGATCCGCACCGACACCGGGATGCGATAGATGAAGGACTTGAATCCGGGTTCGGTCGGCTCAATGCCGAGGATGTAGTTCGTGAAGATTCCGGCGACGGCGGTGTCGGGATGGGCCTCGTCGCCCCAGCCCCTGCGGACGAGCCCCATGCACTCGCTCGTGAGGCGCATGCCCTTCCAGTCGGGGTCGAGCACCTTCCGCCAGTTGTGCGCGTCGAGCGTGGCAAGCGCCGCGTCCGTCGCGCCGTACTCGAACTTGCCGCGTACGGCCATGGCCTGGAACTTGCCGTGTCCGGTGCGCTTGAGCTTAGGCATGATGCGCTCCGCCTCCTCGCGCGTGGCGAACCGCGCGGCAAGCGCGAGCGCATTCGCCCCGAATCCCAGATTGCCGTCCTCGGCAGAGAGACGGAAGTAGCCCTTCTCCGCGTTCCAGAACGTCGCGCGGATCGAGCCCGCGAGCTTGTCCGCCGCCGCCGTCCAGCGCGCCGCGTCGTCGGAATTGCCCAGCGTCTGCGCCATCTGCGCCGCATCGAAGTAGGTTTTCCACAGGAGGATGTTCATGTACGAGCGGTGGTGGAGCGACGTGCCGCCGAACACGAGCCCCGCCGCATGCTTGCACGTCTCCTTGCGCTGCTCGAAAATGCCCGTCTCGGGATTCTGGTACCTTGCGAGGTACGCCATGAGGTTCTGCGCCACGGGATATACCTTCCGCAGCAACGCGGCGTCGCCCGTGTAGAAGTATGTGTCCCACGCGACCGGAACGAACCACGCGGCGAATTCGTCGGAGCCGAACGGGCCCCACTCGCGCGCCTTGGGAACGGCCTGGTCGGGCCACGGAGATGCCTGCACGTAGCCCTCTGGCGTGTGGTTCGCCGCGAGCATCTCGACGGACCCCTTCATGTACGGTGCGGACGGCTTGAAGCCAACGAAGAAGCTGCGCTGCGCCCACCAGAGGTCGCCGCTCCACACGAGACGGTCCCGCTTCGCGCCGTCCGCGATGTATGGGAGCGTTGTGACGGGCTTCGGTCCCCACACGGAATAATAGGACGGAATGGAGGATAGTTCGCACGTGCGCACGCTCGCCTCCCAGATTTCCGCAAGCTGACGGTCCGCGCAGTCGAAGGTGCCCGCGCGCTCTCCGGCGGAGTGGACGCGGTCGTTCGCGAACGCGAAGGTCGCGAGTTTCACGGGCCTCGACGCGCCGTCGAGTCGCAGCCGCACGTAGCGAACGAGCCCTTGCAGAAGCGGCGCGCGGTAAACGCCGTTCGAGGCAAGCAGATAGCTTTCGTAGCGGTCGATGTTCGCGGGGAGAATCGGCAGGTCAATGTCACGTCCGAGGTAGCGAGCCGCCGTCTCGCGCCAGAAGTCGCCCTTCGGGCCGAGTCCGTCGGGATGGCAGGCGTATGAGATGCACAACGTGGCGGCGGGGTCGTCCTCCTCCACGCGGAACACGGGATAGCCGCCCACGCCGGCGCCGCCGTAGTCGAGCCTCACGTCCGCGCCCGGCGCAAGCGTGAGCGCGGGCAGCTCGGTGACGATCAGCGCCCAGTCCGACGCATCAGGCTTCGGCGGAAGTTCAAGGTTGCCGCGGTCGTCCGAGACGAAAGTGAGCGATTCGTCCTTCCACTCGCCCGTCCGGGTGTTGAACCAGCGCACGGAGTGGAAGCGGTCGGGCGTGAGCGCATGGATCGTTCCAGTGAGGCGGTTCTTTCCGTAGAAATAGAACACGGCGCGGTTCGGCTTCGCGAGCGTGGCGAAAACGTAGGCAATGCCTTTTTCCGGCGCCTTCGCCGTCCCGGAGCGCGGCGTGAAACGCCCACCGTCGCCGAAGCCGGGCTTGAGGTTCCACCAGTCGAAGGAGGTGAAGAACTTCTTGAGGTGCGCCATCTGTAAGGCGCTTGGGAACTCCACGGATTGGCACCACGGCACCTGCTTGTCCTCGGGCGTGATCTTCTCCACTCCGTCGTGGCTCGCCTTCTTCACGTCGTACGTGCTGAGGTATAGCCAGATGTCGATCGCGCCGTAGCCGTAGCCGAACATGCCGCTGAGGAACGAGATGTAGCCCTGCGCGCGCGCGCCGAAGTCCTTGGTCCAGAGGTAGCAGTAGCGGCCCTCGTAGTTGATGGCCGGACGCGAATCCGCCCAGTAGTCACGCGCGACATCGCTTTTGGGCGACTCCGCGAGCGACGGCGACCACTGGACGCCCCACCACGAGTGACCGGTGCGCGCGGCGACAGCCGGATCCGCGAAGGCGGAGCGTCCGCCGAACCTGTCGGGACCGCCCGGCGCCGTGCCGCGGCCCGTCACGGTCGTGTGGCCGGCGTTCTCCTGATGCGCCGTGAGCGGATGGTTATAGGCGTCCGCGCGATGGAGACATTCCGCCACGACCACCCACGGGTTGTTGGTGGCGCAGTAGAAGTTGTGTCCGCCGTGGCGTTCGTGGTAGAAGTCGTTGTCCACCTCCTGCGCAAGCGTCCACATCACGGGATACGCGCCGAAACGCGCCACCCAGTAGCGCGCGAGACGGTCGATGGCGGCGGGGTCGCCGGCGAGCTGCCTGCTCATGGACGCCGCGAAGAAGAACTCTGCGTTCGCGTGGACGAATCCCTTGTCGGCGAGATACTGGTAGTAGCGGTCGGCGAGCTGGAAGCCGGGGATGTCGGCGGCGTCAACCTTACCGTCCGTCACGTTGAACTTCGCGCCGAGGGGCTCGGTCTGGTACACGGTGAAGCCCTGCGCCGCGCGGCGGTCTGTGATGTACTTGAAGTGGGACGTTGCGCCCGTCGCGCCAGCATGCGGGCCGGGCTCGTCTATCTCCTCCTTGTAGAGGCCCCAGTGCGTGTCGCCGAGGTAGAAGAACGGCGTGCCGTCCGCGTAGGTGAAGTGCTTGGCGCCCTTCGCGGCCTTCACGAAACCGCGTCTGTAGATTTCAAGGTCGCCTGCGTACGGCTTCGCCTCCAACACGCCGGTCTTGCCGTCGAGCGCGGCGTCGCCTTTGCAGGTTGTTGTCCAGTTCCAGCGGCCTGTCTTCGTGGGCGCGAAGCGCACGCGGAAGGTCTTGCCGCCGTCCCAGAAACCGGGACGAACAATCGCCTCGCCGGACTCGTGCGTGAATACGGCGTCGAACGTCACGGCGTCCGCGCCGGTCGCATTGTAGTCCGCCCCCGCCTCGAAGGCGAGTTCAGTCGCGCGCCACGTTTCCGCGGCCGCGACAGACGCGGCCTTCACGTATGTGTTGATGGCCGCACAAGTGGCCGCCATAATCAAGATCTGACTTTTCATGCGCATATTATAGCAAAAGCGTTGCCCCGGTTATCGGCAGAGAATGTTGCACAACCCGGTAGGGACGCGCGTCCCGCGCGTCCGCGGTCACGCGGGACGCGTGACCCTACCAGATGTACGGAAGGTTTTGCAACTGCCCTGGCAATCAAAGACCGTCAGCGGAAATCTCCTTGAAAAGCCCATCTCGCGATTCCTCCTCTCTCTTCGCCGTACCGAAAAGCGCACCGCCGAAGAAGCCAGCGAAACATACTGCGATCTGGATGAACGTTCCCGCCTCCCACGAAAGATCCTTCCAGCATGTCTTCAGCAAAATGCCAGACACCACTCCCATCGCGATGCAGAGATACACGCCCTTCGTGTTCGGGCGTTTCCACAAAATCCCAAACACGCTCGGGATCACGATCGGCACGCCGAAGAGCACCATCAAGAGCTTGTTCGCCTCGAACGCGCCGCCGAGTCGCGAAACGAAGAGCGCGCCGCACGCAATGAGCGCCGCAACGCCGACGGCATGGAGCGAGAGTGGAAGGATCGTGAGCGCGAAATACGCCCCGATCACGATCCAGTCAAGCAATGTCAGTGATGTGTTCATTTTTTTACACTACTGCAATCCAAGCAGTTTGGCGAACGGAACAATCGCGTCGAAGTATCCATCTGCCTCCACAATCGGCGCAAGACGTCCTTCATACACAAGCGCGGTACGTACAGAGCTGCCGGAACGGCGGGGAAGGCAACTTACCTTCTCTGCCACTTCGTCGATCACCTCACGCCCGATCTCCCTGCGGCGTTTCACCTCGACAATGCACATTGATCTTCGCGTCTGGATGAGCAGGTCGATCTGTACGCCTTTTCTAGCACCGTCGCGGGATGCCGCGCGCCTGTACGGCGCGGCGGAGATAATCTGCGCATTGCCAAGTCCCAGCATCCCGACGAGGCTGCCAAGGTTCGCCAGTACGAGGTTCTCGAACTGAAGCCCCATGATGGACTCCCAGCCGTCGAGGCTGTCGAGCGAACCGAATGTGAACGCATCGCGGTCAATGACGTCCTTCACCGGCTCGATGTACCTAAGGTAGAACCGCGAGTAGTTGTCGTTCAGCCTGTAGCGCGACTCCCTGACGTTCCTGCCGCTCAGCGGATTCACGCCGCCGTCGTTGACGACAAGCCCGCACTCCGCAAGTTGTTCGAGCGAGTCGGAAATGCGCCCGCCGCGCTCCATCCCGACTTCACGGGCGATTTCGCTCACGCTGCGCGGCTCGCCCTTGAGACACCGGAGAACGGAAGCCGTAAACTGCGGCTGCCGCGTCACAACATCCGAGAACATCTCGTCGAAGTCCTCGCGAAGCGGACTCTTCGGAAGAAAGCACAACCTTCGGATGTTCTCGTTCGCCGATGCAGACGGATCAATCTCCTCAAGGTAGCGCGGGATGCCGCCCGTCACGGAAAGCACGTCGAGAATTTCCCTCGGATCAAGCCTTGCCGCCGCCTTCCCCCAGAATTTCACGCACTCGCAGACGGGTAGTTCCGGAACCACGATGTCGAGCGACCGCCTGCCATAGAAGCTGCCGTCCTCAAGTATGTTGTCCCGTATCCACGACGAAACGCTGCCGCACAGCACAAACACGAGCCTTGGGTGCTTCTTGAAATGGTCGTCCCATGCGCCTTTCAGCGTACCGGCGAACAGTGGATCGTAATGCGCCATCCACGATATCTCGTCAAGAAGGACGACAGTCTTCTCATTGTCGCGAATCTGTCCGTCCAGCCGAAGGAAGGCGTTGAGCCAGTTGTTTGGAATGGATGAATCGCATCCGGTCTGGGCGGCAAGCTTCGCCGCGAAGTTCTCAAGCTCCATGGCATTGTTCAGCTTCGCCCTCGGCTTTATACCCTCGATCTTTATGAAACGCGCGCCAGCCCTTTCGGCAAACTTCTCTATCAGTGTGGACTTGCCCACCCTGCGCCGTCCTCTACATGTGACAAATGAGGAAGTCCGCTTTTTGAAAAGGGACTCTAATCTATCAATTAGTTCTTCGCGACCAAAAAACATCTTAAAACCTCATAATTTATCCTTTGGCGCGTATTCTACCATAATCTCGCAGATTCTGTCAATGGCATTTTGTCACGTTATTTTGACTTTGCCAATAATGTGACAAAATTTACGCGCCGATATTTTGTCACATTATTGAAGAATATCACATAACGTGACAAAAACAACCATCCTCTCATGCCGAAGGTCGATGTATGTTGCACACATTCCATGCTATTTCATGCCCTTCAATGTCTTGCGGAGTTTTTCCGTCACGGAGCGGCACGGATAGATGATGTCGTGGTCGTACCAGTGCTCCCACTTGCCGGTGTTGTAGTGCCTGTCGAGCGCGTCGCGCTGCTCGCCGAATGCAAGAGCGGCCTTCGCATGTCGGACGGCGCAGGGTCTGTCCCCAAGGCCAAGCGCCTCGCGGGCGGCGGACATTTCGGCGAACATCGAAGACGAAAGGCGCATGAATTCCGCCGGATACCCAAACCGCTCGAATAGCTGACGCTTCTCAGCCTCGTCCATGCCTGTGGAAGCGCGATCTATCTGCTCCGCGCATCGCTCGAACGCCGCCGCCTGCGTAATTGCACGCAGACGCGTGCGCCCCTTGTCCACAAGGTTCGGATGCTGGTCGTGCGTCGCCCGGTCATTGATGCTGTTGCCCTTCGGCGTGAGCCTGTCCGGATCCTCCACGTACTGCGAGACTACAGGCGTCGGCTTGCGCCCCTCGCCGGAGGCAAAACCCTTGACCTGCGCGTACAGCCCCGAGCAGAGCATCCCGTCGTGCAGAAGCGCAAGCGGCGCTCGTTCGCGAGGCGAGCCGTAGGACGATACGCCATCCCGCGAGTATTCCGTCTCATACGCGGCGAAGTAGAGGTCGATGGCCCGCGCAACAGCGGCGTTTTTTCCGAACCGCGCCTTCACCCACCTGTCGCGGAAAGCGTCCGCGTCGAACGCGCCAATGTCGCGCGTCATCTCGCCCACCGCCTCGATGGTGTAGAGGAACGGACGCACATTGGAAACGTTGAAGAGGACGAATTCCCGCGCGCCCTTCCGCCAAGCGTCGCCGAGAATCTGGTGCGTCCTCAAAGGCGGCACAAGTTCGCAGCGGTGGTTGCCATGGACGAGCGCGAGGTGGTAGTAGAGTCCGAACTTCTTCGCGGGGTAGAGCGACTGGACGCCGCCGATGTCGCTCTGGAACTTCATCCCCGCCGAATTGTCGGAGAAGATCACGATCGTCCCCTCCGGGATGTCGAGGAGCTTGCGGGCGTAGAAGTCCGCGCCCTCCCACCAGAGCTGCGTCGCGTAATGCTCCGGCTTGCGCCCCATCGCCGCCTCGATCATCGCGAGCTGTTCGCGCATGGCGGACGAGATAAGCCCGGCGCGGCGGCGGTCCTCCGCCTCGTCCAGCTTGCCGTGCGTCGAGCCGCCGCCGGGCACGACCCAGAACGGCGTGTCACGGCGTCCGCGAAGCCCTAGCTGCCACACGACGTCCGGCACCTTCGCCCACTCGTCGATATAACGTTTCCACGCCGCGCGCCAGAGGTCGGGATGCGACGCGTATGTCGTGCCCTTGATCTCGGGGAAGTGCAGGTCGAGCATGAGCGCGCCCGCGCCGACTGGCTCCTGGTGGTGCGTCGTGATGTAGAGTCCGCGCGAGGAGGCGATGTCAATGAGCCGCTTCTCGTCGGGGTTGAGGATATCGACGTAGCTCGCGCAGATCATCATGTTGAACCCTGCGCGGACTGCGGTCTCGTAAATCGCATCCGCGAGCGGCGGGCCGAACACGACGTGGTAGCGTGGATAGGCGATCTTGCGGGTGCCGTTCTCCTTCGGACGGAACCCGTTGAGAAAGTCCTCGTCGTTGATGAACCATCCCCGGAACTTGAATGACGGATCGCCCTGCCGTATAGAGATGCCGTCCTTCCACTCCATCACGTCCTTGCGTTCGGGTTCGCGTCCGCTCCAGAAGTAGAACGGATCGACGCCAAGGCACTCCGACGCGAAGCGGTAGAGTCCGAACATCACGCCCCGGTCATCCGACCCCGTGATCTTCAGCACATTCCCCGCCCCCGATTCAAGCGCGTAGTTTTCCCAACCTGTAGATGGTTGGGTGGTTTGGTGGTTGGGTGGTTGGGTGGTTTGGTTCTTGAAAAGGACAATACTGTTTGTGGTGTCATAGGCATCTTGCCCGTTGACGACGGCAATCTTCGCCCTAACGCCGAATATCTTCTCCAAATCTCCGGCGACGTCCTCCGCAGCCTTTGCGACAAACGGACTCAACCCCTCCTGGATCACAATCTCGGGCATCGCATCCTTCGCGATCCTGAACGGCTCCGCCGCGCCGCACGTCATCGCCGCCGCAAG
>CACZDG010000141.1 GCA_902779865.1 uncultured bacterium
ACCCTATCTTGCGCGTGTTGGGTGACTTTCGCCGCACAAACAAGAATACGGAAGAAACGCGTCTTTAGATATGACGAAAAGTTCGTTGCCTCCTCATGAGAGTTAAACTTTGCATACAGATATGTTTGCGAACACACCGACTTCTTAGGCGCAACCTCGGGTTCTCCCAATATCTGGTGCGGGAAACTTTCCCCCGCGCCATACGCACCAGGAATAAACACCTTGTCTAACTTTACATCTGAGACGTTCTTTGTGATTGCTTTGCCGCGAACATAGCCAACGATGCGCTTGCCACCCTTCCAGTAGTATAGAGCGGTATCGAACTCGGTGGTCTTTTTGTCGCTGACAGCGAACGGCGTTTTCTTGCTTTCACCGGGATTTGTGGGGATGCCGAATGGCGTATCGGCAGAGATGATGGTGGATACTGTCTCATCGCGGCCATCGCGCTGGCGAGCCCCTACCACTTTCCGCACAATGGCGGCGGTTCTGGGATTGCGGATGAAAATGGGGAACTCGTTCATGGCGATTGTCGCGGTGTCGGTCTTACCGTTTTCATTCAGCGAGTATTCGCACTTTCCGTCGTGCTCACGGTCTTCAAGATAGTAACACACGCCGCCCTTGATTTCAGCCGTCGGGAATAGAGAATGTGCATCGGCGAATGCAAAGAGTTTGCGGATGTGGCCGCAACCAAGCATCCGCTCGCGGAACGCTTTTAGTTGGCTTTCACGTCCGGCGGCAAACCACTTGGCAGGAATGATGAGCGAAACGAAGTGCGTTGTAATGGACGATGCCGCATCTGCAAAATACTGGAAAATCGGTGCGTCGTTCGTTCCACCTGAACCACCCATCAACTGATACGGCGGATTGCCGACCACTGCGTCAAACTTGAGCATCTTCATTTCAAACTCCTTGTTGTTCCATGCGTTGCCGCCACAGACCTTGTTGTAGAATTTCTTCGGTTCGTTCTTGAGCAGTTCCACGAGATTCTTGATGTACTGCGCATTGACCGTCGCCTTGTCGTCGTAGCCGACGAGTGTGCGCCGCGTGATAGCCCGTGCCATGGGCGTTTTGCAGACGACGAAGAGCGAACGCGCAACAACCTCGCGCCACAGTTTCGCAAGCGCCGCCGGCGTCACCGCGTCCTCCGGCACGTCACCGAGTTTGCGGCGGTAGAGCGAGTAGGCCACGTAGAGCGGATAGAGACCGGATTTGGAATTGATTTCGAGGATCTTCGCGTCGGGGATGGAGAAGAGCGGCGGGCGGTCACGCGAGACGCGTGACCCTACCAAGCGCGGCTCATCAATGGGCTTTTCGTATGACTCGTCCCAGAAGCACCAGCCGCCGATGGTGTCGGCAAGGTGCATGTTCACGACGCGCCAGGGCGTAAGAACGGTTTCCTTGTCGGGGTTCTTGAAGTAGCTGAATATCCGCGCGATCTGCTGGACACGGCGCGTGGGCGGCAGCTTGTCCGCGCTCTTGGCGAGCTTTCGTATCTGGGTTCCCGCCTCCGCGAACACGTCCGCGTCGTAGTATTCAACGAACTTCTTGAAGATCGTCTTCGTGACGCCCTGCGGCATGAACTCCGCCCACGACTCGTCATCCACAAGGTTTGGAAAGTCCTTGATTGAAATGACCTGCTCAATTGGCACGTCCGCGCCGTAGATGAGAAGCGGCATGCGTATCGAGATTGCGCGGAGAATGAGAATCGCGTTTTTCTTTTCCGCGCGGCGGCGCTTCATCTCCTCGCGCGCGGCCTTTTCCTCTTCGGAGAGCGGTCGCGACGGAGCGCGACCCTCCCCTTTCGCGTGTTCCTCTTCGGCAAAATCCTGTTCGTTGACATAGACGGTATCGGCCATCTTCGTCTGCTTGGACGACCCGACGATCTTCCGAAGGTCCTCGAACTTCTTCAGGTCGATGTCAGTCAGTTCAAGGAGCCGGTTGGAGTAGAGCGACGTGTCGTCAAAGCCGTTGCGGATGGTCTTCATCACGAAGATGTACTTGATCGAGGCCATCATCTTCTTGACGTCGTGCGCCTCCATCCGGGTGCCGGAGATGGATATGACGGGGCAGTAGTTCAGGAACTCGCCGAGGATACGGCGTCCGTTCGATTCGGTCGTGTCGTTCTTCGACACGCGGCACGAGACCTGTGCCGTCTCGGCGAGCACCTTCAACGCACGGTCAGGCGCGAAATCGAAGGCGTAGCAGTCGGTCTTCATCTTGCCGCCGAGGTCGCCGGGGCTTTGCACGCGGAAGATCGTCTGCATGTACTGTGCGGCGGACGTGACCGCGCTTCCGGCGACCATGAGGACGGCCGTCCATTCGGGGACCGTCACGCCGGTCGTGAGCTTGCCGCACGAGAGCGTGATGGAATATTCGTTCTCGCGGATGGTCTTCTTCACGAGTTCGAGTGCGCTGTCGTAATGCCGCTCTTCGTAGTCGTCACCCTCTCCGGCGACATTGGCGATGCCGTATTCCTTGAAGTACCTGTGTTTGCGCAACAGGGCGGAAAGCGCCTTCGCGGACGCGACGCCCGGCACCATCCAAAGCGTGTGGCGGAAGAGGTCGCGATGCTCTTGCGTGGCAAACGGGTAGCGGCTTTTCGGGCTGTCGCCGGAAATCAGGTCGAGAAAGCGCCGCACATCGTCCTCATGCACGAAGTCGCCGACCTTGGCGTCTCGCGGGACGGGATGATGGTCGATTTCCCTGTCGCCGGTCCAGGTGCGGAAGAACTCGCGGAAGTTGAACGCCTTGCCTTCAAGGTCGTCTTCCGAGAATCCTTCAAGTTCCGCGCCGAGGTCGTACGTGTAGAGATTGAGGCGTGGCAGGGCGGCGTAGGGATTGGGTTCGTCGGGATGTTCTTCGTCCCACGTCTCCTTCCGCTTCTGCTCCATCACGTAGTCCCAGACGAAAACCGAATCCTCGTCGTACTGCGAGAGGATATTGAACGGCGTGCCGGAAAGCGAGAGGACTTTCGTGTGCTTCTTGACGAGATGCTCGCGGACTTCCTTGCCAAGGTCGGTCTGAGTCCCCTCGTGCGCCTCGTCGACGATCACGAGGTCCCAATCCATGTTGAATACGCCGCGGTTCTTGTCGTACTTGCCGTTCACGACCTGCGAGCCGCGCAAGTCCTGGATGGACGCGAAGTAGATGAAACGCTTGCCCGATTCGTCGAGGCTGGCGAGTTCGCGGTCGTTCCGCGCCTCCACCTTGTCGTTGAACTCGTATGCCCCGCCGCCAAGAGAGCTCTTTCGGTAGAACGTATAGCCGTCCTCCTTCTTGAAGAGCTTGTTGAAATCCTCCTGCCAGCCGCTACCCACCACCGGGCGGTGCGTGACGATGATGACGCGGCGGAACTTGCCCTTCGCCTCGCGGACGACCTGAAGCGCGGTCAGCGTCTTGCCGAAGCGCATCTTCGCGTCCCACAGCATTTCGTTCTTCTTCTTGAAGCAGGTCAGCGTCCTGTCAACCGCATCTACCTGCTCTTCACGGAATACGATCGGCTCGTCGAACTCCAGTTCGCCACCGGCGATGACCGAACGGCACTCCTTCACTGCTGTGATCGCGGCCTTGACTGTCTTCAGGTCCGTACCGAACCACTCACGCCCCTTCGTGGTGCCGATGAACTTGTGCGGAAGGCCGGAGTTTTTCAGGACGGCATGGACCTTCTTGTCGGTGAAGTGTTCAAGCACCTTCGTGCCGTCGCCAAGGGTTCTGTAGCGGACGGCGAGTTCGGTGTACAGCAGCTGGTATTCGACGCCCGCCGTCTGGGTCTGCTGGTCGATGCGTGCGCGGGCCGCGTCGTTCAGCGCCTTGCAGTTCGGCGTGAGCTGGTCGGGCACAAGCGATGAAACGACATCCGTATCACCAACCTTGAGATACCCCTCGTGCTTTCTGTCGTCTATGGTATAGACGTAGATCAGCTTGTACTTGAACGTCTCGACGAACGTCTGCCGTTCAAGCGTGGGAATGTCTGGCTGATGGAGTGTCATTTTGTACCTCCGTTTTCGGCAATCGTCCTGAATTCGACCGGCTCGCCTGCGTTCCAGTCCATGACCTTGCAATACGTACCAAAATGCTGACGCTTGCCCTTCATGCGGCAACCGGGGCATTCCTCTACGTGCGTTTCGAAGGTTCCGTCAAGTTGCGGGATTTTCGTCACCTTCGGCTTGCAGCTCATCGGCACGACGTACTTGATTCCGTCCATCTGCCAGATGTTCCAGCTGATGATCTCGGCAAACTCAAGCAGGGACTTCGCCGTCCAATTCAGACACGAACTCTCGTCTCCGAAGAAATCCGCGTTGAAGCTCTCAACGACCGTAAACAGGACATTTTCCCGTGCGAGCAGGACGTTGTCGCCCTGCCAGTCGAAGCCATAAATGCTCTGCACCGCGCGCTTGGCGTAATACAGCCAGTCCTGTATGTCGCCCGTGCCGATGTTCTCCGTGATCACTCGCAGCTTGCGGTCAAGCAGCCCGATGCGTTCGCATAAGGGAATAATCCTACCGCTCACCGTGTCGTATCTGCTTGCGAGATATGGGGCTTCCCCGCACGACACCTCCAAACGCGGTGCTTTGACATATTCCTGCCAGGTCTTACCTTTGGGGAATTTTATGTTGCCCTTGCCACAGGTCGATTTCCAGCCGAATTCGGTTTCAGGATCGAACTTGGCGATTTCGGCGTTGAACGGACTTGAATCGGGCTTCTTCCACCCGAACCAGGCGGCATCGACAAGGTTGTTCTGCTTGTTGCATATCCACGACGGTGTGAACACTTCCGCGCGCTTGACCGAACGCTGCCGCTGTTCCTCAGCATTCTTGTCAACGCGGGGGCGAATCACAGGATGGTCCTTATCCACGATCTGCGCGACTTGCATCTCGTCGTTCGCGCCAAAGCCCTTGCCGCGTGCGGCGTAGTCGTCCGTCGCCCAGATGAGATTGCGGCCCGTCGAGCGGTCCTTCAGCAAGACTGCAAGCACCTCTTCTGGAACGTTCCATTCCAGTATATCGCGCGCAAGGGCGCTATCTGTCGATTTGCCTTTCATTCGTCATTCGTTCTCTGGGCGATAGTATACCAAATTTTCATGGTGCTATCGCGCGGATTTTGCGGCTCACGCGGACAACGCGATAGCCGTCGCCATGGCCGCAGCGCGTGTAGAACGCCAGCACATACGTCCCGGGCGCGATCTGTTCGTCGAAGACGACTTCCGTGAGGTCCGGCGAGTAGCCGACGACCCGTCCCTTCGCCACGCGCTCGTAACCCTTGTGCGTCCGCCGTTCCAGCCACACGCCCTCGTCTTCCTTCGCGGCGTCCACGGGGATATCATATCCCGCAACGCTCAGGACATGTCCGGTAGCCAGCACGTCAAAGCGCTTTGCCGTCTTGTCAAAGACATTGTAGATGTGCGCCTGGACCGTCGTGAGACCATTCACCGCCTCTAGCTTGTCCCTCAGCCCGTTCATCAGCGGGCGTCTCGCCTTCACCGCCCCGCGCACGTAAAGTCCTTCGGCGCCCGGCGAGGAATCGCGGCTGGAAAGCGCGCCGGACAGCCTTGGATAGAACGACACCAGCCCGAAGTCGAGCTTGTTGCCTTTGGCCAGCTCATCAAGGATGAAGCCCTTCAGCAGTACCAACGTTGTCTCTGCCTGCGCGGCGTTCAATCGGGAAAAATCCGCCCACCGCCCGATGAGTTCTTTTCCCTCAAGGGTCGCGTTCGGCGTCAGGTTGGTCTGAAACTTCCCGGCGGCATCCTTCTCACGGGTGACAGCCTTGATCTTTATGCGCTTCTGCATGTGTTTTTCTCCTTTGTTCGTCGTGTCAGAGAGACGGACCGCATGTGAAAAGCCTTCCTTCTCCTGTACCCAACGGAAACTTGCCGCCATTATACTAAATATTTGCCGCCGAATGAATATTAATTTGACGGCAAAACAAAAAAGACTGGCGGCAAAACAACTGCTTGCACTTGCGAGATATCGCGCTTACACCAACGAAGATTCGCACGTACACCGTAGGGAGAAGTTTCGCCCTACTTCAGCGGGGCGCAGTTGACGTGTCATCGGATCAGGCGGCGTCGCTGTGAGAAGAGCCATTCGAAGGCCTACGAGTCTTTTCATCGTCCGATCCTTTCGTTTCAGAAGAAATCCAACACGATTTTCGCCTCGCCGGGCTCCACGCCGTGCGGGTGGTGTCCATACTCCGCGTGGACCAGCACCTTCGCATCTCCGCCCGCCGCCTTGAACTTCGCGGCGAATGCCGCCGAGTTGACGGAAGGCTTCACGGCAATGTCGGAGGTGCCGTACACGAGCAAGACTTTTATGCCGGCCTTCGCAAGCGCGGGCGCAAGATTGACAGGCATCCTCGGATCGTCGCGCCATGCGGGAGGGACGCGCTCCGTCGCGTCCGCCCACGGCCCCAGACCCACCTTCGCCGGAGGCGTGTAGCCGTCGAATGTCAGGAGCGCGTTGTCGAAGTAGATTTTCGCGACGTTCGCCGGCTTCGCCGCCGCGTACTGCGCCGCCATGAACCCGCCCCAGCTGATGCCAATCAGGTTCGCCTTCGGCGCGAAGCCGAGTTCCTTCACCAGGAACGATTGGAACGCAGCAGCAGCCGCGACGCCCGCATCGTCCATGCGCGTGTCGAAGAGGTCGTCGATGTACGCATAGTGGAATCCGCGTTTGAGTAGATCGGTCACGTGCATACGTTCAACGTTGAAATCGGGCCAGAGTATGCTCCATATCCATTGCATGCCGTCGCGGTCACGCGGGACGCGTGACCCTACCAGTGGCGCAAGGGACGGTTCGACAATCCATGCCTTGCGTCCATTGAAGTCAAAATGCGTGCGGCGATAGCCATGCCACATATCCTCGCGCACAATCTTGCATTTCTTCGCGATCTTCGCGCGCAGCGACTCGCCCTTCAGCTCCGCGTCCATCTGCGCGTTGACGTGCTTGATGATGTCGATTTCCTCGGGGTCGTAGGGACGGAGCGACGGACGGAACAGGTCGTGGAACCACTTCGTCATCTTGTAGTTCTTCCCGCCGCCCTTCTCAATATGACGCCACATGCTCTCCCAGGGCTCGTACGTCTGGTACTTGCCCGCGACGAATCCCCAGCACGTACAACCGATCTTCGCCTGCGCGAAGAACGGATAGCAGTCCTGCACGTCGCATCCGAGTATGCGCGCGAGCCATTCGGTGTTGACCATCGGGCGCCCGAACTTCGCCTTGAGTTCCTTTGCGAACTTGATCTGCGAGTGGAGCGAGCTGTAGGAGTGGTAGCTGATGATGTCGCTCCACGCGGCGGCGATTCCCTCGGCGGTCTCCATGTTCGGCTCCAGTTTTCCGCGCCAGAGGTCCGCCGCGCACGGATGCTTTACGCCGACCTTCCATGCGAGCTCGAACATCTCCTTGATGAGCGGGGCGGACACCTTGCCGCGCCCGTTGTTGCCCGGCTCGTTCCAGATGTTCCAGAAGAGGACGCGGTCGTCGTCCTTGTACTTCTCCATCACCTCGCCGCACATCTGGAAGAACTTCGGGCGAAGCTCTGGATCGTCCGCGCTGATGAAGCCGATCGCGCCGGGGAAGCTGCCGTGCTGGCTCTTCTTGCGTCCGCCGTGGTAGCCGACGTCGTAGGGCTGCGGGCCGGGTTTGGGGACGGACCACAGCTCCTTCGGTCGCGAACAGTCGTTGCCGAGACAGAGGATGGCGCGGATCCTGTGTTTCCCGCAGAGGGCGAGGAAGCGCTCGAGGTTGCGCATGTAGCCGGCGCGGTCTTCGCACCACACGGCGAAGCCGTTGTCCTCCGCGATGATCACGCGCACGGCGTTGAAGCCGATGGATTCGGCGAGGGCGAGTTCGCGGTCCATCTCCTCGAAACGCCGCTCGCTGTCCGCCGCGGATCCACGGCTGCGCGTTGTACCACTCCCACGCCTGCTCCTTCGTCCACGGTCCGGTACGCGGCGCGGCACCGGCGGCGAGTGAAAACGCAGAAATCGTGGCGGATATAATTAATCCAATTTTTTTCATTGTCTTTTCCCTTTCAGTGGTTTGCTAGAAGTTCTAGATTAGTTAGATTAGCTAGATTGGCTGGAGCCTTGCGGCAGCTCTGGCTTGAAGCCCATCTTCTGGAGGTCGATATCGACAATTCCCATCGGCTTGTTTGTGCGCCACGCGCCACGTGTGAAGTCGGGAATGTCGCAGGCCATCGACCTGTGGGTGGATGACTTTTCCGTCAGCTCGCAGAGGCAGCACGTCGCCGCAAGGTCGTACACGTCCATGTCGAGCGGGAGTCCCTGCTGAAGACAGTAGGCCCAGCGCATGTCCATGATGAAATCCATCCCGCCGTGTCCGCCCGCGCGCTTGGCGAGCTTTCCCATCGTATTCCAGAGCGGATGGCGGTATTTCTGCTGGATCTCGGCCGTGCGCTTCTCGTCACACCACTTGTGCGCCTTCCCGTCACCGGTCTTCTCCTCGAGCGCGATGCGCAGGGGATAGTTGCAGATCGTGCCCTTCGTGCCGCTGACGAGCTGGATGCGCGTGTACGGGCGTGGTGAGGCGACGTCGTGTTGCACGAGGATCGAACGGCCGTTCGCCGTGCGGATGAGCGTGGAGTTCATGTCGTGCATCTTCATCTTCGCAGAGCGGCGCGGATTGTCCGGCTTGAGGTAGGCCTCCATGTACGCCTTGAAGTTCTCCTGCGCGGAGTCGAGCGAAACGAGGTAGTCGAGGCGGTCGCCCCGGTTCACGTCGAACGTCAGGCAAAGCGGCAC
>CACZDG010000142.1 GCA_902779865.1 uncultured bacterium
CCCTCGTCAAACCGTACGTGCGGATTTCCCGCATACGGCTTTCCATTGAGTGCTTTTCCTGTTGTCATGGCTTTCTTCCTTTCTTGGGCTGTTGAACGTTTATTATACGATTTTTTCCTGTCAATTCCGTTTCGGCATTTCTTACCTTGCCCTTCTCACGTCGTTTTCTTTGCCGTACAGATTCCTTTCATTCTGTTAGTTCTGCCGAGCTTTGCTTGGCGCACCATCATTCCACAATGCTCCGCGTTACCTCAGGATGATACGTGTACCGCTTCTAACCAGCGCCAGATCGCCGTTGACGACCTGCACAATCCAGCCCCTGGGCAGGTTGCCGCGCTTCGGCACGCCGGTGATTGCGCCGCCGTCCTGGCACTTGATCAACACTCCGGAACGCACATTCTCGGGGTCGGCAATCCGCACCAACGAGCCCGACAGGTCGATCGTGCCCCTGTTCACGATGTAGTCGCCGACGGCGAAGTCAACCGTACCGGTGATGCGGAGCGTGCCGTTCTGCACCGTGCCGGACTTCAGCGAGAGCGACGAACGCTCGAGCGTCTTTCCGCCGAGATCGAGCACGGCAACATCCGGGTTGCCATCTTCCGAAGTCGGCAGCGCGACGCCAGGGCCGTTCTTGAGGTTGCGATAGACGATGGCCGGCGAGAGCGCCCCGTTCCACACGCGCACTTCGTCCACGTCGATTGCCGCGTCGGGATCGTTCCAGAACGACGCGCCGAGGCAGAAATACGTCTGGTCGATCTTCTCGGTCAGCTTCCAGTTCGGAAGCGTCTGCGAGATCGCGCCGACCGCGGCGCCGGTATCGGCGTTGTAGCAATACGCCTTGACCACAGTCGTGCCGGTCGCCTCGTCGTAGTCAAACGTCATCGCCGCATAGTACTTCGCATCGACGGCAAGCGTACCCGTCCCGTAGATCGTGCCGCCGCCGGGGGCGATATCCACTCCCGAAGCTCCGCCGTTGCTGTCGCGGAACATGGTGAAGGTGACGACGCTGCCGGTATCCCTTCCGAGGCAGAACAGCTTCGTCCACACCGTATTCGCGCGCGGCGTGAACCAGAACTCGAGCGAGGCGCTGTCCGTCGTGACCGGATTGGCGCCGAGATCGACGTGCCTCGTGTTCTTGGCGCCGCCAGGCAAGTGCAGCATGCCGCTGCTGATCTCATTGTCGCCGACGTTGCGCGTCCCCTCTGCGCTGCCGGTGACGGAATCGGCGAGCGTGCCGTCGTCGAAGCTCCAGCGGTGCGCGAGCGTCGCATCCGTCGCCGCGCCGAGCTCGATCGCGTCGGCGTATTCCCCGTCGAAGTCGAGGTCCGCGTTTGCGCCTTTCTTGACGCTCTCCCAGACATCCGCCGTCGTGAACGCGCCGTCCCAGACGCGCACTTCGTCGAATGCAACCGCCGCGTCGTGATCGTTCCAGAACGAATAGCCGAGAACGAAATAGCTCGTCGGTATCTTCTCGGACAACCTCCATCCGGAGAGAGAACGCTGGATCGTGCCGACGATCGCGCCGGTCTCGGCGTTGAAGCAGTATATCTTGAAGTGCGTCGCCGAGCCGTCGTAGTCGAGCGTCATGGCGAAATAGTACGGAACGCCGGCCTTGAGAGAGTCCATGCCGGCCCACGTGCCGCCGTCGGGATTTACGTCGAGGCTCCATATTCCGTCGTTGGAATCGCGGTGGAACGTGAAGGCGAGGATGTTGCCCGTGCCGCTGCCGATGCTGAAGAGCTTGGTCCAGACCTTGTCTTCCGCGAGCGTCGCCCACATTTCGACCGTCACGCTGTCCGACGGGAGTCTGTTGGTGCCGAGATCGACATGGCCGGCGTCCCTCCCTCCGCCCGGCAGACGCAACGTGCCGTCTTCGGCGACCTCGTAGGCGCCGGCCGTCGCCACGTCGGCGGCGCTGCCGGTGACCGAATCGGCGAGCGTACCGTCATTGAAGCTCCAGCGGTGTGCAAGCGTGTAGGGAAGACGCGAGCGCGACCTGTCGGCGCCGCCCGACGCGAGCGCGAGCGTGCCGCTCTTCACTTTCACCGTGTCGGCCGCCGGGAACTCGTCCACCGTCAGCGTACCGTCGCCGGCCTTGGCGAACGAACTGCCCGGCCAGACGGAAGCGACAGTGTTGTCCGTCATCTCGACGTCCCTGCCGTTCGTGTCGAGCGTGAAGCCGCCGGTGTAAGAGAGCTTGTCGATGCAGGTGATAGCCTTGTTGCCGCCCTTCGCGCCTTCGCTCGTCGACTTGAGCGTGCCGCCGCCGAGGCCGACCGCGGACACCCCCGTGTTACCCCCGGCCGCGTCGGAGGGCGTCAATTCAGCCACTACGGGCGTCGAGACCGTGCCGCCGTCCATGACGAACTCGCCGCGCCCCAGCTTCGCCGCCCCGACGCCGGTGTAGGCGTTCAGCTCGCCGCCTTTCATGAGGTACGTTCCCCTTCCCGTGGAGTCGCTGCCGAAGCATACCCAGTTGTTGTTATGGCCGGAAACCGTGATCGCGCCGCCGTTCTGATCGATGACGCCTTCGCCGTACCAGCCGATATGCGTCCACCACCCCGTCTGCAGCGTGCCGCCGTTCATGGTATAGACGCCTGCGCTGGGGATGCCGTTGTTCTGTCGGCACTGGCCGACCTGGAAATCGGCGTTGGGCACCCTCACGTCGCCGCCGTTCTGCGTGAAATAGCCTCTGCCCCAGTCACCGACGACGAATACTTTGTTGAGCGAAGTCAGCGTGCCGCCATCCATCGTCAGATAGCCCGTGCCGGTGTTGCCGCCCCAGCCGACTCTCCCCAAGCCATTGAACTGGATGTTGGCGCTTCCGGATATGTACGCCTCGCCGTAGCCGTCGCGACCGATGGCGAATCCGTCTGCTTTGTTGTTGTTGTTGACGGACATGCTGCCGTTGGTGATGTTCAGATAGCCCTTCGATCCGTTGTACCAGCCGAGCTGGAGCATTTCGCCGCAGGAGAACGTGCCGCCATTGATGTTGAGCCTGCCCGTGTTACCGTTGCTCTCGCCGACGGTGACGGCCGTGCCCGCGCTGATCGATCCGTTTTCGGAAAGGTTGATCACGCCGTGCGTATTCGCAGGACCTGGAGCAACCGAAATCCACTCGCGTGTGGCGAGTTTTCCGTTTCCGGACACGTTCAGCGTGCCGCGATTGCCGTTTCCTTCGTTGCCTGCGATGATGGCTGTCTGGAACTCGACGTTGCCGTCGCCGGTAACGTTGAGCTCGCCCGTGCCGCCGCGGTTGCCGAACGGAACCCAGTGCGCGGCGCCGATCAGGCTGCCGCCCGCCACGGTGACGACGGCGTCGCCGCCGTTCGCGCCGAAGCGCGGCTGCGCGTTGAGGCACGCGACGCCCGCCGTCTGGTAGTAGCCCGCGAGATCGCCCGCGCCGTTGCCGACCAGGATTTCTCCGCTTTCATTGACGTCCATCTCGCCGGCGTCGAGTTTGGCGAGCGTGTACCTGACGTCGCTCGCCACGTTGAGGCCGGCAACGGCGGTCTTGAACTCCGAATAGGAGAAGGCGCGGCTTGCCTCGTGCGGCAGGGCGAACGCCACTTCGGAGCCTTCGACGCCGCCGCTGACGAACCCGCCGCCGTTCTTCACCGTCGGCTGCCACGGAATCGTCAGCTTGTGTCCGTTGAGGTTCACCGTTCCCGTGATTTCAATGTCGCCGGGGAGTGCGCTCCAGTCGCAGTCCGCCGCGAGCGTGACATCGCCGATGGACGCGCCGTTGGCCACGCGCATCCAAGTCGCCGAGCCGATCGCGGCCTGGACTTCAAGGCCTGTGCCGGAGATGGAAATCTTGCGGTTGATGAGGTCTTCGACGGCCTCGCCGGTTGTCGGGTCCTGCCAGTTCGCCATGTTGGAGGCGTCGCCGTCGCCCGCCGCGCCCGTCCAGACCGCCGTTCCGGCCGGCACGCCCGCGCGCGAAACGAGAATATCACTGCCGAGCCCGACGATGAGATCGCCCTTCTCCGCGATGAACTTCGCCGGATCGCCCGTGAACGAAAGCGTCGAGCGCGTCGAGGCGGAGTTGACGATGGACGCCCCCCCGAGCACGTTGCCGATTGCGACGTCCTCGATCGTCAGGTTGTGTCCGTTCAGATCGATCGTCGTGCCGTCGAGCTGGATCAAGCCGAGCGCGGACCAGTCGGCGTCCGCCGTCAGCGTCACCTTGTTCTCGTCCGTCCCCTGCGGGAAGTTCTCCGTGTTGAAGGCGTACTTGGCGCCATTCACCGTGATCGCCATCGGCGTGCTCGCCACGCCGTCGCCCCAGTCCCATCCGCCGCCGTAGCCGCCGTACGTGTCGCCGGCGACAATGGTGAAACGGTGCCAGCCTTCGGATACTTCGACCGTGGCATTGGCTTCGGCATTGAACGTACCGTTGTTGAGAACGAGTTCGCCGTCGATGAAGAACGCAAAGTAGTCGTCGTAGCCCTGCCGGATCGACCAGGTGCCGGCCTTGTCGGCGGAGACGTTGAACCAGCCGTCGAAGCGCACCTGCGACCAGCGCAGATTCTCGTTCTGCCACGCGGTTTGGTTGCCGCCGAGGTTTGATATGTCGCCAACGCCCATGTAGGCGTAGTCGCCGACATCGAGGTCGCGCCAGTCGGACGCGAGACGCCAGCTTCTGTACATACCAACGCGCTGGTATCCATACGAAATTTTGCCCCACACCGTCGCGCCGTGCAGCGATTCGCTGCCGGGTGCCCTCGAAAGCGAGGAGCCGTACGCGATCGGCCCTGCCTTGAGCTTGCCGCCGCCCTGCGGATAACGGATCTTCTTCGTCACGCTGTCGTACATCGCGACGACGCCGTCCTTCACGCACGGCCTGAAGTCGCCGACGAGCTGGTACGCGCCGTTTTCGTCCGCGTGATACGCCTTGAAGTGGTAGAGCCGTCCGAAGTGGTGGTCCACCGGACGGTCGTTGTAGTGCTCGACTTTCGCGAGATCCTTGTAGTGCGTCGCGAAGAGATACATCGTGATCTTCGTGTCCACCGCCGCGGAGTCCGTCACGTTGGTGACGACGGTGGTTATGTCGTATGGTTCGATGACGGTGACTTCGCCGTCGTTTTCATAGGTGCTGCCTGCGACATGTTCGATGTTGGTGACGACTTCGGTGCCGCGCAGGTCGACGGTGCCGTGCTCCATGGCGCCGTTCCCGTGGATCAGCGTCGCGCGCGCCACGCCGTCGAGGTCGTTCGTCTGCACGATGCGCACGATGTCGCCGTAGCCGGCAAGGGCCCAGCCATGGTTGATGGAGTAGCCGGCGGGAAGAAATATCTGCTCGCCCCAGTACCTGCCGAAGATGTTGACCTGGTCCTGTCCGAACGTGCCCTTTGCGTCGTCCCACACGCGCGAGCCCGCCATGGTTGGGTTTCCGCCGCCAGCGACGGACATCTTCAGATCGATGGCGGATCCGCTCCTGCCGATCACGCCGGTATCGACGTAGAGCGCGCTTTCCGGCTGCGCCCATTCGACGAAATAGTCGGGAACGTCCTCCGTGTAGCCGGCAGGCTGCGTAACCGCGAAGGCCGCCTCGCCGGACGTGACCGTTTCGTCGCCGGGAAGCGACAGCGTGGCGCGGACCTTCGACGTGCGGCCGAATACCGTGCCGGCCGTCACCTCGCCCGTCCAGTCGTCCACGGTCGAACTCGTCGTGTCGCCCGCGAACGACCATTTCATGGCCTCTCCCTCGATCGTCGTTCCGTCGTCGAGTTCGACGGTGGCGGCGAACTGCGCCTTCTCGCCCGAAACAACCTCTGCCGGGCCGGTCACGGAAATCGACTTCACCGAGCGGCCGGTGGGCTTGTCAAGCGTCAGATTCACGCCATAGACGTTGTCGGCCTTCCACGGATGCGCCCCTGCATAACTGCCCGACAGAATCCAGTCCTTCGAGCGCTCCTCCGTCCTCTCGTCGCTCTCGACGAGCCCGGCATAGCTGGCCTTCACCGTGAAGCGGCCGTCGTGGTGGGTTTCGCCCTGCTGGTCTTTATACTGCAGGCGGAAGTGGTACATTCCGTACTGGTTCGATCTGGCGACGGCGTTCGTATGAGCGATGACGGTCTTGCCTTCGCCGCTCCAGAAATCTCCGTCAAGTTCTACCGTGGCGCCG
Organism: uncultured bacterium; assembly: GCA_902779865.1. GTDB lineage: Bacteria > Verrucomicrobiota > Kiritimatiellia > RFP12 > UBA1067 > RUG572. The sequence goes on from CACZDG010000142.1 coordinate 6,131, forward strand.
ACGACGGGGTTGCCCTTGGCGTCGTACACGCGGCCGGAGAACACGATGCCCGGAATGGTCGGGTGGATGTTTTGCGATACCCAACGCACACGGTTGAATCCCCTGAGCGACTCGTCGCGGTTGAGGAACGAGTACCACGCCGAGCCGGTCCAGCCGAAGTTGAAGAGGACATAGAGCTTTCCAGCGACATACCTGTAGCCGCCGGCGCAGATTGAATGTCCGTCAACGCCGACCGTGGCCGGCATGCCGCCGTCGAAGCCGCCGAGCAGCGCGTCGAGAGTCATCTTTATGCGCTCGCCCCAATTGCCGTAATAGCCCTCGTATCCCGGAACGTTGGGCGCCGTGGGCGTGTTGTTAAGTCCGGGCCAGCCTTCGAGGCCGTTTGCATAGCCGAACACTTTTACGAACGGGGCTTTCGCAGCACGCGTGCTCGAACCGGCGCCGCCGCCGACCCAGTGTTCGCCGCACACGACCGCCGTGTCGTAGACAAGCTTGCCGATCGCCTCGCATTCCTCTGCGCTCGTTATGAACCCCCTGTTGCCGGGCATGAGATCGTAGTTGTAGTCGCCGCCTTTGAGCCAGAGGTTCGTCTCGACGCCATCGACCGCGCATTTTCTGTAGAAAGGCTCCTGGCCGCGGTTCTCGATTGGCTCGACGTGCTTCGGCCACCTCCAGTAGTGCGCCACCTGCGCGTAGGCCGTGGCGACGCAGCCGCAGGCGCGCCAGTCCGGCGTATAGTGGTTCTCGATCGCGATGCCGTTCCAGCTGCCGGCCTGGTTCCATATCGCCCGGATCATCTGGGGGGCGCGCAGGCCGTCCGGCTCGTTCGCGAAGGGAAGCGTCGATTCACTGGCGGCCAGACGGCGACCGCCCGCCTGGGCCTTGGCGCGAAGCGCCTCGCGCGCCTTCTCGCCGTAGTCGACCGGCTTGCCGGCCACGAGGGCCGCCCATTCCTTCTCGTCCTCGGTCTGGGACGAGGCGCCGGCGGCGAGGCGCTTGCCGGAGGACGCCTTCTTCGCCTCGTACTCGTCCACGGCCTCGAGACGGTCGGCCATGTCGCCCATCAGCATCGCGTACGCCGGATTCTCGGGATTCGGGTCGAACGTGCCCTGGTCCGTGAACATGACCACAGGCGATATCTTCGTGTTGGCGGACGCGACGACGTAGCCGCCCCCTTCGAGGTCGATCACGTAGAAAAGCGTGCGCCCGTCGGCGTTCTTGTACGCGGTCGGCTCCTTCCCCGCAAGTGCGCCAAGACGCGTCTCCTCCATGTGGCCGTACTTCGCCAGCCACGCCCGCGCGGCGGCCTTCGCCTGGTCTGGCGACACCTCGCCGGCCGACGCCGTGAATGAAAGCACCACCGCGACGGCGGCCGCCAGGAATCCTATGAGACTCTTTTTGCAGAATGGAGCAAAACACCCCAAACATCTCGGAGCGCCCGCCATATCGTCATGCCGCACACACGAATTACCCGCATACGGCTTTCCATTGAGTGCTTTTCCTGTTGTCATGGCTTTCTTCCTTTCTTGGGCTGTTGAACGTTTCTTATACGATTTTTTCCTGTCAATTCCGTTTCGGCATTTCTTACCTTCCGGAGCGGAGTGAAGCCTGCGGCGCTCAAACACGGAGCGTGTTTGCTACTGCACGATGAGCAGAACGCCCTTGGAGCGAATATAGGAACCTTCCAGCGCCGAGACCGCA
>CACZDG010000143.1 GCA_902779865.1 uncultured bacterium
GTTGGCGAAGTCGTCGCCCGAAGGAGCCGGGCCCTTATAGTCCGCCGTCTTGCCATCGTGGTCCGGATGCCATGCGTGGCGGAACGGATTGTCGCGCGCCGTCGGGGCGATGGTCCACGAGAAGTCCGCGTCGTCGCCGAACGCCGAGCCCTCAGCCGCCGCGACAACGGGAGTGTCGACGCTCATCATCACCGTCGAGAAGCGCCTTGCCCCTTCGACATCCGCCGGGACGTCCGCAAGTTCCCTGAAGAGCCTCGCCGTTCCGTTCGTGTCGACGCCGGCCGCGACGCGCTGGAGGAGCCTGCAGACGCCGTTCGTGTCCACGTGCATCATCACGCTCATCTTCATCTGCCCGCCGGCCTGGACTGGAATCGCATTGGTATCGTCGATCCCGGAAACCTGCGTGAGCGCGATCTGGCCGACCCAGAGTCCGGTGGGATAGGCGACGGCGCTCGCGGAGACCGGAGCCACATAGATCGGCAGGCGCACGCGCATCTTACTGGGGCCGAGATCCTCTATCACCAGTATCGCCCCGTATTCCGTGGAGGCATCGACCTTGGAACGGTCGATGCTGAATATCTGCTCCGTAACCTCGCCCGCTTTCAGCTGAACGTCCCAGGCAACCGACACGTCAACGTTCGTGTAGCCCGGCTCGCTGATCGCATCGACGCGCGGCAGCCGGCGCGAGATGGGCGGCGGCTCCTCGCCGGACACCGATTTCGAACTCACCATCGTGAACCTGAACGTGTGGTTCGTCGTGCCGCAGTTCATGACCTTGATGGATGCGTAGTTGTCTCCATTGTAAAAGGAAACGGAATCGCCCATCACGCCGATTACGCCCGGCCAGTCGCATGAACTCGTTGACGTGAGCGCATACGCCTTGCCTTTGGCGATTGGCGTCAACCGCCCGAAGCCGCCATGCTCCGCATCCTTTATTTCGGGCCTATCCGGATTCGTGCCATAGATGGAGTAGATCGCCCTGCCAGAGGACGACATGCCGAACGGACCTTCGCCGAAGTAGTCCTTGATGGGGATCGTCTCTTGGGCTGTCGATACGCCGGCCATGTTGAAAGATTCCACAGACTCGGAGGACGAGACCTTGTGCCACGTCATCTTAGGCACGGCCGGCACGCCCTCGAAGGTGATATTCGCCGAGTTCGTGGCGAAGAGCAGGAACGTATTGCCGCCGATGATCGACTGGAGCGCCGAGGCGCTTTCTTCGCCACGGTTCCACTGCAGATAGGGCAGCTCCGCCTGCAACTTCTCGTTGCCGCTCTCGTCGTACTGGGCGGTCTCGGAGTATACGCCGCTGCGGAACGCCGCCGCCGAAATCACCGGCGTGTCGCGGAAGAAGGCTTCACACGTCGCATTGGTCGGCGTACACTCGATGTACACCGCGTTCCATCCCTCCGAAAGCACCAGCGTCTCGGTCACGCGCGGCACCGCGTAGATGGAAAGCGGCAGTAGAAGGGACGACAGGGACAAAAGAGACGATCTGTAAACAGCAGTTTTCATTTCTTTCCTTTCAATCACAACTCACAACTCATCACTTCGCCTCCAGCTTGAAGAACTCGCTCGTGGCGCCGCCGACGGGCGTGATGAATATCTCCGTCTCGCCCACGTCGCCGTCAGTGCCGTCGGCCATGACCTGATCAAGCTCCGCGCCCTTGGCTTCCTTGCGCACGCGCTTCTTCGCCCATGTCGGCTTCGCGAGCGTGTTCGCGGAGGAAACCGCGTAAACGTGGCCACCCACGTGTTCGAACTTCAGCGCGAACTTTCCATCCTTCGCCTTGAACTCCTTCACGCGAAGGTAGTCCGACTCGTCGAACGGAATCGTGCCGGCCAGGAACTCGCCGTAGTTGCTGATGCCGTCGTTGTCGTAGTCGGCCCACGGATCGTAGGCGCCGCCGTTCATGTACGTATCGAGATACCACTGCGCCTCGTCGATGTAGGCGGTGGGAATCTCCACGACCGTGCCGTCCTTGGGATTGGTGTAGCTCTTCACCTCCGTGCAGTTGAACGTCACTTTTCCGACCTTGATCGGCGAGGCGACCTTCAGCGAATTCGGCACGTCCAGCGTCCCCTCCTGCGTCACCAACACGCAGTCGAGCGTCTCGCCCACCGTGCAGGACTTCGCCGTGGACGCGGTAGCGACCGGAATCGAAAGGATGAAATTGACGCCCTCGGCGTTGGCGGACGCGACTGGCGACTCGGCGATCACCGTGCCGTCCGAGCGCTGGGCCCTCAGCTTCGCCGAACCGAAATCGCGCAGCACCGTGTTGTAGTTGCCTCGGAACGAACCCGTCACGAGATGCGTTCCATACGGTAGCACCGGCACCGCCCCCGCCGCAATCGGCAACAGGAGCGAAAAGGCCAAAAGCTCTTTTCCTATAGACTTTCTCTTCATACTGCTATTCCTTTCAATTGTTGTCCGTTTTCTATTTTGCCGCAAGGCCTTTGTGTTCTTTGCGTTCTTTGTGGCTAAAACTAATCTTTCTTCACCTCTACCTTTACCTTGAAGAAGCCCGCACCTTCGCTAGGCCTCACCACCTTCGGAAACTCAACCACGCCGTCCGCGCCGCAGAGGACGCCGATATTCTCCGCTTCCGCATCCGCCGCGATGCCGGAAAGCGTCGCGCCGGAGTGGAGAGAATAGTAGAAACCTGGCGTGCAGCCAGTGAGCACTACGTTCGTCGTCACCCCCATTGGAAGCTGCGCAATTTCCGCAACGGGAATCTGCCGCGTCGCGGCGGTCGCGTTCTCCATGAGGTTCGTCCACGCCGTCGGCGTCAGCTGGGCGGCAAGAAACCACTTGCCGTCCTCCTGCAAAACCTCCACCGTGAACTTCGCCTTGTAGCCGTCAGACATGCCGTCGCCCGTGAGAACCGTCGTCACCGATTCGCTCGGCGCGACTTCGGCTTTCGTCTTCGCAGCCGTAGCCGCCGCCTCGGTTTCGTACTCGATCGGGAACCCCGGCGTGACCAACACGGACGACGCATCCTCCCCCACCTGGATGTACTCCTGCAGCCGCCCGTCCACCGCAAGGCCGATTAGAAAAACCCCGTCAAGCGTCGGCTTCTTGACGAAGAACTCCTTCTTCCCTGTGTTGTAGTCCGAGTCGTAGAAATACTTTCCAAACGCCGTGCCCGCACTGAGGCTTTCAAGGCTCTCGTACAGCTCAAGGTCCTGTCCGTCCTTGCCGACAGCCGCAGTGCCTTCAACGGTGCGGATCGAATAGACATGGCCCCAGCCGTAGTTGAAGCTCACCTTGTATGCGCCATCCTGCTCTTCAATGCTGAATTCGGGCATGTTCGGCAACCCCAGCACATTGCCTGCGGGATCGGTTCCGAGTTGGTATTCACGAACGTTGGAGAGCCCGTCTTCGTCGTAGTCGTCATCAAGCCCGCCAATGGGAGAAGGAGCATACATTTCAACAGTGCGCAGCCAGACGTTCCATCCGTCGTCCGTGTCCGCGGGATCCGACCAGAACGCGCCGACCGGCGCATGGGCGAAGCCCATCGTTCCACCAACGGGGGGCAGAACCTTCGATGAACGGAATCTTTCTGAGCCGGAATACTTTGTCGTGACCACAAGCGTCAGCTGTTCGCCGACCTTCGCGCAGCCGGAACCCTCGCCAACGGGCACGGTAACCGCGCAGTTATGCCCCACGGTCCCCCCGCCGCCGAGTACCGCGTCCTTAACCTGAACATTCAGTTTCACGCCATCGGAAGTGTACACCTCAATCTTGTAGTTGGAGGACACCCTCTCGTCGCCGGCGTCCGTGTCCGTCCCGCTCAATGCGAATCCCAGGTCGTCGCGCAAAATGAGCTTGTAGGTATAGACTCCGGAAAGGCCTACCGCCTGCGCCGTGTACGCAAACATAAACGCGACTACCGGAATCAGCAAAAGTCTTGCCGCCCGATTTTGGACCATTTTTATTTTGTTTCTCATGTCGTTTTTTATCAGCATGATCTATATGTTTCTTAGGGTGTGCAAAAGCGGTAGCATTATACCAAAGACAGTAACCTCACTTCAACTAATTTTCCTTTTTTTTTTCGCGACATTCCCCCCACTTTTGTCACACTTTTTGTGACAGGAATGGGACAGATTGCACACCACCACCACCTTGAAAAACCGCATGGTGGGGCGAGCCGTCCCGGCGAGCCGCCCGCCATTACCAAACGGTAGAGGCCGACCACCGGGCGGACCGAGGTGGGTTTCGTTTTAGATTTCACTTTTGTCCGTGTAGAACATGTAGAACGTGTAGTTGCGCGCGTCGTTACTTGACGATGATCATGAGGCCGATTGCCGTGCGCTTGATCGTCACGCCGGGAACGGTCTTCACGTAAAAGTTTGAATAACAGACGATTCTCGAAGTCCGATGTCAGAAGTCCAAAGTCCTTCCAACGCGTCCTCACGCGGCGTTTTAGCGCGGTTCCGTGCGTTTCCTCGGCAATGCCCTCGGCCGCACGGCGTTCCGCGAATTCCTCAACTGCTTTGCACATGATGCGCCTCCCTTCTTCTGATTTTTTAAACTGACTAACTCTCTTCTTGAGAATCTCGAAATACATCCCAGCCGCGTCGCGGCTGCCAATCCAATTCGCGTCTTCATCTGACTCCGACCATCAGCCCTTTCCTCTTGTGCGCGTCTGTCGCCATCAGCCTCACGGGGCAGATTATACAAAAATCCCGTCTGCGAGGCAAGCCGGGATTGGCGACCTCTGGCGTCTGCGGGGGTTTGCGATTTGGCGATTGGGGTCGCTGGGATGTTCGCTACTTGACGAGAACCATCATCCCGGACTTGGAAAACACGATGTCAAGGCTGTCGTTGCTGCGCATCAGCTTCGCCTGCCACCCTCTGGACGGGAATGTTATTCCCGTTGCGTCAAGCGAAAGCGCGGCCACATCCGCATCCGCCGCCAACACGCCCAGCGTGACAGAGGCCTTCCATCCGGTCAATCCTGAAAAATCACCGTGCGGCTTCACCGTGGCCGTGCCCGTGGCCGGAGTGGATATCGAGCCGGCGACAGATCCACCCGCGCCAAGCGCCAACACGGCGCCAGCTTCAAGCGTCACGGCATTTGGCGCCGCCAAGTTGTCCACCACCTCGAACGTTCCGCCCCCGCGCACCGTCACAGGGCCAGTGGTTATCGCGTTGCCCTGCCTGAACGTTCCGCCCCTCACCTCTATGGGAATCGTCTTGATGGTGACAGCGTTATCCGCTCTTACCATGCCCGCCGGCTGCATCACGAATACGCCGTCGCCCTCCTTCACAATCATTCCGTTGTTATCCCCGTCGTTACCTCCGGTCATCTTCGCCGTCCAGGTGACGGTGTGGCCGTGGGTATTGAACGTGAGCGGGGCATAGATGACGAACGCACTTTTCGCGCTCGATCCCGCGATTGCGAAGTCGGTGGTCGCATGATACACGGCATCGGTCTTTTGGAACCAGAACCAGTCCCGTGACCCCGATCCGTCCTCGTACAGGCCGTATGCGCCAATGTACACGTTGTTCGCGTTTATGCCCTGTACCACCTGGTTGCCGGTGCGCTTGAAGCCGCCGGCGCGCACAACGCCGGTTGAAAGCGTCTCCGACGGAAACAACGCAAACGTATCGTCCGTCGCGTTGCAGGTACACCATCCGTCGATTTCCAGTTCGCCGTGTACGGTGATGCGGAGGCCCCTCGTTCCAAGCGTCGCGGACGCGAACTTCGCAACGCCGCCCTCCTCGACGAGGATGGACGAGCCGTTGCCGCCCGAGACGTTCGTGCCCGTCACGCGCGATCCCGCCGGAACGGTGTATGCCGCGCTTGCTGGCAGCACCCAGGCCGAGGTGAAAGCGATGTCGCCTTTCAGCACGTTGCCGTATGCGCCGAAAGTCGTTCCCGGCGCCGTGGCCGTGGCCCCGCCCGCGAAGGTGACCGGTCCTTCCGCAGTCACGTTGTACGCGGCGTCGAACGCCACCTTGCAGTTGAACGTCGTGTTCACACCCTCCCCCGTCCGCATTCGCACCATGCGGATGGTGTTCGTCTCGGCGGCGCTTGGGTTGACGAAAGTCACGGAATCGGACCCGAACACGCGTAGCTCCGCAATGGCCGCGTCACCGTCGAGAACCACGACGACATTCGAAGACGGAGTGAAGAGCGCGACATCCTGCGCGCCCGGTGCAGAAACCGCAGTCGCCCCGTCGAGAAGCCAGTTCCCCGCCGTGGAATACCTGCCGTCCACGCCCCCCCTCCAGGTATAGACGGCATGGTTGTCGCTCGTGAACACAAGCGCGCCGTCCACCACTTCGAGCGTTCCTCCGACGCTTGCGGGAGAAAGCGACATCCTTGCCAGGACCTCGTCTGTCACGCCGGACGGAATAAGAATTCCCGTCTCCTTCGCACAGATGTATATGTCACCCTCCGGCCATGTGACCGCGCCGCCAACCACGGCGCCAGCCCCGAATTCCAGCGTGGCGCCGGATTCGAGCGTAATGGCGTTTGCAATCGTCACGCCGTCGGCCACGGCAAGCGTCGCGCCCCCGCGCACCGTCACAGGACCAGTGACTACCGCGTTGCCCTGCTTGAACACGCCACCCCTCACCTCTATAGGCATCACCTTGACGCCGTCAGCATTGTTTCCGAATATGCCGTTTGGACGCATCTCGAACACGCCATCGCCGTCCTTCACGATCTTTGCCGTGTCGCCTCCATTTATCTTCGCCGTCCATGTGACGACATGGCCGTGCGTGTTGAATGTCGCCGTGGCTTCGAAGATACAGAAAGCGTGTTCTGCCGTGGATCCATGGATGTCAAAATCGTCGTACGCATGATACACGGCATCGGATTGGTAAAACCAATACCAATCAGGGTGCTTCGACCCTTCATTGCGGATGCCGTTTGCACCGATGTAGATGTCGCTCGCATTGAAGAGAACGGCAACGTTGCCACCCGTGCGCCTGATGCCGCCCACGCGCACAAGTCCGGTGGAGAACGTGTCCGAGGGGAATTTTGTATAATTCACGGTGGCGTTGCATGTACACCACCCTTCCACGTCCAGTTCGCCGAACACCTCGATTTTAAGGCCGGCGCTGGCGAGAGTGACGGATTTGAAATATGCGGCGCCGCCCTCTTTCACCTCGACGTGCGAGCCGTTCCCGCCAGAAACATCGATGCCGGAGACTTTCGCCCCCGACGGAACGGTATATGCCGCGCCCGCCGGCAGCGTCCAGTTGGCCGTGAACGTGATGTCGCCGGAAAGGACGTTGCCGTACGCGCCGGAAGTCGTGCCCGGCGCCGTGGCCGTCGCGCCGCCCGCGAACGTGACCGGCCCTTCCGCCGCCACGTTGTACGCGGCGTCGAACGCCACCTTGCAATTGAACGCGGCGCTCGCGTTCGCCACGCTCGTGACCGATCCCACATGGATGGTGTTGGTTTCGCCCGCCGACGGATTGACGAACGTCACGGCGCCTTCCGCCGTTATCGCAAGAGTCGTGCATTGTACGTCTCCGTCAACCACGTACTCGCCTGGCGCACTGATCGTCAGCGTTCCGGAAACGACCGGCATCGAACTGAGATCCGTTGCATTGACTGCGCCCGACAGCATCGCCCCCATTACCGCAGAAAGCAGGGCGCCCGCTCCGAATCCGCCCCGCCTCATCTTCCAGCCCCCCGTGAGCCGACCGTATAATTTACCCCTCCCCTGAATTCTTGCGCTTTTACGCACTTTTATCAACGCATCGTAGAGTAGAGACCCACGCCTCGGCGTTGCCGCCGATGCGACTTCCCCCTCGTCAAACCGTACGTGCGGATTTCCCGCATACGGCTTTCCATTGAGTGCCCTGTTGTCATGGCTTTCTTCCTTTCTTGGGCTGTTGGGCGTATATTATACGATTTTTTCCTGTCAATTCCGTTTCGGCATTTCTCACCTTGCCCTCCTCACGTCCGCCCACGCGAGGCGGTAGAGGCCGTAGGCGGAAAAGTCCACGGGCGGGCGAATGTTCATGCTGAAGGCGCCGCCGTTGTAGTCGGCCGTGAACTTGCCGGGCACGTTGCCGAGCTTGAGGTACGGCTTCAGGCCGAGGCGCACGATGTTCCGGCAGCCGGAGACGAGCCGGGAGAAGTCGTAGTCGTCGAGCGTCGAACGGTCGGCGGGGTTCTTGAAGCAGTCGCGCGCCGGGTTTCCGCCCGTCGCCCCCATGATCTCCATGTACTCCGCGAACTCGGTCACGTCCCATTCGGCGTTGCGCGCCGCGTGCGCGTAGGCGCCCTTCTCCAAGTGCCAGAGCGTCAGCATCTGCTGCACGTTGGGAAGCGTGCGTCCGGGATGCGTCCCGTCGACGGACACCGTGACGGCGTCGCCATGCGCAATCGCCACGGCCAAGATTGAAAAGAGGCAGCAGACCCTGTTCATGCCAAAATCCTTTCAGAATGTCAGCGCACCACGATTTCCAAGCCCGAAGACGGGCAGAGCACGAGGCCGCCGTCCGTGCAGAGAAGACGGTATCTTCGCGCCGCGTCGCCGTCAAGGACGAACTTCACGGAAGCGTCAGGTCGCGTGTTCCACTTCATGAGATAGCCGGCGTACGCGCCGTTCTCCTTCGTGCGCGAAAGCTCCTTCAGGTCGGTGCGCCCGTCGACGTGGACGGTCACCGTCGCCCCTTCCTTGAACGAGACGCTCAGGCGCGACGGCTGGTATTTTGCGAATACGGCCTCCGCCGGGAGCGCGGTCGTCCGCCCCGAAAGGTCGATCGTCGACTTGTCCAGCATCGTGCAGCCGTAGAACATGTCGGTGTTCGGCTGGAACGTGCCGTACACGTTCAGGGCCTTGTCGCCGGAGGACTCGCCCCCGCCATAGGTCACGACGTAGTCTCTTACCCGGAGGTCCGCCATAATGGCTATCGGGCTGTTCACCTCGAACCGCGCGTCGATGTCGCAGGCATGGTCGAACCTCGCCCAGCCGATGCCCGACACGGCGAACGTCCCGTTCGACAGGACCGGATACGTCACGTAGAGGATCTGCCCGTTGGACATCGTTGCGGAAAGCTTGTGCGTGCCAAGATCGAGCGTGCCTTTACCACGCCCTAGTATCGTCGTGTACCAAACCTGCAACGACGAGTCTTTCATGAGAGCCGAGATTCCAACCCCACCCCAGTCAGTATGGGTCATTTGCCATTTGCCGTTCCGCAACGCCCCGCCGTCGAGAATCATGGCGTTGAAGCCCTCGTTGTAGTCATAGTTGGCGCGGATGTCGAAAACCGCGTCCTGGGCTACCGTGATCGGCCCCGTCCCGAACGCCGGGAATTTGGCGCCCGTCGATGCATCGTTTTGATTGGCCGGATCAGGCGGCTGCGCCATGCCTGCTGCGATTACCGTCCCGCCCGTGTACGTCTGCGCCTTGTGCGACGCGAACGTGCCCGCGCCCTCCTTGACCAGTTTCAGGTTGCCGCCGAGCGCAATCCTGTCGTTCGCCGTCCAGCCGGAGGCGAAGTTCGCGTGCAGCTCGGAAACCACCTCGTTGTTGGAGTTCGTGATCGCCGCGTCGGAAAAACGCAGCGAGACGTTGTCGAGAAGGCCGCAGGGAGCGCCCCCGCCGCCAGTCCCGTCAGAGCGGAAGGTTATGCTATGCTCTCCGGCGTCCAGCAGGACGTCGAATGCAGACTCCGCCCACGTCGCCGTAGAACATACGGCGTAGCCAAGCGTGTTCCCGTCGACATCCACGTGAATGCGCATGTTCTTGTATACGTTACTGCCCGGCCTGTAGGCGGAGTAGAACGACAGACGATAGAAGCCCGCTTTCACAACTTCCACCTTCTGCGTCAGCGACGCACCGCCGCTTGTGTTGTCATTGCACCACCACCAAACGAAACGGCCGCCGTTCTGGGCGTCAAAATTCTTGCTCCATATATTATCACGGCTCGCCGCCCATCCAACAGAGGCCGATTTAACATTCGCCGCCGACCACCCCGTCGGATAGATTGCATTCGAGAAGTCGTTCCTCGTGCCTGTCGCGCCTTCGATCTGCTCGAAGCTCCCGTTGACGATCAGTTCCGAGTCATACATCCTTGCGGCAACGTCGTACGTCAGGCCGTTCATTGCAAGATCGTGTCCGGCGAGGTCGATCGTCGCCCCCGCCGCGATGTTCACCGCCCCCAGACCGCTCCAGTCGCAATCGCCGTTGAGAGACTGCGACTCGGCCAGCACGACGATGTCCGCGTCTACGACGATGTTCGGACTCGAATACGTTCCGCCCGCCGACTGCCCGAGGCGGAGGTTTGGCCTGCGGCGCAGCGAGACGTTGTCGAGAAGGCCGCAGGGACCGCCCCCGCCGCCCGTCCCGTCGGAGCGGAACGTGACGGAGTGCTCGCCGACGTCCAGCAGAACGTCGAACGAAGACTCCGTCCACGCCGCCGTGGAGCAGACGGCGTAGCCGAGCGTGTTCCCGTCGACGTCCACATGGATGCGCATGTTCTTGTATACGTTACCGCCCGGCCTGTAGGCGGTGTAGAACGACAGACGGTAGATATCCGCTTTGGCGACATTCACTTTCTGCGTCAGCGACGCCCCGCCGCTTGTGTTGTCGTTGCACCACCACCAAACGAAACGGCTGCCGTTCTGGGCGTCAAAGTTCTTGCTCCATATCGTGTCACGGCTGGCTGCCCATCCGACGGTGGCCAAGTTAGCATTCGCCGTCGTCCACCCCGTCGGATAGACTGTTTCCGAGAAATCCTGATGTGTGCCTGTCGCGCCTTCGATCTGCTCGAAGCTTCCGTTGACGATCAGTTCTTCGGAAGAGACGAACCGCCCTTCCCCAGCGAGCCCGCCCACCCGGAGGTCGTGCCCGTTCAAGTCCACCACGACTCCGCCGGACAGGTTCACCGTGCCGTGCGAAGTCCAGTCGGCATCCTCGGTCAGCGTGACGTTTTCGGTGATGTTCGTATCCGCGAACGACGGCGAAAACGCCGCGGCCGCGCATATTCCAAGCGCGAACGCGCGCTGAAAAGACCTCACGACTTTGTAGAGTAGAGACCCACGCCTCGGCGTTGCCGCCGATGCGACTTCCCCCTCGTCAAACCATACGTGCGGATTTCCCGCATACGGCTTTCCATTGAGTG
>CACZDG010000144.1 GCA_902779865.1 uncultured bacterium
TCAACGTCCGGAGGAAACGCGACGGATGTTTCCATCTTGGTCGCATTGTTGTAGACGAGAGAAATCTTGTTATTGCTATTGCGGATAATACCCCATTCACTGCTGTTTCCACCCGCGCTCGCGCCGACAAGGATATCGCGGTTGGGCGATGATGGCGTTGGGCTTCCATACGTTCCCCTGTACTCCACCTTCGTGCCGCGTTTGGCGACAACGCCGGTATCGATGTACTGACTGCCGGTCATCGTCGCCTGGACATATTCAAGATAGGCATCCGGCTCCTGAGAGGGGATTTCATTGCCCACAAACTGACCGGACGCCCCGGGAAAGAGGATTTCGTCATTTACGACATCGTAAAGCCCCACGACGCCATTTTTACAACACGGCTTCAAGTCGCGAACCAGCACGTAGTCCGTCTCACCGTCGGGAACCTGCCAGATACGCAGTCCGTAGCACTTGCCACGGCTGAACTTGTCCGCAGTCCCGTTCGCATTTCTTGCGAATAGATACAGAGTTTGCGTCAGGCTCGCCCCGTTCCATGTCCCAGATTTGCTCCCAGTCGCATCGCCGGTCACACTTATGCTGCTATTCGTACCATCCAGCGTCACTTCGCTTGTTATCGTGAACATCGCGTCAACGTCCGGAGGAAACGCGACGGATGTTTCCATCTTGGTCGCATTGTTGTAGACGAGAGAAATCTCCACCTTCGTGCCGCGTTTGGCGACAACGCCTGTATCGACATACAGATCCTCTTTCGCCTCCACGTAGGCGAGCCATGCATCTGGCGTTTCGCCCCATGATGGTAAGGACGCCGCCGCTACGCACAGCGTCGTTGCAATCATTTTGCTCGTGTTCATTCTTGGTTTTCCTTTCGGAGTTTGCCCATGCGGGCGGTTTAAAGATTTGTTTGTTGTTTGTTGTTTTGATTTTGGTTTGTTTATGGTTTACGAAAAAGCGCAAGGCGGCCCGTCGCGCGCGTTGCGCGGCAGGTCGCCTTTGGTTTGCCCGCTAGGGCGGCATAGAACGCGCCACAGGCGCGTTCACGCAGTTAGGTGCCCCCCCCCCCCCCGCTGGCGGCGGCGCGTCCCACGCGCATTCTACGCGTGTTTCCGGCGTCCCCTCTCCCGCCGCAATTCTGGAGGTTGGTGGTCATGGTGTTATTTCAAATACTTTCGATTCGTTCTTGCCAATAGCCGGGTCGTCGGCTTGTGTGGGCGTAAGCCAGAATTACGATTCCTTCGGCGGTTATTGCATACGGCATGACATAACGAAATACTGGCGTTGTGCAGAATCGTATGCCGGGCATTTTCTCGGGGAACATCTTGGGAAACGCAGCGATTTTGTCGCGAAGAGAGGCCACGGTCGCCAAGAAAAGCGCACCATAGCCGGGAAGTTGACGTTCTAGATAGGCGGCTTCCTCCGCCATTTCGATGTCGGCGACTGGATGGTTCCAGACTCTCATGCACCGACCCTGTTGGAAATATGGACGGAAGCGACACGTGCGAACGCCTTGCGCAGAGATTCGTCGAACGGCACAAGGTCAACATCGCCGCGCAAGACCTCCTCATGCCGCCGCGCAACTTCGCTGCGCCATTCGTCGGACAAATTCTCGCCAGCCGCCGAAATGGACGATACGAGATAGTCAATCGTCTCGAACTTCTCGGACGTTGTCATGTGGTCTATGGCTTCCATTACTGCTGGCATGGTTTGCTCCTTTGCTTGTACGGCGTGTATTATATCAAATTTTCGCTCTTTCGTGTTGCACTGCGGCGCGTCCCACGCGCATCCCGCGCGTGTTTTGCGCGATGCGGCGTCCGGCGGCCTTCCGCCTATCTGATGTGGAGTACTTCATGGCGTTAAATATAGCATATTGATTACTCAAAGTCAATACCCCCGCCACCTTGTCCGCTTGGCGCCGCAAGCGGTGACCTTTCCACATCGCATTCGTACCATTTCAACGCCTTTCGAAGTTTGCCCATGCGGGCGGTTTGAAGATTTGTTTGTTGTTTTGATTTTGGTTTGTTTATGGTTTACGGAAAAGCGCAAGGCGGCCGTCCCGTCGGGCGCGTCGCAAAACGACTTCGGCGCGTCCGTGTTGGCTTCCGCTATCATGACACACTTGGCCACGGGAGACCTTTCGGTTGGAAATTTCGAGGCGTACATACGAGGCACCCGCTTGCGCGCCCTTTGGGTCGCCTTCGGCGAGGTTCCCTTCGAAAGGCGTTCGCCTTTCTGCGGTGCATCTCCGCGCAGCCAGCCTTCCTATCGGCATGTCGTTTTCTTTGCCGTACAGATTCCTTTGGCGCACCATTCTGTTAGTTCTGCCGAGCTTTGCTTGGCGCACCATCGCACTTTTCCTTGTTACTTGAGTTTCAACATATCCGAGAGCGCCTTCGTTATCTTGCGCATCGCATCATCGAATTCGCCTTTGCGCAATGACGCCGAAGCGCGTTCCACCGTCGTGTTCCCGCGCTTGAGCTCCACCACTACCTTTCCGTCCTTGCGCTCCACGGAAATCGAAATCAAGTCAAGTTGTTCTTGAGATTCGTTGGAGGAATCTTCCGGACGCGGTTCCTTCATCTCCTCGAGGATGACCTTCGCTAGAAGTTCGATCTTGCGCCGCACGCTCGGGAACAGTTCCCTGTGCTGCTCTGCGGCGTTGCCGGGCCGTGCGTTCTCGTCCGGCCAAAGCGTCTCAAGCCGCGTCTTTTCCCATTCCTCCTCAGTTGCCTTGGTGAGCAGTTCCGTCACTGCCTTGAGGTCGGGGGTGCGCGTCCAGAAGGAATCCTTCCTCTTGCGAGCTTCCTCCAAGACCTTCCCGTGGCATCCCTCGGCGATCTTGTTCTGCGCTGCGATCGCGCTGCGCGCAAGGTCGAACGCAGCCGCCACACGTGCGTCCGCGCGTTTGTCCGCCTCTTCAAGCACGGGCCTTCCCTTCGCCGCGCCGGCGAGCGACTCCATCCCCTTCACGCGCCTCCAGTTGCGCACCGCCGCCGAGTAGTCGCTGCGGGCGGCGGTCTCGTCAGCAAGCTCCGGGTCGGGATGCCACGTGCCGTCCTCAAGCCCCGGCCACGTCTCCGCCGCCTGCCGCACCGCAGCCTCCTTGCGCGCCTTGCGCCACTTGGGAAGGACCTCCTTCTGCAACCTCTGCTCCACGGCCTTCCTCAGCCTTTCCGCGCCGAGATGCCTCTTTGCGTACTCGCCGAACTCCTTGCGCTCCTTCTCCGATGCCTCGTCACATGCGGCCGCCACCGCGCCGGAAAGGATTTCGGACGAATACCGCGCACGGAAGACAGTCTCGCTCTCCCCTGCCTTCACGTGCGCAGACGGGTTCTCGGCGATGGCCTTCAGGACGTAATCCACATCCACCTTCGTCTCGTACTCGTCGATCCTGCGCTCCAGCCTCGCGAGCGTACGGCGCTCGACCGCAACGTCAACAAAACGTTCGAACGTACCCTCAAAGACTCCCCACGCCTTCGCCGGATCGTCCGCCTTCGCGCGGCGGTTCTTCACGTTCTCCCCGAGCCTCGTGCGGAGGTCGCGCTTCAACGCTGACGGCGCGTACGCATCGGTGCGCGTGCGCATGAGGTACTCGGCCTGTCGCTTCTGCTCGCGACGCGCGTCGGCGATGACCGGTTCCACCATCCGTTCGCTGACGAACTGCCTGTTCTCCTCGAACACGGGCGTCTTCTGCTCCTTCATGATCCTGTCGGTCATCATGGCGCGGAGCTTTGCGTCGTCCATCCCGTCGAAGTCGCTCTCCGCCGGACGCGTCGCCGCCACAAGCCCCTTCGCCTGCTTCTCGACCGCCGAGCGCCGTTCACTATCGAATGTTTTTTCAAAAACATCTTTCTTAACGCAGAGACGCGGAGCAGCAGAGTCCGGCTTTGTGCCAAGCCGTTCGTCAATGGCCTTCGCCTTCGCCGCGAACGCCGCCTTCGCCTCGCGCTCGAACACCTCCCTGCAAAGCCTCTTCGCGTCGTCCTCCTTCGCGAACTTCCCCGGGTCGGCGAGCATCGCCCGTTCGAGCGCACCAGCCGGCGGCCCCTTCTCGGCGATCTCGTCCGCCGCGCGCCTGAGCGCAATCTCCCTCGCGCCCTCGCGCGCCGCGATGTCGAACTCCGCATTGCCGGACGACAGGGCGGCGGCAAGGAATACCGCAGACATCATCATGGCAGCACCTCCGCACCCGTAGCCTCGGAAACAAGTTTCAGCGACTTCGACCTCAATGCATCCGCAAGCTCGCCGGGATCGGATATGCCGCCGAGCGCGGACGGGTTTTCGATCCACTGGCGCTGAAGCCGAGCCGCGAGCGCGCGCTGTACGCCGCGGGCGTCGAGCCTCACCGACTCCACGGCGCGAGACACCTCGTCGCCAAGCCACTTCTTCTCTTCATCAGACAGATCTCCCTCCGCGAGCTTCGCCTCCGCAAGAACGCCCGACCTCCATTCGGCGGCGAGCGCGGGCACGTTGGAATAGTCGCTGAACGCTGCGGCCGAGCCTGACGCAAACGCCGCCTTCGCGGCGGGGGCGAGGTCGATTCTGCCGCCCTTCACGTGTTCATCGGCGTCGAACGTGCGGCGTCCGTCAGTCCCCTGCGTCATCAGCGCGTTCAACCCGTATTTCACGCGGCGGTCCTCCGCCACCTTCTCAAGCGCGAGGACGAGCTTCTGCCTGTTAAGCTCCATCACCTGTTCGGCGCGCTCCTTCTTCGACGTCTCGACGAAGATGAAGTACGCGATCATGAACACCATTAGGAGCGCGAACACCACCTGAAGGAGAAGCCCCTGCAAATCGTCCGTCGTGGCACGGCCCGAATCGCCTCCACCAGCGAGACGCCTTAGCGCCTTGAAGTCGCCGTCAGTCATCCGAGCACCGCCTCCGCCACTTTCTTGAGTTTCGCCTCAGCCCCTTCCGCACGGCGTTCCAGCTCGTCTATGCGACGGCGGAAGAACTCGACGTACTCCTTTTGGCGCGCGTCGAAGTCCCGTTCGTACGCCGTCTGGCGCTGCTCGAACTTCTGCTCGTAAGCCGCCTGGCGACGCTCGAATGCCGCCTCGAACTCGGCCTGCCTACGGTCGAAGGCGTCGGACGCCGCACCAAGCCGTTCCACAAGACGCTCCACGGCGGCGGCGAGATCCCCTTCGTCCGTCTCCGCCAAACCCGACCTCTCAAGAAGGCGGGCAAAGTACGGCCTCACGAGCGGACGGTCGATGAGGAACACCCACACGACCGCAGTCAGAGTGGAGAAGAGCGCTGTATGGAGACACTGCATGAGGTCCGCCATCGTCACGGTGTCGAGACGGAAGTAGCCAATCACGATTATGCCCCAGAGAGTGCCGAAGAGCCCGAGCGCTACGTTGAGCTGGTCCGAGCCCCTGAAGAACGGAAAGTCCTCCGCGCGAATGCGGCGTCCGGCGACGATGCTGCCGAGCGCAAGCGTCATGCAGAGGAATCCGAGCAGTGGGATGAACGTTGTCACGGCAGAGTAATCGACCGCAGACCACGTAAGCCACGGGATGAACCCTGGCATCTTCGCCGCGACGGACGACGAATCGCCGCCGGCCGCGAGGAACGCCGACCACCACTGGGCAATCGCCACCACGTTGTTCGCGAACGCGAGCGCACAAAACGCAGTCGCGGTCGCGCACAAGACAAGAAGAACGCTCGCTTTTATACGCGGTGATTTTCCTGTTGGCATGGACGTCATTCCTTTCCTTTGTCTGTTTGGCTGATATTATACCACACTTTTCTGGCAGCGGTCGGAGAGCACGATGGCAGCGAGCGCGGCGAGACGCTTCTCAGGCGTCGAGCAGGTCAGCGCCTCCGCGAACATTGGCTCGCGCTCGTTCACACGGTAGAACACGGCGCGTCCCTTGCGCACGTCGATGCGGCGTATGCCGGACTTCGCGCACAACACTCGGAACTCCGCAAGCTTCACGAGGCGTTCGGCGGCCCTAGGCAACTTGCCGTAGCGGTCCGCAAGCTCCACCCTCAGCCGCTTTACGTCCTTGAGCGTGGCCGTGGCGGCAAGGCGCTTGTGGAAGTCCATGCGCTGCGCCTCGTCCTCAACGTAGTCGTATGGCAGACACGCCCCCGTCGCGTCCGCATCGGACGACCCCGGCGAGAAGTCGAGGAAGTCGAAGTTGAGCGAGACGTCCACCACGTCCGGCACGTTCTCGCCCTTGAGCCGCGCGACAGTGCGCTGCAGCAGCTGGCAGTAAAGCTGGAACCCCACGGCCGCGATGTGCCCGCTCTGCTCACGTCCAAGCAAGTTGCCCGCACCGCGTATCTCCAGATCGCGCATCGCGATGCCGAACCCCGCGCCAAGCCCGGAGTGCTTCTTCAACGCGTCGAGGCGTTCCCGCGCCTCGGCGTCCACCAGCCCTTCGACGGGCAGCAGAAAATAGGCGTAGCCCTGCCGCGCCGAACGCCCAACGCGTCCGCGCAGCTGGTACAGCTCCGCGAGGCCGAAGCGGTCGGCGCGGTCAACGAGTATCGTGTTCGCGCGAGGGATGTCGAGTCCGCTTTCCACGATCGTAGTGCAGAGCAGCACATCCGAACGCCCCTTCGCGAAGTTCTGCATCCGCTCCGAAAGTTCCGCCGTCTGCATCTGCCCGTGCGCGATCTCGATCTTCGCTTCCGGCACGAGGGCGCGCAGACGCTCAGCCGCCTTACCTATCGTCAGGACGCGGTTGTAGAGGAAATATACCTGTCCTCCGCGCGCAAGCTCGCGCGTGATGGCGGTGCGCACAGTCTCGTCCGTATCGCGCACGACACGCGTCTCCACGGCCACGCGCTCGCGTGGCGGAGTGCGCAGCAACGAGAGGTCCCGTGCGCCGGTCATGGAAAGGTACAGCGTGCGCGGGATCGGCGTGGCGCTCATCGTCAGAACGTCCGCCGTCGCGCGCAGACGCTTCAAATGCTCCTTGTGCCGCACGCCGAAACGCTGTTCCTCGTCGATCACGATGAGCCCGAGGTCGTGGAACTGCACCTTGTCGGAGAGCAGCGCGTGAGTGCCGATAACGATGTCCGTCGCACCCGAAAGCAGCCGCGCCCGCGTGCCTCGCTTCGCGTCGTCGCCCTGGAAGCGGCTCATTGCCTCGATGCGAACGGGCGTACCGTCGAACCGCGCGAGGAACGTCTCGTAGTGCTGTTCGGCGAGCACCGTGGTGGGCGCGAGGAGAGCGGTCTGGCGTCCGTTCATCGCCGCAATGAACGCCGCGCGCATCGCCACTTCCGTCTTGCCGTACCCCGCGTCGCCGCAGACAAGGCGGTCCATCGGCTTCGTCTGCGACATGTCGTTCTTGACGTCGGCGATCGCGTGCGCCTGGTCGTCCGTCTCCTCGTACGGGAACGCGGCCTCGAACTCGGCGACGCCCGGCGCCTCCACATCGTACGCGAAACCCGGCACGACGGCGCGACGTGCCTGCGTTTCAAGGAGAGCCGCCGCGAGGTCGTGTACCGCCCGCTGCGCCGCAACCTTGTCCTTCGTCCACCTGCGCCCATCGAGGCGGTGCAGCTTCACCTTCTCGCCCTTCACGCCCACGTAGCGCGAAAGCAGGTGCGCGTGCGTCACGGGCACGTGAAGCTTGCCGCCGTCCGCATACTCGATCGTGAACACCTCGCTGCGCTGTCCACCCACCTCCACCTCCGTGGAGCCGAGAAAACGTCCGATGCCGTAATCGACGTGTACCACATACTCGCCCGGCTCGATGTCGAGCGACTCCGAAAGACGCTGCCCCGTGCCCGCCACCTGCGCCATTGCGCGCGGAGCACGGCCCTTGTGCGCGAACACGCGGTCGCCCTTCGTCACGACAACGAGCCCAGGCACCTCGAACCCGCCGGAAAGCTCGCCGTCCTCCACTACAAGCGCGCCCTTCTTCCCCGCAGCGACAAGATACGCGGCAAGTCTTCCGCGCGCGGCCTCAAGGATTTCCGGATTGCGCGCCGCCTCGATTCCAAGCTCCGCGAAACCAGGCAGCGGCGAACTCGCGAACGATCCTTCGGACACGCCCTCAGGCGCGGGCGAACCGGTAAACACCTGACGAAATCCCGCGTCGGACGAAACCGAATGGGACAGCCCCGTGTACGAATTGTGGTCTAGCCAGAGTATCGTCGCCCCGGACGGCAACACGTCCACAAGGCGCGTTTCGTCTGCGGACGGCACAGTGACCGGCGGCAGCTCCGCCGATGGAATCTTCTTGACGGAAGTCTGCAAGGCAGGATCGAACTCGCGCAGCGACTCAAGCTCCTCGCCAAAGTACTCCGCGCGCACAGGACGCGCCGCGTCCGGCGGCCATGCGTCGAGGACGCCCCCGCGCACAGCATACTGCCCAACCGCCACCACCTCGCCCGTGCGCTCGTACCCGGAAGAACGCAGCTTCTCCTGCACCTGCGTAAACGCGCACGATGCGTCGCCCGGCACGAGACGCACCACGGCGGCACTCACAGCCGCCGCCGCAGGCACACCCGTCGCAAGCGCGACGCTGGGCGCTACGACAACGAGCGGGTATGGACGCATCCGCCACGCGCCAAGCGCGGCGGACACCTTCAGCCGCGCCGCCGTGGCCGAAGGGTCGTCCTCCAGCGGCGGCGGGAACTCCAGCACCCGAACGCCACACTCACCCTCCAACACGCGCAAATCGCCGCACACCGCGTCAGCGTCCGGCAGACCCGCCGTCACCGCCAACACGAACTGCGCACCGCCATCCTGCGGATGCCGAGCGAGCGCAACGGCCGCGAACGCCGTAGCCGAACCGGTGAACGAAGGCAAGGCAATCGACGGAGACTGCAAATCAGTCCCCGCCGCAAAAGCCTTCTCGAATAGTGCTACTCTCTTGCTCGCCTTAGTCACGCCCCTATTATACCACAATCCCCACGTCGCACAAACCCCAAACGCCATCTAACTGGGAATGCCGCCATCTTGGCGACGAAACGGTAGGGGCCGACCACCGGGAGCTTCATTCCAGCCATCGTCGTCGCATAAGCCATTATCTTTTCGCAGCAGCGAGACGTACAGACGCTTGGCAAGCCGGGGGAAGTGTGAGTTCGTAGAAATCCCCGTTGATCTTCCCCGCGCCGGGACGGCGCGCGTTCGTCTGGGTCGGCGATAAACCCATCTCGCCAACGGTACTCGCCGGCGAAGTTGCCGCCCGGCCAGCGGACGACCTACGTGCCGATTTCGCGGAGGTGCTCCACCACGTCCGCCCGCATCCCGCGGAAGTTGTCGCCGGGCATGACCGAGACCGCGCCGACGACGATGTAGCGCTTTCCCTTCACCAACACGGAGACGTCCGCCATCGTGTCACGTTCCAGCGTGAAGTCGAACGCGATGCGCTTCCAGTCCCGGATGCGGTTCCCGTCACGGATGTCCTTCGTCCGCACCGTAAACGCGCGCTCGGCGAGGACGCGTCCCCCCGACGACACGCGCAGCACAATAGGCGTGTCCTCCGCGTGAAGCGTGCTCACCACGGCCAGGAACGTGTGCACCACGCCGCCGCGCAAAGTAAGACAACAAGCGTACAACAACAAGTATTTACAATCTCCACCGTTTCCACCCAATCCATCACCAGTTCCAACTTTACACTTTCTCAATGATCGGCATGTCGATGTTGCGCTTCTTCGGGTTGAAGTTGATGCCGACGAGCGTCACGGGACGTTCGCCGCCAATCCACTTGTCCGCGTAGCCGCGCTCGCGGATCTGCCTGATCGCCGCCTCCGAC
>CACZDG010000145.1 GCA_902779865.1 uncultured bacterium
GCCCGCTAGGGGCACGTACCACGATGTTGTGTTGTCGCTCGTCGCGACTCGCGGCACCGAAAGCGAGACGCTCACGATCACGCTCCCGACGTTCATCGTCGAGTAATCGTGG
Organism: uncultured bacterium; assembly: GCA_902779865.1. Taxonomy (GTDB): domain Bacteria; phylum Verrucomicrobiota; class Kiritimatiellia; order RFP12; family UBA1067; genus RUG572. Next base: position 113 of record CACZDG010000145.1, read on the forward strand.
CGTAAAAGGACTGCGACTGGCGTCAATCTGCGAAAGGCGGTGCCATGCCTGCGAAATCTGTGATTTCCATCATGCCTATGGCTGATGTCTTAAGTCAGAAACCCTCAAAGTTCATCATTGGCATGTATTTTGCTGTTACGGTGGTTCAGAGGTGTATAAAGATTGAAGAAAGTTGGTGGCCATCAATGACAAGACAAGAGTTGAAAATCGTGTCCGGCGGGCAGACCGGCGTTGACCAAGGGGCGCTTGAGGCGGCTCTTAGTCTCGGCCTTGCTTGGGGCGGCTGGGTGCCGAAGGGCTGGCGTGCGGAGAACGGGGCTGTCCCCGAGTGCTTCCGCGCGCAGATGCAGGAACACGCGAGCGCGAACTACATCGTGCGGACGCGCCAAAACGTCGCTGACTCCCATGCGACTTTGATCCTGACCGACGCCTATCCGCTCAGCGGCGGTACGCTGCGGACGCGCGACTTCTGCATGAACATGATGAAGTCGCATTTCGTAGTCTCATTCGGCGAGGCGGATGCCGTCGGCAAGGTACGCAAGTGGCTCGGACAGTTCTTTGCCGCCGAGCATCCCGTGCCGTTCGTCCTCAACGTAGCCGGTCCGCGCGAAAGCAAGTCCCCCGGCATTCAGTCCCATACCCGCCACTTCATCGCCGAGGTACTGTGCGGGATGCTGGAAGTGTGAAAGTCTTGTGTGAAAACGAGTGAAGTAGTTGCCCAAACCGAGAATCTCGGAAAACATGAGGAGAGCTAGAATGTCAAAGCCCCAAAGGGACTTGGACATGTTTTCTGCTTGTATCATCGGCGGGATTTTTGCTACACTTATCACTGTTCACGCCTCAATTGTGTTTTCAGTTATGCGGCTTTTTTCAGGTCGAGTGGCTTGAACCGTAAACGGCACGAATGAGGGGTTTATGAATTATCTCAAAAGTAAAAATCGCCCTATGGGCAGAAGGCATGAAGTCGCCATACTCATGGCGGCGGGGTTGGGCTCGCGTATGAAGCCGCTTACTGACACGCTGGCCAAGCCTCTGGTACCGGTTCTCGGTCGCCCGCTCATTGAGACGGTGATCGATGCGCTCGTAAAGCGTGGAGTGGATGATATATATGTTGTCGTTGGATACAGGAAGGAACAGTTCAAGCCGCTTCCCAAGAAGTATCCCAACGTTAGCCTTATCGAGAACCCTGAATATTGCACGAAGAACAACATAGGTTCGATCGCTGTCGCTGCGGAACAGATGGCCAGTGCTGACTGTTTTGTCTGCGAGGCGGATCTCTTCGTGCCGTCCGAAAACCTCCTTTGCCGTCCGCTTGAGCCCTCTGGTTATTTTGGGAAGTTCCTTCCGGGGCACTCCGACGATTGGGTGTTCGAGACGTCTGCCGGACGCATAACGCGCATCGGGCAGGGGGGCGATGACTGCTTCAACATGGTTGGCATTTCATTCTTCCGTCAGCCGGATGCGGAACGGGTTGCCCTTGCTGTCCAAGAGGCGGCAAAATACCCGGAGAATGCCCAGCTCTTTTGGGATGATGTCGTTGACAGGCTTGTCAAGAATGGTTTGGATCTCACGATCCATGAGATTCACCCTGGCGAGATCGTTGAGTGCGATACGGTGCAGGACCTCAAAAACCTGGAAGAGGGACTCAGGTTATGACTGACACGCAACTGAATCGCCATCTCTCGCCTCTGCACGTATGGGCGCTCGCTTTCGGATGCATCATCGGCTGGGGGGCGTTTATGATGCCGGGAACGACATTCTTGCCGACGGCTGGCACGCTTGGCACGACGCTTGCCATGGTCATCGGCGCGCTTGTGATGGTTGTCATATCCTTCTCCTACTCCTACATGGTGTCGCATCATCCGAAGGCCGGGGGCGAGTTCGTCTTTGCGAGGGCGTGTTTCGGCAGGCATCATGCCTTCGTCTGCGGCTGGTTTCTCGCGCTTGCGTACCTTGCGAACGTCCCTATGAACTGTACGGCGCTCGGACTCATGACGCGCAAGCTTTTCTTCGGGGTGTTCCAGTTCGGCCGCCTCTATCAGATTGCTGGTTATGACATCTGGGCAGGCGAGATAGTACTGTCTCTAACGGTGCTTTCGGTCATCACATTTCTGTCAGTCAAGGGCGTGCGCAAGTCCGGCATTTTCCAGATGATCATGGCGTTTGGGCTTGCAACGGCATTTTTGATCATCGTCGTTTCGGCTGTCTTCTCTCCTGTAACAAGTTGGTCTAACCTGGCTCCGTTTTGGGGACCAGAGGTGTCGGGCGCGGCGTTGAACAGTTCGCAAATATGGCGGGGCATTCTTACCATCGTTGCCGTCGCGCCCTGGGCGTATGTCGGCTTTGAGACCATACCACAGGCGGTTGAGGAGTTCAACTTCTCGATCCGCAAGGTGAACGGCATCATGATAGGGGCAATCGCCTTTGGATGCGCCGTCTATTCGTGCAACAACCTCGTGACGGCTGCGGCGTCGCCCGACTGGCAGGACTTCATCGCCCGGCACGATTGGGCGGTTGGCGCGGCCGTCGAAGCGCTGATGGGAAAGCCGGGGCTTGTTGTTTTGGGCGTTGCGATTTCGTGCGCGATCCTGACGGGGATATTGGGATTCCTGACTGCGACGTCGCGGTTGCTGATGTCCATGGCGCGTGAAGGATACATTCCGGGGTTCTTCGGCGTGGTCAATTCGCGTTGGCGTACTCCGGCGCGGGCAATCGTTTTCTGCTTTGCGTTGTCGGCGGCAGGGCCTTTCTTCGGGCGCACCGCGCTTGGGTGGTTTGTCGATATGTCGGCGGTGGGTGCGGCGGCCGGGTTTGCCTACGCCTGCGCATCCGCCCTGAAGACGGCGGGCGGCAAAACGGCCAAGGGAGGCTCCGTCACCATTAAGATCCTTTCCGCGCTTGGCCTGGTCCTCTCGCTTTGCTTTGCCGTGCTCTTGCTTGTTCCTGGTCTGCCGGGATGTCTCAACGGACCTGGCTACGCGATGCTCGGCGTGTGGATTGCGATGGGAATGGTCTTCTATGCCATGCGGGCGCGGAAGATAAAGTGATGAAAACGGGAATTGTTAAATGGACTATCTTGTTCAGTTCTTTGCATGGTTGATGGAATGGTGCCATTCCTGGTGCCCGAACTATTGGGCGGATATCGTGATTTTCACGTTCCTTACCAAGGTTCTCCAGTTCCCCGTGTCGTTGTGGTGCCAGGTGAACAGCCTGAAGATGGTTGCGTTGATGCCTTCCAGTAATCGCATCAAGCTGGAGCATTATGGCGACAACGATGCGATTGGCGAAGAGACGGCGGCGCTTTTCAAGCGGGAAAAGTATCACCCAATGTTGTCGCTTGTGCCGTTGGCGATCCAGATCGTCATACTCATGGCTTTCGTCAAGGTCATCTACGGAATAGGAGACAAGCTCACTGTGCCAGGGGCCGCCAAGCCATTGATCGCATGCGTCCCGTGGACGGACGGGGGCCTTGCCTGGCTTATGCCCGTTTTCGCAGGCGCCGCTGCATGGCTTCTGGGGTATTCGCAGAATATTTTCAATCCGCTTCAGCATGAGCAGACTCGGATGCAGCAGATCGTCACGAACGGGATATCGATTTGCATCTCGCTCTTTCTCGGTTGTTTCGTTGCAGCCGGCGTTGGCCTCTATTGGGCTACGAGCAATGTCTTTTCCATCATTGTGCAGTGGTGTGAGAACTGGTGCATCCCGCCGAAGAAGCACGTTGACTACCACGCGCTTCGCCGTTCGCAGGCTGAGCTGAAGGCGTTTGAGGACGGACTCAAGAAGAAGGCGGTAATCTCCCCCGAAGACAAGAAACGCGAGAAAGTCGACTACAAGCGGTTTTTCCATGTTGCCAACAAGCACCTCGTGTTCTATGCAGAGGGTGGTGGCTATTATAAATACTTCAGGAGCGTCATCGAATGGCTGCTCGCGCACTCGAACGTGACGGTCCATTATGTGACGAACGACCCCAAGGACGGCATATTCTCCTTGGCGGAGAAGAACGTGCACATTCGCGCCTACTACATCGGTCCCGTGAAGATCATTCCGCTCATGATGAAGATGGATGCCGACATGGTGGTGATGACGACGCCGGACCTGAACACCTACCAGATAAAGCGCTCGTATGTCCGCAAGGACGTGGAGTATGTCTATCTCGATCATGGCCCGACGAGCGTTCACATGTGCTACCGCAAGGGCGCTTTCGACCATTTCGACACCATTATGGCGAACGGGCCCTTTCAAGTTGCAGAGCATCGTGCCACGGAGAGGCTTTATGGCCTCAAGGCGAAGACGATCGTTGAGTCTGGATATCAGATATTGGATACGTTGCTGGCGGAGTCCGTTAAGGCGCGAGAGGCGGGCGGCCGTCGCATAATGATCGCGCCGTCGTATCAAAAGGGTTGCATACCGGATTCCTGCCTTGACGAACTGATTGATCAGGTGGTTTCTTCTAATCCCGGCTGCACGGTCGTGTTCCGTCCGCATCCGCAGTACGTGCGCCGTTTCCCCGCAAAGATGCAGGCAATCGCGGAGCGGTATGCAAAACGGAATGACGTTGTAATGGAGGCGGACTTCTCGAAGCCCTCGACGATGGATCAGGCGGACGTGCTCGTCACTGATTGGTCGGGAATCGCCTACGAATATGCATTCAGGACGAAAAGGCCCGTTGTCTTCATCGACACGCCGATGAAGGTGATTAACCGCGATTGGGAGAAAATTGGGATCGTGCCAACGGATATTTCCTTCCGCAACGAGGTTGGCGTGTCGGTGCCTCTTACCGACATCCCTGCCGCCGGAAAGGCTGTTGCGGACATGCTTGAGCATCCAGGCAGATTTGCCGCCAAGATCGAGAACCTGCTCAAGACGCAATTCTTCAATCCCGGCCATGCTGGCGAAGTCGCCGGCAAATACATCCTTGAATCACTCATTAACCGCAAGAAAGGAACAAAGAAATGATGTTCGCATACATCGATCCATCTGTAATGTCCTACACCGTGCAGGCGATTGCCGGAGTGGCGATAGCGCTAGGCGTCGTATTCGGCGTTTTCTGGCGCAAGGTCAAGAAGGGGACCAACAAGGTCCTCCGCCGTGACGAAAACTCCGGCAAGGAAGTCGAAGAGGAAATAGAGATCAAGAACGTCTAGGGCGACGAAGGTAGTCTAAATGCAGCAAAAGGCCAGTGTGCTTATGATCTTCCAAAACCATCTTCGCGGCGGCACGGCACGGTCTGTGGCTGTCGCGGCGGCTGTTGCGGCCGTCGTGGCGGTTGTCCTGCCGCTGCAGTCATTTCTCGGCAACGAGTCTCTGTACCCGTTCGGCATGGGGCGGCTCGTCGTAGAACTTGGAGTGGCCTTCGTGGCGGTGGCGGCGCTCCTCGCCGTGGTCTTCGCGATCGTCGGTCGGCGCGCGCGCGGCGTGGTGCAGTGGCTCGTCGTTGCGGCTGCTGCCTGCGCGTACCTGGAGGCGGGGCCGCTGTCGGCCGGGCTGCCGGAGATCAACGGCGCGTTCGCGCCGGAGCTGTCCGTTGCGTCGCGCAGCGTCTGGGATTGCTGCGCATGGGTCGTGTTGCTGATAGGCGCTCTTGCGGCGGCTCGATGGATGCCGGGGCGCGCGCATTTCGCGGCGGCGGCGCTCGCGGTACTTGCGTTCGCCTCCCTGTTCGACGTCAGGCGCGACGGCGGGGAGTCGCCGAGCGGCAAGGTTGGCGGCGGCCTTGCAAGCGGGTTCGAGTGGCAGCGCGACATAGTTGAGAACTTCAAGTTCTCGCGCGAGCGTAACGTGCTCGTGTTCATCCTCGACTCGGTGCCGGGAAGCGTCTCGACGGATGTCATCAAGTCGTCGCCGGACATCGCCGCGAAGTTCACCGGTTTCGTGGCGTTCACGAACAACGTCGGGATGCACGATTGCACCAAACGCGGTCTGCCAGGGCTCATGACGGGGAAATACTTTGAACCGGAATCCTCCTCGAAGGCGGAATACCCGATGTCGGTGTACGGCGGGGATTCGTTTCTCACGCACTATGTGGAGGCCGGGGCGGAGGCGTCGTTCGTGCCTGACTTGTTCCCGTATGGCTACACAAACGCGAAGGTGGAGAAGCGCTTGCAGGTCAAGGGCAGGCAAAAACATGGATGGGCCGCGCTGCTGCTGCGCTCGAAGGAGGTGCCGTACCTGAGCCTCTTCGACGTTACGGTGTTCCGGATTGCGCCTTACGTGGCGAAGGCTCCATTCCTCTATGCGAAAATCAGGCATGACCCGATGTTCGGGCAGGACGAGTCGAACTTTTGGTATGAACATGCGATGTATCCGCGCCTTGCCGCAGCTGGGTTCACCAATGCGAAAACCGTGCTCGGGGTGTTCCACTCGCGCGGTGCGCATCCGCCGCTCGCCTTTGACCGCCATGGGAACCGCCTCGGCAAACGCAGCTGGGCGCGCGAGGCGCTGCCGGACCTTGTGCTAAACCCGCTTTACAACCTTGCGGGGCTGATGGACGTCCTTCGCGAGAAGGGGGTGTATGACAAGTCCCTCATAGTTGTAGCCGCAGACCACGGCGTAAGCATCGCGCCGCATGCCCCGGAGCACCATCCGTCCGAGTCGGCGATACTATGGGTGAAGCCTGAAGGCGCATCCGGCCCGCTCGTTTACAGCGGTACGCCGACCGGGTACTCCAAGGTTGCCGCATTAATGAAGTCCGCAGTGGCGGGTAAGCCATGCGCTGCAGAAGTTGAAGCGGCGCTCCGCGAGGAGAACAGGCTCTTCAGATACCTAGACGCCAATGACCACTTCCACGACATCATGGTTGGCCCGAATTGGGAGATTGTTTCCAAGAAGGATTTTTGACAATCCAGATACAGCACCTTTTCTTTTTGCACACGGGTGGGGATTTATGGTATAATCTTCGTCATGGAAGACTGTGGAGCAAAAATCAAGGTACCCACGACGGGCGTGTTCGACTTCCCGAGCCTGATACTCGGGGGAGGAAAGTACGTTGACAAGACGGAACTGCTGTACCAACTTGCAGCGCCGAAAACGGACACGCAGTATTTCATTTCGCGCCCGCGGCGGTTCGGCAAGTCCCTCATGCTCTCCACGCTCAAGGCGATGTTCGAGGGACGGCGCGAGCTCTTCAAGGGTTTTGCCATTGACAAGCTGCCGTGGGAAGGGTGGGAACAGCCGACGCCGGTGTACAGCTTTACGATGTCAAGGGCCGTAGGCGGGACGTATGAACTTTTCCGCGAACAGCTAGCGAAGTTGGTAAAAAGCCTTTGTGCGGAGGCGAATGTCGAGTACACGGGCGAAGGCGACATTTCGGGGCAGTTCGACGACTTCCTCGTTGCCGCAGCAAAGAAGTCGCCGACGGGAAAGATCGTTGTCCTTATCGACGAATATGACGAGCCCGTTGCCAAGTTTCTCGACGACCTCGGAACGCTGAAGAGGGTGCGTTCCGACCTCCACGACTTCTACGAGAAGCTCAAGGTCAACTCCGGCGCGTCACGAAACTGACGAAGCTCTCGGTTTTCTCTGGATTGAACCATCTGAAGGACCGTTCGATGGACAGGCGTTTCGCGACGCTCCTCGGCTACACGCCGGAGGAGCTGGACGGGCCCTTGCGCGAAAACGTTGAGGAGTTCGGGGAGAAAAACGGCATGGACTTCAAGTCTGCGAAGGCGGAGCTTCTCTCCTGGTACGACGGCTACCGGTTCTCGCCCGACTCCTTGGAGCGTGTCTGCAATCCGGTGTCGCTCGGCAGCGCACTTGAATCCGGGAAACTGAAGGGCTATTGGGAGACGACTGGCAGGACGTCGCTCATCATCAACCGCATTGAGAGGGCGGGGAAACTGCCGAGCGACATTGAGAACGTGTTGGCGGATGCGTTCATGCTCGACGTGTGCGACGCGGAGACGCTGCCGATGGAGTCCTTGCTGTATCAGGGCGGGTATCTCACGATCAAGGAGATCCGGCCCGGCGATCCTGATACGGGAAGGGAAGAGAGTTTCGTCCTCGCGCCGCCGAACCTCGAGGTACGGGAGGCGCTGAAGCGCGGTTATCTTTCGCAGGTGATGGGATTGAAGGAGTCTCCGTTCAACGCGCTCGTAGATAAGGCGAAGCAGCAGATAGCCTCTGGCGACTGGAAGGGGTATTTGTGCGAATCGCTGTTTGGGCTCTACGCCTCCGTGCCGCCAGACTGGCAGATCAAGAATGAGTCGGAGGCGAAACGCTACTTCCAGCTCTTCGCGTCCATGACGGGGGCAAATCCACAGCCGGAAGTCGCGACGATGCTCGGCTACGCCGACGCGGTGATCGAGACGCCGAAGGAGGTGGGCGTGTTCGAGTTCAAGTACCGCAAAAGCGCGAAGGCGGCGATCAAGCAGATACGCGAGCGCAGCTATGCGGACAAGTGGATCGGCGGTGCGCGCCCCGTGACGCTCGTCGGCATCAACTTCAATCCGAAGAAGCGCAACATCGACATGCCGATCATCGAGAAAGAGTATGGGAGTGTAACAACGTGTTAGACTTGGGGGTGGTTTGTGGTTCTGGAAAGCCCTTTCGTTTTGAACGACGTGGGGCGTTGTGATATGCTACGCGCAACCCCTGCGGATAGCGTGGTAGCAAGTCCCATGCCAAACATTGTTCGACGCACTTGCGTTCAGTTCAAGCGAGAACGTCAGGTTTTCAAGCCGGGCGTAATCCAGGTTGAGCGCGACGTTCGTAAATACCTCACTGTTCGGCAACTCCCCGCACGGCAGCGACGGCAGCTGCACACACTGCACCCCGAACAGCACAATCGACGCGAACATGGCATATATTACGAAACTTAGTTTCATGCTTTTCAACCTTTCAGACCCGCCTTACAGCCCATCGGTGTCAACCTGTACGTCGGGACCACCGCGACGACGCTCTTCCTCTAATTCTTGCTGTTGAATTCGCTCTATCTGCAACCGCGTAATTTCTTCGTATGTTCTAATGGGACGTCCTAGAAAGGCCTCGAACTTGGCTTTTATTATGGCGTACTCCTCTTCCGACATTTTGCCAAGAAGGCACTGTGACGTACAAGGATCGGCTTGTGGTGAACTCTTGTAAGCCAAGTCACGCTCGCACTCTTCAGAATAAAAATCAAGGAATTCTGTTTGCCCAGCTATAAAACGTTTTTTGTCCCAGGAGTCTGTCTCGGAACGGGTGTGCTCTATCGTGTCGCGTATCCTGGAAAGTCGAAGAATGATCAGTTCCCACAAATCAACTTTCCGCATACCTGACAAACCGATGTGCCGCGTAATGTGCCACATTTTATCAAGCGCACGATATCGGGCACCATATTCCAAACGTTCGTAAGGAATAGCCACAACGCTCCTTACAATCTCTTTGACGCACTGTTGGCCGATTTCAGGCGGGAGAGTTGAAATATCGCTGCCAATCCGTTGGCACAGTCCCATCACCTTGTCCGATTCACAATAAAGATAATTTGTGAGCGTCACGCTTGCAGACGTTATCCTGGCGAGTGTCGCAGCCGTCACGTCATCTTTCGATGCAGAAACGGTTTCGACATTTCCAGCATGGATTGGGACGGCCTCCTTTACATTTTCCGTCCTCTCGCAGCCAAACACAAAAAGTGCCGTTAGCGTCACCATCGCCACTTCTATCTTTGCGTTCATTTTAAGGGTTCCTCACTTCATTGTTGTAAACTCGAACTCCGTTTCGAAAACGAGAATCATCAATACGTCGCGTAACCTGTTTGTCGAACTTTAGAACACTGGCATTCCCCCACGGATCTATGTGAAACTCCTGTGTTGTGCATTCAAACGTTTTGAACTGGGCAGTTCCATTAGTCGTACCCTTTGCATTCCAGCCGAAAGGGACCTCCCACGTCATCGTTCCCCACATCCAACCAAACGAGTAGTCGTTTGTCAGAGTGCCGTCTGGCGTAATTGGCAGCAGTTCCTCGGCAAGTGCCGCCTCATCGCGAAAATTCGGATCTCCCATGCGATTGCCAGGAAATACGTTATGCCATATCCCCGCACCGACACTACTCGTATGCGACCACAAGTTTGATGGCAGAGCATGACGAAAATACCCATCAACCTCACCCCTGTTACTCGGCACTTCCTCCACGGCGATTTCTGTAAACGACACAGTGAACGGTTTCACATAGAAAGCCTGCAGAAGACCAATACCGCCAGCCTTTCCGGCGGGTAACCCATAAGTACACAAACTCACCTCACGTACCTCGATTCCAGTCGGTTCTATGCAACTCAAGCGAGGCAGGTAAGTTGCGTCGACCAATTCGACCCGTAAAGGATTCTCGCAGGCAAATAGCGGGAATTGGTAACAGGGGAATTCATTGTCATTGACTGTGTTTGATCCACCCCCAACGGGATTCCATGTCACAACTGGTACGGATGGATGCTGTTCGTGCCTGACCAACTCGCACACGCCGTATTCATGTCGCCCGAGCGCATTATTCTTCGGCGCAGTGACGTTAGGTTTGAGTTTTATCTTGACGACAGTCAGCCTGTTGCTGGACAAATGCTGTTGCGCAGTGAAGTACTCCGTGAACGTGCCGCTAACGGACACATCGTTCTCTTCCGCACTCTCCACTGCGCCCTCGTAAACACCAGTGGTGTGGAACTGTTCATCCGCTGCTAGCGTAAGGCTCGAAGGTAACGTCACGCGATTTCCAACGGGAGTCAGCTTGCCGAGATTCGCCGAAGTGAGCGACAACACTCCGCCAT
>CACZDG010000146.1 GCA_902779865.1 uncultured bacterium
TTTCGTTTCCCTCCAGTGGCGTTCGCGATGAGCCGCCGCAGCGCCTTTTGCAGATGCGGGTGCTTTCGCAGCCGGTTCAGCATCCGCTTCTTCACCGCCGGATCGACCACGCCGGAGCGCAAGTCCTCGCCACACGAACGCACCGCCTCCGCATCCTTGCCTCCGTCGGAGAACGTCGCGATCTTGCCGGGGTCGTCGAACTTCGCCACATGCTCGTCGAGCGACAGCATGGACGCCTCGAACGCGCCCTGCCGAGATTCGCGCCATGAACGCTCACGGTCACGTTCAAGCTTGAGGCAGTAGAAACGAGCTTCCTCCATGTTCATGAGCGCCCTCCCCTCTCGCCGAAGTAAGCGGCGTAGAAGCGCTTGAGGCGGGCGTGGAATGCGGCGGCGGGGTTGCGCAGACGGCACTCACGCATGATGGACTTCTGCTCGAAATATAGTTCGAGGAAGTTGTTCACGCCAATGCGGTTTGCGTACCACGCCCAGAGCGTGAAGTCCTTTGCGCTGCCGAAGTCCCTGACCGCCTCTTCGACGGCGACCTTCACCGGGTCTTCCAGCCCGTTCGCGAAAATCCTCTCGCGCCATGCGGCGACGAATTCTTCAGGAATCGCCCTCGCGCGCACGTGCGCGTACCCGTATGCGTATGTTCCGTATGACATACCACGCGCGCGCGCGAGGCGGCGCATGGGCTGTTGATAACTCTCGTCATCTTTTTTCTCCTTGTTTTTGTTGTTTGTGTTAGCCCGCGATCACTCGACCGCGAGAAATTCTGCTATCTGCCGCGTTGGTCAACCGGCAAACAAAAAAGACCCTCTGGCACCAAGCCAGAAGGTCTTAAAAAGGCATAAAAATAAGCGCATCGACTATCGATGCGCAATTGCCATTTGAAAAAGTCTAAACAGACAAGTATAAAAAATAATTCCTACAAATCCCCTACAGGATTCCTACAAAACTGTAGGAGATTAGACGAGGTGAACAATCTCCGCCACGCGGCTCGGCTTTGCCTCGGGGGATATGCGCATGTTTCTACGCCCACCCGAAAAGGCCACATCGCCTGCTGTATCTGAGTCAATAAGCCTTGATCCTTCGACCCAACCACCTTCACCTTTTACCTTCCGCCTATCTCCAGAAGCGCCTTTTCAAGCGTCGCGGGCGTAATGGGCTTGAGAAGGATTCCGTCGAAGCCCTTTTCATACGACTTGTCGCGAACCTCAACGTCAGCCGTCACCGCCAGGACAGGCAGCGCGGCCAGTGCCGGATTACTCCGGATGGCCCTCATAAGCCCCTCACCGTCGAGGTTCGGCATCCATATGTCGGTGAGGACAAGGTCGAACTGCGGCGCGTCGGGACTCGTGAGCAACTTCAGCGCCTCGTTGCCGTCCGGCGCCGTCGCGACCTCGAAATCGCCCATGTTCTTCAAAAGTGCCCTGAGGACCATGAGGTTCATCCTCGAGTCGTCCACAAGAAGGATCCTGTGCGGCATTTTCACGGGGGGAACGCGCTGCTGCGCGGCCGCGGGCGGATTGACGCGCTCCTGCACGGCCACCGCCGACTCCGCAACCTTCACGTTCGGTATGATGACAGAAAAGGTTGAACCCGCGCCGAGGGTGGATTCGACCTCCAGCCTGCCGCCCATGGCCGCCGCAAGCTGCTTGCAGATGGCGAGGCCGAGCCCCGTGCCGCCGTTGCGGGAGACCTTGGAACCGACCTGGACGTATGCCGAGCCGATGCGTTCCAGGTCCTTCTCGCCGATGCCGCAGCCGGTATCCTCAACCTCCAGCCGCAGCACGCCCGTGTCCGCGTTCGTCCGCCGTTCGAACTTGGCACGGATCTCCACATGTCCCTTCTCCGTGAACTTGACGGCATTGCCGACGAGGTTGAACATGATCTGCCGCAGACGCTGCGGGTCGAGCATCAGAAGAGGCATCTCCTCGGCGCGACACCTCAGCTCGAGGCCCGACCTGCCGCTGGAGGCGCGGAACGCCTCCAGCACAACGTGGACGAGGCGGGCACAGTCCGTAGGCTCCGGGAGTATCTCCATCTTGCCGCCTTCCAGCTTCGAGAGGTCCAGCACGTCGTTGACGAGTCCCAGCAGGGTCTTGCTGCTCATGAGGATTGAGTCGATCGCCTCCTTGCGCTCGGCCTCGGTCTTGAAGCCAGACTCAAGCATCGTCGAGTAGCCGATGATGGCGTTGAGCGGCGTGCGGATGTCATGGCTGACGGTGGAGAAGAAGTAGCTCTTGGCCGTGGCCTTCTCCTGCTCCATGTCGCGTTCACGGCGACGGAGAATCGCGTATAGGCCGAACATGAGGGCAAGGGCAATGAGGTTGAGCCCGGTCTGGACAAGGTTGCTGCGGAAGATCGAACTCCCCACATTGGACAGGTTCTTCCGCAGGATGACGCGCCATTCGCCGTCTTCCCGACCGCAGCCGTCCTTGTCCGACAGGACGGGCGTGCAGTTCGCGACGTGTCGGTTGATGATGGTCTCGAACGCCTTTTCCGTCGTCTCGCGAGTCGTCTGGCGTATCCACATCACCGACAGGGTCATGATGATGATGAACAGGGAAATCCATGCGACAGAAGATCTGCCGAAGCGATGCGTGCTGTCGCGGTGGAAGACGGTGATGAAGGTGGCAAGTGCGGCAATGCACCAGATGATCAGGACGAGGTAGGACTCCGTGGCAATCATGGTGGTGTCGAACGTCATGAACGGCATGACCAAGAGGAAGATGACCACGATTGAAATCGCAAGTCCGAGGAGACCCGTCGCCTGCGTGCCCTTTTTGCCTTCCTTGCGCGCGGCCTTGAATGCCGCGGCCGAGGTATAGGCGTAGGCCACCGCAGCGCCAAGGATCGAGATGTCCACGACGACGCCGATGACCGCCCGCCCCAGCGGCACCACGAAGGCGACCAGCACCGCGACGGAGAGAACGGCGTTGCGTGGAGCGCCGTCTGCGTTTTTTCCTCCAAGAAACGACGGCAACGCACCGTCGTCCGCCATCGCCGCCGCCAGGCGGCTCACCGCGACCGTGTTGCCGACGAGGTTCGTGAAGATGGCGCCGACCAGCGTCATGCCGATGATGACCCCGCCTGCCCTTCCAAGAAACCCGCGGGCCACGTCAAATGCGTGGTAATCCGGCACTCTCGATGAATTGGCCAAATCGGCCACGGTGTCGACCCAGCTGGCAGAGGAGGCATCGCCGAACGAAAGCACCGGGATGATGGTCAGGAGCGCGTAGGCGATCACCGCCGTGACGATCGCCGCGAGCATGACCTTGAAGGACTTGCTGACGGGGAAAAGGAATTCCGAGGATGAATTCGATATGGACTCGAAACCCACGAAGAGCCACGGCGCGATGGCAAGGATGCTCAGGACCTGGAAAAGCCCATGTCCGCGATCGGGGGCGAAAATCGGACACATCGCCCCAAGTCCGCCGCTATGGTTCAGCGTCGTCGACGCAAAGCACACGAGAATCCCGGCGGCAAAAACGACCGCCATCGCAGTCTGCACGATGCCCGAAAGGCGACGGCGGCAGCAGATGGCGGCGGCGACGGCAATGGCGAACACGGAAAGGAGGATGTCGCCAAGGTAGATGTCGCTTTTCGCAATCGTGTAGCGGAACCCGAAACTGAAGACGTCACCCAGCATGTAGCGCGCCACGACCACCAGCGCCGTCACGTCAAGACAGATGATCGCAAAGTAGGCAAAGCCAAGAAAGACGCCACACAGATATCCATGGTCGTTGCCAAACGCCTTCGCCGCGTATGCATACGACCCGCCCGGTCCCGGCTGGCGGTTGATCATGTAATGGAAGTTCCACGCGACAACGGCCATCACAAGCCCGCCGATGAATATGCCGATCACCGTGCCGAGAGGCCCGGCCTTTGGCAGGAAATCGTTCCATGGCATGACGAAGGCGTCGGAACCCACGGCGCAGCCGAAGGCGAGCGCCCAAGCGCCCAGCATCGAAAGATGCCGCATGGAAGACTTGATGGCGCCGTCGTTCATGACTCACTCCCTTCCTTCCCCGACAAGGTCTGCTCAAGCGCAGCGGTGGTGATGGGCTTCATGAGAATTCCGTCAAAGCCCATCTCGGCGGCCTTGTCGCGGATCTCCACGTCGGCCGTCACCACGAGAACGCGCAGCGACGAAAGCGCCGAGTTCGCGCGGATGTCCTTTACAAGCCCCTCGCCGTCCAGGTTCGGCATCCACATGTCCGTGAGGACAAGGTCGTACGGCTTGGCACCCGACTCCTTCAGGGCCTTCAGCGCCTCCTGTCCGTCCATCGCCAGCGTTGTCTCGTAGTCGCCGACCTTTTTCAGAAGCGCCTTGAGGACCATGAGGTTCATCTTCGAGTCGTCAACGAGGAGAATGCGATGGACCGGACGCGACGACGCGACGGGCGCCTTGTCCGGTGCGGCGGGCGCGGGGTCCTTCGCCATGACGGTCGTCCGGACACCGGGAAGCACGATCTCGAAGGTTGAGCCTTTCCCGGGCGCGGACGTCACCTTCAGTTCGCCGCCCATGGCCTTCACGAGCTGGTTGCAGATGGCGAGACCAAGCCCCGTGCCGCCGTTGCGCGCGAGCTTTGCGCCCACCTGCACGTATGCCGCGCAGATGCGCTTCTGGTCCTCTTCGGCGATGCCGCAGCCGGTGTCCTCGACCGACAGGCGGAACGCGCCCCCCTCGGCGTCCTTCATGCGCACGTAGTTGGCGCGCAACGTCACATGGCCTTTGTCCGTGAACTTGACGGCGTTGCCGACGAGGTTGAACACGATCTGCCGCAGGCGCTGCGGGTCGAGCATCAGCGCGGGCATCTCCCCGATTTCGCAGCGCAGTTCAAGCCCCGGCTTCCTGCCCGAAATGCGGAAGGCGTCCATGACGTCGTGCAGAAGGCGCGGGCAGTCCGTGGGCTCCAGGGCGATCTGCATCTTTCCGGATTCGAGTTTCGAGAGGTCCAGGACGTCGTTGATGAGCCCCAGGAGCGTCCTGCCGCTCACGATAATAGAGTCAAGCGCCTGTTCGCGCTCGGCCTCGGTCTCGAAGCCCGCCTTGAGCATCTCCGAAAAGCCGACGATGGCGTTGAGCGGCGTGCGGATGTCGTGGCTGACGGTGGAGAAGAAGTAGCTCTTCGCCATTGTCTTCTCGTGCTCAAGCCGCCGCTCGCGGCGCCGCACGATCGTGAACAGGGTGAACATGATGGCCATTGTCACCGCCATAAGGCCGGCCTGGACGAGTCCGCCGCGCACGAGCGCACGTTTCGCGTTCGCCAGATGCTGCGACCGCTGGTCGCTCCACAAGTCGTCCAGCAAGTCGCTGTCGACGTTCGGCGCATCGGCGAGGAACCGTCCGATTGCGTCGAACGTCTTCGTTATCGCATCGTACATCCCCTGGCGCATCCACATGTGCGACATCACGAGAATCAGCACGATCAGCCCGATCCACACCGCCAGCGAACGTCCATAGCACTCGTGCCGGTCATGCTTCAGCACGTACAGATAGTAGAGAAAGCCGAAGATGCACCACAGCACGAGGATGAGATACGACTCCGTCGCCACTATCGCCCCGGAGAAGTAGTTTGGAACGACAAAAAGCGCGCAAATGACCACGGCAAGCACAAAACCGCATGCACCCGTCACCTCGGTCGGCCTGTTGCATTCGGCGTGAGCCTTCCTGAACGCCGCCGCCGACACATAGGCATAGGCGATCACCGCGCCCACCGTTGCGACGTCAACTATGAAGCTGATCGCCGTGCGGCCCAGCAGGGGGACGAAGCACGAAACGCCCGCGAGGAAGACGATGGCGTTGCGCGGCTCGCTGTCCCCGTCGCGGCGCCCCATCCATTTCGGCAGCACCTCCACGTCCGCCATCGCGCCCATCAGCCGGCTCGCGACGAACATGTTGCCCACGATATTCGTGAACACGGCCCCGACCGCAGTCGCAGTGAACAGCGCCAGTCCCGCCTTCCCGAACACGGCGTACATGGCCTCGAACGTCGCCGGCGCAGACGCGCCGTCCGCAGCGCCGAGGCGGGCAAGGCCGTCAACCCAGTTCGCGCCGCTTGCGACGGGCGACAGGACCGGCAACAGCGCGATGCACACATAGGCCACTATCGACGCGACAAGGGCCGCCGTCATCACGCCGAACGTCCGCCTCAGCGGGAAATTGAACTCCATCGACAGGTGGCAGATGGACTCGAACCCCACGAAGAGCCATGGCGCGAGCGCGACGATCTTCAGCACCTGCATGAGCGGCCTCTCGCCATGCGGCGAAAACGCGGGGGTCATGGACTGCAGCCCGCCGTCGTGGCAGAAGAGGCACGCGACGAAACTGATGACGAAGCCCGCCGCGAAGACCGCCGCGAGCGTCGTCTGCACGCCGGCGGCGACGCGCCGGTGGCAGCATATCGCCGACGCCGCCACGATGGCCGACGACGACAGCAGGATGTCCCCCATCGACACGTCGTAGCCTAGTATGATGTAGTGGAACCCGAAGCGGAGAGCATCGACGAAGAAGCTCCGCGCGACGATCGTCAGCGCCGTCGCGTTCGCCCAGATGATGGCCACGTACGAAAGGCCCAGGAACCAGGCGCAGAAGAACCCGTGGTCGCCACCGAACGTCCTCAGCACGTAGGTGAACGTGCCGCCCGCGCTCGGCATGCGGCAGACGAGATAGTGGTAGTTCCACGCGATGACGGCCATGACCGCCCCGCCCGCGACAACGCCGAGAACCATTCCGAGAGGCCCCGACAACGGCAGGAACGTGACGCCGGGCATGACGAACGAACCCCACCCCACGGCGGTTCCGAACGCGAACGCCCACACCGCGAAGGCCGAAAGCTGCCGGCTGGAAGACGTGTTATCGGGCACTTCCGCACCTCCTCGGCAAAGTCCGCGGCGACAGCCACGAGAACTTCACCAGCCAATGGGCATATCTCTCGAGGAAACTCACCATGTCCAGGTCTTCATAGCTGCGTCGCGAGCGCCTTCATGTCGGCGATGAGCCGGTCCACCCCGCCACTGTCCTGCTGCTTGGCGACGCCTCTCAGCGCGATGGCGACATCGGCCATCTGCTGGTCGCCGGCGGTGAGCGCATTGCCTTTGATGGTGTGGGCCACCTTGTCGAGCGTGTCCCATGCGCCGGCGGCGACGGCGGCGTCTGCCTCGGCCATCTTGTCGCCGATGGAGGATACGTATTCGGCGTAGACCACGTTGATAACCTCCATGTCGTTCCCGAGCTGTTCGCACAGGTATTTTCTGCAGCACTCTTTCATTGATTGCCGCCCCCTTCCATGTCGCCCGCTCCGCCGAGCAAGGCCTCCAGATCATCGCGGGTGGAGACGGCGGCAAGGCGGGGTACCATGTCGTCGGAAATGAGGCGTCTGCACAATTGCGCCAGGAACTGACGGTATCCCGGATGGTTGGGACTGGAGCAGAGGATCACGAAGAAGATGTGCGTTTTGGAGCCGTCGATGGAGTTGACATCAATCGAACGGCCATGTCGCAAAACGCCGATGCCCACAAGCAGCTTCTCCAATCCGGACATGTATCCGTGTGGGATCGCAATGCCGTGCACTGCGGAGAAGCTGATGTCGCGCTTGGAGTGCGCGATGACGGTGGAGACCATGGCGTCGAGCTTGTCCATGGGCAGGCCGTTCTTTTCGAAAACGGCCTTGAGAACCTGGCGGACGACGCCTTCGGCAGTCGTCTCGGCGATGTCGCAGACGATTGGAATGGACTTGACGATCTTCTGCCACTCTGCATCGTCCATTGGGATGACTTTTTTCGTATCGTTCATTTGTCTCTTCTCCTTGTTGTAGTTGTAATTGCGTGTTGTATTAGGGTTTGACGTCCGTATAGCCGCACAGCGCGCCCAGCGCCCAGTCGAGGGCGAAGAAGGAAACGCCCTTCAGGGCGTCTGCCGCCTCAAGCTGCGCACGCACGGAGTCCCGGTCGGGGCTCGCTTCATCCGCGCAGGCGGCGATTCCCGGGACGAGGGCGGACGCCGGTGCCGCCTCCTTGCACAGCGCAAGGTCGCGTTTAAAGGCGATTGGAGACTCGGTGTAG
>CACZDG010000147.1 GCA_902779865.1 uncultured bacterium
GGCGTCTCCGCGAGCGCATTCTCCAAACACTCGATGCTGGGAAGGTCGAGGTGGTTCGTCGGCTCGTCCATGACGATGAAATGCGGCCCCCTCTCCACGCCGCGCGCGAGCAGGATTTTCCGTATCTCGCCCGGACTGGGCGTCGTGGAGGCGAGCAGGCGGCCGGGACGCGAACCGAGGCGGCTGATGAGCGTCATGACGCGTCCGAGCGGAACGCGGTCGAGCCGCTTGACGTCTGCATGGATCGCCTGCGACTCTTCCTCTCCGATCTCCTGCGGGATGACGAGCAGTTTCTCGGGGGGAACGTTCGCGTTCGCCACGATCTTCTTCACGAGTGTGGACTTGCCGAGTCCGTTGTCGCCGACGAGCGCGATCCTGTCGTCGGGACGGATCGTCAGCGCGGGATGGACGAGCGTACGGCCGTCGCCGAGGTCGATCTCCCCTTCCGGCAGTTCCGCCACATAGTTGCGCGACGACTTGCCGGAACCCTCCAGCCAGAAACCCATTTCGTAGTCAACGCGTATCGCCGCGTCCGGCGCAAGTAGCTTCGCCGCGCGCGTCCTGAGCGCGGCGGACTGCGAGAAGCCCCATCCGTCCTTGTTCGTGAGCTTCGCGAGCTGACGCTTGGCGCGTCCGTCGTGATCGTTCTCGGGGAGCTTCTTCCGCTTGAGGCGATTCGTGCGCGCGGCGGACTGCTCGGCCGCCTCGCGGCGCTGCTGCGCGGCGGCCTGGAGCCGACGCGCCTTGCCGGCGTTTGAATCGTGCAGGTCCTTCGCGCGCGTCTGCTCGATGCGGTCTTGCTCCATGCCGGCGGAGACGCCGCCCGGACGCATCACGATGCGCGGCGGAAAGATGAAAAGGCATTGGGAACAGAGTTCGTCGAGGAAGTCGCGGTCGTGCGAGACGAGAAGCCCGACGCCGTGGAACGACTTCAGCGCGGCGAGCAGAACGCCCTTCGCGTGTGCGTCAAGGTGGTTCGTCGGCTCGTCGAGCGCCAGGACGTCCGGCCTTCGCCACAGTGCGGCGGCGATCTGCGCGCGTTTGCGCTCGCCGTGGCTGAGGGAGTCCCAGCGGTCGACCCATTCCGGCTCGACGCCGAGCAGCGCCCGCGCGTCCATCGCTGGCGGATCCCACGCGTCCATAAACGCGAGCCAGTCGTCAGGCGGTGCGTCCGTGCGCTGGACGGCGTACCGCGCGCTGCCGATCTGGCGGATATGCCCCTCGGTCGGCGCAAGCACGCCCGCCGCGAGTTTGAGAAGCGTCGTCTTTCCCGCGCCGTTCGCGCCGACAATGCCCGTCCACGCGCCTTCGGGGAAATGCGCGGTGACGCCGCCGAGAAGCGGCTCGACCATCCCCGGATAGGAGAAGGCGACGTTGTCGAACTGGAGAAATCGGGACATGACGACTCACTCTTTCACCTTGCGGTACTTCAACGACAGTTTATTCTTTTCGGAAAATGGTCCAGGCGAAAGGTACGGCCCCTTTTCATCCTCCCCAAGATAATAGCTATCGGAACAATTCGTATACTTGGGGCCGCCTGAAAGATGGACACGCCAAAGCCATCCTGATGGAAGACGCTCATAACACTTTCGCGCCTTGGCCTCGTCCACATCGTCCTTGCCTTCAAGCGTCCATACGGAATAGCGTCCGGCATACCAATCAGAAGAGGTGTCAAGATCTCCAAAGTAGCACCCATATCCGGCAGGAACATGAGAGTCAACCTTGCCGGATGCTTCAAGCGTCAGATAGTGCCTGTCAAGATCATTCGCATACCGGCAGTTGAACCCGTGCTGAAGCCATACACGCGACTCATGATCCGCCGACCATTTTCCAGGAAGCAGTTTCAGCACCTCCTCGCGCGAAATGTCGTACCTGGCTTTCCATCCGCCTGGATTCGCCTTAGGCAGCACAAACTGAATCACGATTCGCTCATCAGGGCCAGGTTTCACCTCCGCCGTCTCGAACTTCTTGTTGTTCCACCAACTTGCGTGATCCGGGCATGACGCCCAGCAATGGCCTTTTAAGTGGAACGTTCCGTCCAGCGAAATCTCGCCTGCCGCATCTGTTGTTTTCGAGAATTTTTCTTCGTCCATCCAATAGTAATCGGCTTTTTTGATACGCCCGCTGACCTTCGCCCCGGGAACAGGCTGGTCGAACTCATCGACAACGCGAATATAGAAATTGCGTTTTGGCTGGCAAAGGTCGTATGGCAGGCAGACCAGGTCTACAAGCGGCGAAACAACGCACTCGTCGACCACAAAACCCGCCGCTGCAATAGGAATACCCACGATTCCAATGGGTATCGTCCATTCTCCGCCGCGCTTCTGCACACCCCAAACCCACACCATCAGAGGCGCAGTGTAGACGAACGATCCAGGGCCTGGACACATCCGCGTCGTCTGGAACAACTGTCCGGTACGCGGCGCAAACATGCCAGTCTTGCACCCTGTAAGCGCCACCATAAGCGCGAGGGATAGGACGAAAATTGCCTTTGTCGGTTTCTTCATTGTTCTTTCTCTCCTTTCACTTGTGTTTTATCATGTTTCACTGTTAAGTTCGGTCGGGGATACTGCTTCCCATGGTCAAGCGAACGATGACATCGAGGTTGTAGCAATCAACATTTTGAACGCGCGTCTTGCCTGGGACTGCACCATGAGGAGTGACCATTGCAAAATTTGCAATAGTCACTTTGGGGTCAATCTCGCCATCGGCGATAGCGTTCTTTACATGACGGAAAACAACCGTCTTGTCCCTTTCAAACAGCTGAGCCATCTGTGATAGCGACAGCCACACGGTTTCGGCCTTAACCTGCACTGGCATTGCGAAGCTTCCGTCCTTCGCCTCGAAAAGCACTGTCTCGTTTTTCATTTCTGCTCGCTCTTCGAGGAAGTCGCGGTCGTGCGAGACGAGAAGCCCCACGCCGCGGAACGATTTCAGCGCGGCGAGCAGCACGCCCTTCGCACGTGCGTCGAGGTGGTTTGTCGGCTCGTCGAGCGCCAGAACGTCCGGCCTCCGCCACAGGGCGGCGGCAATCTGCGCGCGCTTGCGCTCGCCGTGGCTGAGAGTGTCCCAGCGGTCGGTCCATTCCGGCTCGACGCCGAGCAGCGCCCGCGCGTCTATCGCAGGCGGGTCCCACGAGTCCATGAACGCGAGCCATTCGTCGGGCGCCGCGTCCGTGCGCTGGACGGCGTATTGCGCGCTGCCGATCTGGCGGATGCGGCCTCCGGTCGGCGCAAGCTCGCCCGCCGCGAGCTTGAGGAGCGTCGTCTTTCCCGCGCCGTTCGCGCCGACAATGCCCGTCCACGCGCCTTCGGGGAAATGCGCGGTGACGCCGCCGAGAAGCGGCTCGGCCATCCCCGGATAGGAGAAGGCGACGTTGTCGAACTGGAGAAAGCGGGACATAGTGCTACGGAGTCTTGTCGCAAGTTTCAAGAATAATTGACTTGCCTTCAGTCAATACGCGGAGGTTGCCAACGATCCAAGAGGCAAGAGCTACATTCGGCCCTTCCTTGTAGATGGCCTCGCGTATGACGGTCACGACCGTCCGCAGCGGAATGGCGAACTTCTCCACGTCCTTTTCGTCGGCGACCTCCAACCGCACCGCCACCTTCAGCGTGCCGCCTTCCGTCAGCTTGCCACAGACCTCGAAGCGACCAAGTGAAGAAAGTATCCGCGCTCCATTGGCAAACAGATGTGCGCCGTCTTCAGACAACGTCCGATAGTTCATGATGCGCTTCAACAACGCTCCTGTCTCTGGGACCGCCAAACGGAACATATACGGCCCGCGCGTCGCGAACTCCTCGAATCCGCCGCGCTCCTCGCCACGATACAGGCGTATCGCGCGGCCAAGCGTCTTGGCGTCCAGCGAACAATAGACGAGCCCATCGTCTCCGACGGCGATCAATATGTCGCCCTTGCCAGACAGATTGGGGATGCCTCTCGACGATGCGAGCCGGTAGATGCGCCCATTGAACTTGCCGACCTCCGGCAGCGTTTCCTTGACCTCCTTCAGGTCAGGCTCCTTACGCGTGAATTCCTCTTGTCCCCTTCCAGATGCCGTGCGTATCAGTTTCTTCAGCTTGCGGCGCATGGACTTCCTCGGTTTTGCGGTCTTGTCGAAAGATGCAACGACAACGACTGCTTGCGTGTCCTCGAAGTCGCCCATTTCGCTCCATGGGTCTGCCTGCTTTCTGGATATTCCGCCGATCGTTCCGGCGACCCAATTCAGGTTCGTGGTCGAAAGCCCGAGCGCGTCGAACGATCCCGCAAGCTCGTCCAGTCCGAGTCCGTGGGTCATGTATTCGCCGAACCAAGCCGTGAGGCGTAGCCACGCATCCGGCTTTCCCGGCCACGCGAACGCCGCAAACACGACCTGGGCGTCTGGCAGGAAACGCGGCGTAGGCGCGGCAAGCGATGCCGCAGAGATATCTGGTTCGGTGCAGACAACGGGCGGCGGCGGATTCGACTCGCCGCGCTCCACGTTGAAGAAGCGTGTGCCGTACAAATCTTTCTTCCCGTTGCGCCAGAGCCATTCATTCGCCTTGCCAACGGCGTCGGCGTTTTGAAACCACGTGTAGCCGGTTCCTGCGTCCGCTACTGCTCGATAGATTTTCTCCGCTTGCGCCTCGTCTTTCGCGACACCAATACCCTTTTCGTAGCACTCCGCGAGGGCGACATCCGCCTTGCCGTGTCGTTTGCCGTCCACTTGGGCACTGGTGAAGAGCTCAAATGCCCTTTTGGCGTCCTTCTTGACGCCACGCCCGTCTCGATAGCAGACGCCAAGTTCGTACCGCGCTCTCGCCAAGGATATTTGCGAACCCCAGTCGCCCGAGCCTGGTTTCGACTCTGCGGCCTTGCGCAGCCATTCGACCCCCACCACCTCGTTCGTCGCCACGCCTCCGAGTCCGTTGAGCAGTATCTCGCCCAAATTGAACTGCGCGGGGACATATCCGCCATCGGCGGACTTTGACAACCAGCGCACGACATCTGCCATGTCGGGCTTCTTGCCCCCCTTCATTAGCAGTCTGTACGCATGCGCGTGCTGTGCCGCGACATCGCCAGACTCCGCGAGTTTCGCGAGTTCGGCGGCGTCCATGCGGTAAAAGTCTCTTTCACCTGCCTTCCCGCCACCGGAGTCCTTCGTCGTCGCGTCAAGCGCCAGCGTCGCCGCCGCACACATCAAGGCAAACATTGTTTTCGCATTCATCGTCTTTCGTTCCTTTCGTCGCATCACTGCATCGTCTTCGTTTTCATTCGAAAACTGGATCGGGGGCGGTTGGCGAGCCGCCGAACACGCGCGCGGCCTCGCGACAGCCTCCAAGGCACTTTGCGGCCTTGTCGCAGCCGTTGCACATCTTCGGCAGATAGTCATGCCGCACGTAGTGCATCCACTCCTCGCATTCCGGGAGCCGCTCCCACTCGTCCCACTTCACGAGTTCAACGGGACTGTGGTTACAGACGCGAAGACGTCCGTTCGGCCCGACGGTGAAGAAGTCCGTCGCCGCCGAGCATCCCGTGGTGACGTCGAGGTATTCGTATTTCTCCGCGTCGATCATGCACGACGGAAGTTCCGTGCCGAAATGTCCGCGCCGCTTCGCCCGCGAAAGCCTCCTCCGCGACATCGGCGGCGTGACGCACGTCGTCCGCCGTCAACATCAGCTCGGGATGCGAAAGGCCGCGTCCGCCGGGAAGGAAGCGGTTCAGGAGAAGCGAGTCTGCGCCCGCCACGAGCGCCGCCGAAATCGTCTCGTACAGCTCCGGCAAGTTGAGCTTCGTGACGGCGACGCCGACGGTCGTCGCACAGCCGAGTTCGTGCGCCTTGCAGAACATGGAGAGGATGTGCTCGACGGGCGTGTCGCTGTCGGTGTTCGCCGCGAACGACCGCAACCCCGGCATGCTCATGAGAACGTGGATGCCGCGTTCGGAGCAGAACCGCAACACGTCCTCCGTCATGACACATCCGTTCGAAAGCAGCCCGACCTTCGCCCGCTTCGATGCGAAGTCCATCAGCTCAAGGCATCCCTCCTTCAGGAGTGCCTCGCCCCCCGTGAACGAAAATTGCGAAACGCCCGCCGCCGAATATGCTTCGATGAGCCGCTTCCATTCGCCGGGCTCCATCTCAGCCTCCGGCTTCAACATCCCCGCGAACCACGGACACGAACAGAACCTGCACGCATGGTTGCAGCGGTAGGTCAGTTCAAGGACGGCGACAGATGGGAGGATGGTCGTCATTTCACGGTCGCGGTGCCCAGCAGCTGCTGCAGACGGGGCAGCGATTCCTTCAACGTGTGCTGGTCGCCCCAATCCCCCCTCCATGTCTTTTCACCCGTCAGAAACGCCCTCAGAATCCGTGCGTCGTATCTATCGACGATCGTTCGCTTGCCGTTGATCACCCACGCCAGCTTCTCGATGCGGTCAATGCCGCAGATGATAGGATCAATTCTCACCCAATCCACAGGATCACCCGGTCGTGCCGGCAGACGCCTCAAGCGCGCATTTGCACTTTCAACGTCATCGCTCGGATTCTTGAAAATACTCATCCGATTCAAGAGTTCATAATCCAAGAGCTCATATCTGCTGATTGTACGCCGCACCTGTGAATCGGACCTCGGCGCCGATCTGATGTTCACGTTGTCCCCCAGAAGTTCGCCGGTTTCCGAAATGTACTTTGCGTTGATCCAGCACTCCTGCGTGAACGGATTGCACTTCTGGCACAGCACCGACTCGTCAAGCGCGATGTCGAGACCGAGCGCGCGGAGACTCGCCGCGTCGTCGCGATACCTCGAGAGCGTATTTGCCATCCGACGGTTGTTCCTTGGATAGACGGTGTGCATGCCGCAATTCTTGCAGACGTACTCAAAGCGTTCTGGCTGCGGCACCGCCACACTGTAGCACGTCGCCTGCGGTCCGCGGCGAACCTTCGGTTCGGGCGAGGCGGCGAGCCTGTCGAGCATCGCGTTCAGCTCGTCGCGGTTGAAATTCTTACCTTCCACCGCAAGCGCCGAGAGCGCCGCGATGCCAATGCCAATCTGCGTCATCTGTTTTTTCATGGGCACTATGGTATCATGTCATACGCTCAAAGTCAAGCGGCCGGATTCACCTCGACGTGGCAACTGCCAACTGCCTACTGTATGTCCACTGACATGGGACGCGGATGTGGAACGCGCGCATATTCGATAGCGGGAACGCCGAAGAGGAGAACCGCTCCGACTTCGTATCCGCGCGGCAGGTTGAGCGCCCGGCGAACCCCGCGCATCGACTTGAATGCATGGACGGCAAAGCCGCTCCAGCACGTGCCGAGGCCGTTCGCCTGCGCCAATAGGTCGAAGTAGCTGAGGGCGATCCATGGATCCGCTTCGCGGCACGGCGCGTTTTTGGGCGTCGCTGCCACGACCATGCACGGCGCGTTGCGAAACACGACGTCGTCGCCCCGCATGACCTCGTCCATGTAACGACGGAATTTCGGGAAGAAAAACTTCGGCAGGCGCGTGCGGATGATCGCCTGCAATGTCCTCAGTACCTCCCGACGGTACCAGTCCATCTTCTCTCGGTCGCGCACAATCGTGAAATGGAGCCGATGGTCATTGCATCCTGTCGGAATCCAGGCAAGGACATCGATCAGCTGCGTCCAGACGTCATCCGGAATCGGCGCATCCCGCCAGTGGCGGATGCTCCGACGCTGACGGACAAGCGCCGCCTCGGCACGTCCGTCTGGAAGCGGCTCGACGTCCAGCGTGTCGGTGAAACCGACGTCGTTGCACGTGACGGCGCCCCGCGCGCACACCGCGAGGCAATGCTGGCAATTCAGACAGAAAGGCTCGTCTTCCTTGCGGAACACAGGGAATCCGTCCTCACCCTTCGTCAGCACGTGGACGACGCAGTCTCGCACGCAGGCTCCGCATCGAACGCATTTGGATTTATCGATATGTATCATGGTGAAACTCCTCCAGCCCCACTTTCGCAAACCATGCGAGCATGCGCCGGTTGCTGAAATCGAGATTGTGCGAAATCGTATCGAGTGCGTACAGCGTCGGATCGAACAACGGCTTGCTTCTGGAGAGTGCCGTCGAAAGCGCGGCGATTAGGCGTATCAGCGCCATCGGCAACGTCATCTCGCGCAGGCGTTTCCCCGGCAGGAACTCCGCCGCGAGTTCGTGATAGTATTCGCTCACGGTGACGCGCCGCGAATCCAGCACGGTCACGCCTTCCCCGCCCGCCTCCGGCAGCACCATCGCGGCGTGAAGCGTCCGGCAGACATTCTCCGCATGCGCGAGCGGCCAGCGGTTCCGTCCGCGCCACTTTCCAAAATGGAATACAAGCGGCGAGTTCTTCAGATACGCGACCGTTCGCGGCGTGATGGACGTGTCGCCGCGTCCGTAGACGACGCACGGCCTCACGCAGCTAAAGCGCTCGCGCGGCAGATTTGCCGCGAGCCACTTCTCGGAGAGAATCTTGTACTTCGGATACGGATTCTTCACGGTTTCGTCAAAGGCAAGCTCTTCCTCGCACTCGCCGTTGAAATCGTGAAGCCCGTAAACATCCGCTGTTGAAAGATAAACAAACCGCTTCACGCCGTGTTCCATCGCAACGGACGAGAGCCCCTTCACGGCATCGTAGTTGGCCGCACGAAACCATTCGTCTCGGCCAACGTCGCTCGCCCGTGCCGCGATATGGACGACGTAGTCGATCTTTTCCTCGAACAACCGCGATAAATCCGCCGCGTCCGCGAGATCGATCTTTATCGTCTTAATCCCAAGCCGCGTCAAGCGTTCCGCGATGCGGTTGCGCACCGTGCCTATGACGCGGTACCCCGCGTTCACGAAGTATTCCGCCGCGTTCGAGCCGATATAGCCGCCAGCACCTGTAACAAGAACAGTTTCCATAATCTACCACCAAAGCGAAGTCCAGTATGATGCCGTTTCTGTCAACCAGTTCTCGCGCGGGATTGCGCGATAGTCCGGCGGTGGCGTAGACATGTGGCCAATCTTTCCGCCGTACATGATGCGGAAATCGCATTCGCCCTGTGCGGCGAATCCGCCGCGACCGATCTTCACGGCATCGGTGACGGATGTCCCGGCGGGAACGGCGAATAGAAGTTCGTATTCGCCAACTCCACCGACAAGCGCCCAGCCCCTCTCCACGCCGGGCGGGAGACTCCGCGCAATTTCCGGCGAAACGGCGCGCTCCGCATCCAGTTCAAGCCATACGCCAGGATTGACGCGGCGGAAGTTCTCCAGCGCATCGAAAAGACCACCGCTCGTATCGGTGGCGAAAAGCGCCGAACTCAGCACTGGCGCACGAAGCTGCGGTTCAGGAAGCGTGCGGTCAAGAAACACAGCCGCGTTCGCCGCACCGAGCGGACCCGTCGTATACAAATCGAAATCTATGCGCTGCGACGCAACGCGGCGAACGGGCGTTTTACTGGACGCAAACACCGTCGCCGTCCAGCACCATTCCTTCGCTGTGCCAACATCGCCGCCAACGACCTTCGCGCCGTAGTGCGACACGACCTGCTGAACGCCCTGCGCAACGCGCTCATAAAACCGTTCGTCGTGCGACTCGTCTATGTTCCACGCCTGAACGAGAAAATCCGGTTTCGTTCCGCAGGAGAGAATATCCGCAATCGCGCCATACGCCATCACCCTTCCCATGGCTTCCGGCTCAAGGCCGAAGAGAAAATCCTCGCGCTCGGAAAAGGAATCCGTCGAGACGAGCAGATTCGTTCCTTCAAAAGGCACGACCTCCGCATCCGCCCCGAAAGGCCGGGTGCCGTGAATGCGGGAAAGTGTTTCTATGAAAGTCTGTTCTTTCATATCAAATCTACTTTACTTTGCTTCAAGTGCTAACTGCCTCACTCTCCCTTGGTCAGATTTCGCGCCATGAGAAAAGGTCGAAAGCCGTGCGCTTCTGGGATTCGTCTCCGCCATATACAACTTTCAGGCTGACGTTCTCGCCGAATTGTCCGCGCAAACGATCCATCGTCCTTGTCCAGTCGCCGCTGAACGTGGCACCACTCTTTATTTCGCAAAGTTGCGTCCCGCCACCAGTCTGCAGGACAACGTCGATTTCGTTTCCGTTGGAATCCCTGTAGTAGTAGATGCGGTCACCGCTGCATTCGTGGGCAATGCGCTTGAAGAGCTCCCCGACCACCATCGTCTCGAAGAGCGCACCTCTGAGTGGATGCGTTGCGAGTTGAGAGTCGTTAGTTATTCCGATGAGATTGCACGCGAGACCCACGTCAAGGAAGTACATCTTTGGCGCTTTTACAAGCCGCTTGTTGATGTTGGCGTGCCACGGTTCCAGAAACGCTATCACATAGCTTGCCTCGAGAATAGACAGCCAGTCGCCTGCGACCTTGGGCGATATTCCGGCGTCGCCAGCAAGCGATGAAACGTTCAGCACCTGCCCCGTCCTTCCGGCCGCAAGCCTGAGAAAAGTGGCGAACGTCCTCAGGTTGCGGACATTCTCCACTTCACGGGCATCCCTTTCCAGATAGGTATTCACGTAAAACGACAATGCCTCCGCCGGATTCAGCCTTTCCTCGTGGATGCGCGGATAGAAGCCTTTCCACATCGCCGCGTTTAGCTTGAGGCGCTTTAGGGAAACGCCTAGTTCAGATAGTGAAAACGGCAGCAACGTGCAAAGGGCCGTCCTACCGGCGAGGCTCTGCGAAATTCCTCGCATAAGAGAAAAATTCTGCGACCCAGTCAGCACGAAACGTCCGTTCCCATTGTCGGCGTCAATGGCCACCTGTATTTGCGAAAGCAAGTTCGGCGTACGCTGCACTTCGTCCAGAATCACCTTTTCGCCATTGAACCGTTCGATAAACGCAACTGGATCGCTCTCGGCGAACTCCCGATCATTCAAAGCCTCGAGATTCACGTACCGATATGACGGGAAACAGGCCTTGACGAGGGTCGTCTTGCCACTTTGCCGCGGACCAACAAGCGTAATTGCAGGATACGACGAGGCGTATTCCTTGAGTTTCTTAGACAGTGTGCGAGTTTTCATGCGGCATATTATACCATCTTTCAAACCCGATCGTCAATGCAGATTTTACTTTCAAAGTAAAAATTACATGCTTTTCGTTTTTATGTGGTGGGGACAAGGAGGTGCAGTCGACGTGATACGAAGGCCATCGAGACAGGAAGCGTGCCGTGAGGGTCGCCGTCGTATTCAAGCGCGACAGACACAGTGGATGAAATGACCGTCTTACCGCGAAGGACGCGGATTTCCCCGCAGGCCTTGCCGCGATACAGATTCCAGACAATCCGCAAGCATCCGAAACGCGACACATCCTTGGCAAACCAAAGCGCATACTCGTCGTCGGCAAGCGAGGGCAACGCAAGTTTGAGCCCGCCGGCGATCCGCGACATCCGCGTGACGAGCGCGTGGGCTACGTTGCAGATTTCTTCGCCGTTCACCTTGAGGTCATATCGTCTGCCTCTCACAACTTCGCGCAGAACAGCCCAGAACGTTCCAAAGAAATCACCAAGCCTCGGACGCAGCCTGTTGGCGGAAGCGGCAACAGCCGCGCCCATTCCTAAGTTCATTGAGCAGAAGAACGGTTCGCCGTTCGCGGTGAGTACGGGAACCTCTCGGACCGCGCCACCGCGCAAGACGGCGATTGCCTGTTCCGCATCCGTCGGGATGCCATTCGCACGGCAGAAATCTGGACTCGTCCCCGTGTAGAGAACGCCGAATTTGAGAGAAGTATTGCTATTCGCCAAAACGCCTCGCGCCACGGCGTTGACCGTTCCGTCGCCTCCGCATGCGACCACCGCCTCGTAGCCCGACGCCTCGCGCGCAAGACGCGACGCCTCGTCTATATTCTCCAACACAACAAAGTCGCCTTCGGGCAGAAGCGTGCGAAGGCGCGGCAGAATACGGCCGGAGCGTCCGCCGTGCGAAAGCGGATTGACCAAAACGAGGAATTGTTTCATCTGTAGATTCCCATTTTGTCGTAAACCTTCGTCGGCATGCCACCCTTCCATCCAGCGACGAGCTTCTCGGTCTCTGTCCAAGGAAGAGGAAGTTTATCACCCGCCTTCGAGGCGATCTCGGCGGCGCGGCGCTCGCACGTCCACTCCTCGCACGGCACAGCAAACGCCTTGCGCATACGCGCATACGCCGTTTCGAACGGCACTTCGGCGAGATTCCCGAAAGAGATGTTCACGAACTCGCAGGGCTGGACGTCTCCGTTCGCGCCCACGTAGAAGCGGTCGATTCCGCCGCAGCAGCATCCAAGCATCTCCGCAGATTCCTCGTAGACCTGCGCCGTGAGAATCGTTGGAAGGCGCGACTTGGCCGAATTGTAGTGCCGCTGCGCCTCGCACGCGACGCGGACGGCTTCCGCATGCAGCGACTTGTCGAACGACTTGCCCATCCACGCGCCGCACGCCTTCGGGTGGATAAGCTGGATGTAGTCGCAGTTGTTTTCCGCGGCGAGCGACATGATGCGGTCGATTCCTCCGTCAACCACCTCGCGGTCCGTCAACACCGTGTTGAACCCGACAAGCATTCCCGCCGCACGGCAGTCGTGCAGGAAATCGAGCGCGCGGCGCCAAGATCCGGCGACTCCCGTGAACGCATCGTGCGCTTTCTCGTCGACGGAGTGAATGGACGACATTATGCCCGTCACCTTCAGTTCCGCGAGACGGCGAATCTTCTCCGGCGTCGCGCCGTGTCCCGTCGAATTGACCCACACCTCAAGTCCGACAATCTCCGAAAGAACCGCCTCAAGGCGTTCAAAGCGGAGAAGCGGTTCGCCGCCTTCGACAGCCCACGCGACGATGCCGAAGTCGCGCATCTTGCGGACGTTCTCAATGAGTGCAGGCAGTGGCATTTCGTGCGGATCGTCCTTGCGC
>CACZDG010000148.1 GCA_902779865.1 uncultured bacterium
CTGTCCGGCGCGGAGGCGGATGACGGGGTAGTTGGGATTGGCTGGCTCCAGGCGGACACCGCTCTTGTCGCGGCGGTAGGTCTTCACGGTGAAATCGCCGTCCACGCTGGCGATGATCACGTCGCCGTCGGCGGGGCGGAGGGAGCGGTCCACGACCAGCAGGTCGCCGTCGCTGATCCCCGCGCCGACCATCGAGTCGCCCTCGACGCGCACGAAGTACGTGGCGGCCGGTCGCCTCACCAGAAGTTCATTCAGGTCAAGCGGCGGCTCCTGATACTGCTCGGCTGGCGACGGAAACCCGGCCACCACCGAGCCTGAAACTTTTGCTTTTGCGGACATGGTAGTGCAGAAATTGATTGCTGTATATTTTACCATATTGGCGAGTGTAGGGCGATGACTTACGCGAGCATAATGGTTCTCGGCCTGCCGTGGAGATGGGGGAGGAAAATCTTGAAATACCCCTTGTGGCTAAATGAGCAATATGATATAATATGCGTCGTCAACCCAAATAAGGCAAATCCATCATGACGCAGACACAAGAGGACGTGGCGAAGATTGAGGCGTACCGCAAGACGCTCGACAAGTACCCGAAACCGAGCGTCACGGCGGACATCGTCGCCGTGCGTCCGGCCTACAGCGAACTTGGCGAGGGGCAATGGCGAGAGAATCCGGAGTTCGCCCTTGAGGTGCTGTTCATCAAGCGCGGGCAATGGCCGTTCGAGGGAAGCTGGGCGTTGCCGGGCGGATTCATCCGTCCGACGGAAACCGTGGACGAGGGGGCGAGGCGCGAACTCCGCGAGGAGACCGCCCTTGAGGCAGACCGCCTCATTCCCATCGGCGTGTTCTCGAAGCCGGACCGCGACATGAGGGCGTGGATCATTTCAAACGCATTCGTCTCCGTCCACAAGCGCGGTCAGGGCTGCCATGTCAAAGGCGGTGACGATGCGGCGGTGGCTCGGTGGCTTCTCCTCAAGTCGCCCACCATCGGGCATGGACGGTTCTACCTCCCGTTCTACGAGGACGGGAAATTGGCGTTCTGCCTGACCGGCTCTTACCGTGAGGAGGATCTCGGCGGTGGCACGGTTTTGTCGGTGGAGGACAATCCGCTGGCGTTCGACCATGCGGAGATCATCGCGCAGGCGTTTCTGCGGATGCTCTCGTTCGACACGAAGAAGCTCGTGTTCTTCTTCCTGCCAGAGAAGTTCACGCTTTCCAACTACATCGACGTCTATCAGTACCTCACGCGCTACTCCGTAAGCGCGGCCAACATCCCGAGCTTCCGTCGCCAGCTCACGACGACGAAGGAGCCGCTTCTGGAAGTGTGCGAGGGTGAGTGGGAAGACCTCGGAGGTCGCGCCCACGCCCCCGCGAAGCTCTACCGCAGGAGAATCAACATCTAAACGAAAGCCTAAAGGCCAACGTCAACTTGTAAACGAAATTCATATAGCCAAAAAGGAAAGATGAAGAAATGACGATGCAGTACAATCAGAACGGAAGTCCAACATTCCCCGCTGAACTTACGGCGGAGATGCTGGCGGGTTTCAGGACGACACCACGTGGCTGTACACATCCGAGAGTGGGGGAGATAGGCGGGCATCGCGTCATTGCGAAGTGCGGCAGCTGGTCGGCGTATTCAAGCGATGAACACGTCCATAATGAGTTTGTCGCCGACAACCTGCTGCGGGCGGCCGGTCTCAATGTTCCGTTCTCCCGCGAGTACCGTGTTGATTTCGAGGATGGATGCGGACGCCAGACGATCCGCCTTGCCGTCTATGACGATGCGCTGAAACCGATCATGGAAGTGTGGGAAAGCGCGGACGCTACGCTCCGTGCGAAGATACGTGCACAGGCTGTCGCCGCCTATCCTATCCAGGCGCTTATTGCCGGAATCGACACGTTCACCTGGGACAACGTGAAGGTCGCTCCCGACGGTAATCTCTGGTTTGTGGACAATGGGGCAAGCTTCGACTTCCGCGCTTGCGGGAAACTCAAGGGATGGTTCTGGCAACGGCACGACGTGGCCGATCCGAGGAGCGGCTACCTCTCCCTCGCCAAGCATCCCAACCAGTACGATCTTCGCAGCATCCTCGGCAAGGTCGATGATGCAGAACTCTGGGCGGCGGCGAAGAGTTGCCGGTTTGCACAACTCGTGGCTCAACTGCCCGACTCGCATCGCAAGGCGGAGCTGACGGCCTATGCGACGGCTTTGGAAACGTCTGCATGGAAAATCTGAAACTGAAAGGAAAAGCGAATGGACAGAAACAAGGCAAAGGGAATGTTGTGGGGTCTCATCGTGGGCGACGCCTTCGGAAGCCCTATCCAGTTCAGCGGCAAGGACAGCCACCCGTGGATCACGGAGATGGTGAAGTGCCCGGTGTTCAACCTTCCGGCAGGCTACTGGACGGACGACGGATCAATGGCCATGTGCATCATGGATTCCTACGTCCGCAAGGGCGGCTACGACCTGAAGGACATTGGCGACACATTCGTGAAGTGGTTTATGGACGGCTACCTTTCGTCGAAGGACGGGGAGTCGTTCGACGTAGGCGGCGCGACGTGGAACGCCTGCCAGAACATCGCGTTCAGGCATCAATATGTCAATGGGCGCGAGGACTCGCAGGGGAACGGCTCGATCATGCGCTTTGCACCGTCGTATCTTCTCGCACAGAAGGAGAGCGATCCGGCGAAGGCCATGCACGAGATCAGCGACCTCACGCATAGCTCTGGAAAGGTGCGTGAGGTGGTAGATAGGTTCGCCAAGGTTCTCGGTGAACACATGGCCGGAAACCGTACGGCGGAGGTTTCCGCGTACAAGACGCGGGAAGTGGTGAACAACTCCGGCTGGGCGGTCTCGACGCTTGATGCCGCGCTCTGGGCGTTCAACACGACGGAGAGCTTCGAGGATGGGCTGATCGCCGCTGTCAACCTTGGCGGCGACTCGGATTCCATCGGTGCGGTGTTCGGGCAGATCGCCGGGGCGTACTATGGCTTCGAAGCCATTCCCGACCGCTGGGTGAAGGCGGTCAAGACTTGGCGCAAGGTTGATAAACTCATCGAGGGATTTCTCGATGCTCTGGGGAGCTGATTTCGCCATGCAAAAAAAGTTAAAATACCCCCTTGTGGCTGAATCAGCAATATGGTATAATATCCGCCGTCAAGACATCAGGAGACGATTGGCCGCAAGGCCGGTCGCACCAACCGAGTGGAACACCACGGTGGTAGCCGAAGAGGCGATGTGCCCGCAAGGGAAACATGTTCCGGTAAGGTCGCGCGTCTTGAACACAAGATGTGCGACCGTTCGTTTGCGAGGGGTTTGTCCCTTCCTGAAAATCTTGGCAAAGGACGCAAACGAATGAATCTGAAACCAAACACGACGGTTGTCAACAAGCACATCATCTTCCTCAAGGATGACGCTGGCTGGTACGCTGACATGGAGGGGACGCGGGCGCAGAACGCGATGGTCTCGGGTGCTGACACGATGATCGAGGCACTCTCCGCTGGAAGCACTCGCGTGGAGATGGTGTTCTCCAGCGACGTTGAGCAGCCCGGTGACCACATCATGCATCTCCATCGGGTCGAGCATGATCCGTGGGGCGCGACGTATCGCGTCGGAAACGGGAACGCGGGCGAGGCTCCACGCTTCAGCGGCATCCTCGGGCTACCGCTCGCGTGGCTCTGCAACCAGACGCACCGCTTCATCGGCGGCGAGCATCCGAAAGACATCTTCGTTCACGCAATCATCAACAACTGAAAGGAAACAAGCCATGAGAGAACTTACAGACAAAGACTTCGCCCTCGTCAACGAAACGGTCATGCCTATCGTCGAAAGGTATGCCCTGGAAGACACGGAGCCAGGGCTGTACAATCCATTCCTTTTTGCCCTGACCGTCCCGGCGAAGAACGGCGAGGGAAAGACCATAAAGTGCGCTAACGAGATATTCCACACACTTGGCGTTCTGCCAAAGGATCGCGCAATCGCGATGGCCGAGGCGGGGGACTACTGCGCCATCTTTACTGACGAGGGTGGCGAAACATACACCCTGCTGTTCAACCATCCCGTTGCGATGGCATTCAAGTCCGGCGACGAGGAGTACGAATTCACCATCAAGGGGCGGAACGAGATCGAGGAGGCCGAGGCCGAAGCGGAAGAGACAGAGATGCGTTCGCTCGTTGAAGGCATCAAAGTCGGTCGCCTAAAGTCCAAGACGCCTGACGGCTATCTCGTGCTGGCGGGGGAATTCTACGACGCAATCGAGGCAGGCAAGAAGACGGTCGAGTACCGTAACTTCACCGAATACAACATCAAGCGGACAATTGGCCTCAAGACCGTCCGCTTCAACCGTGGCTATGGCTCGAAAGGCAAGCCGCCAAAGCAGATGCAGTGGGAGGTCAAAGGCGTCGTTCTCATGGATGGCGACGAAAACGAATGCGATCCGTACAACGTGCCGGAGGATTTCTGGCCCGTGACGATTGCGTTGCAGCTCGGAAAGCGGATCGGTTGACATGAAGTCGTTGATAACAGAGCCGCTGGGACTGTACGGCTGGAAGAGAGCGGAGCCCGTCCTGCTGGCGGCGCTCCTTTCCGAGGAACCGCTGCTGCTCGTCGGGGCGCACGGGTGTGCAAAGAGCTTTGTGCTGGAGCGTCTTGCGGAGGCGCTGGGCATGGAGTTCCGCTCCTACAACGCGAGCCTCATCAACTACGATGACCTCGTCGGCGTTCCGCTTCCGGACGCGACGCGCACGAAGCTCGAATATCTCTCGTCGCCGGAGAGCATCTGGGACGCCGAGGTCGTGTTCATCGACGAGATCAGCCGCACTCGCCCGGAACTCCAGAACAAGCTCTTCCCGATCATCTACGACAGGCGCGTCCAGGGGCGTCCGCTCACGCGCCTCGTCTACCGCTGGGCGGCGATGAATCCGCCGCCGACGGACGAGGAACTCGACGAGGGCGACGCGCTCTACCTGGGTTCCGAACCGCTCGATGCCGCGCTCGCGGATCGCTTCCCGTACATCATGTCCGTGCCGGATTGGGACGACCTGACGCCAGCCGACCAGAAGAAGGTTCTTGCCGACCAGTTTGCGGGGCGGCACGAGTTTCCCGTTGCCATCCGCGAGCTCGTTGCCGAGGCGCGGAAGCGGTACGAGGAGCTTGTGCTGGAGCTGACGCCAAGACTGACACCCTACATCGTCACGCTCGTCCCGAAGCTCCACGCCGCGAAGTACGATGTCTCGACGCGCCGGGCGACGATGCTCATGCGGTGCGCAATCGCCGTCCATGCGGCGCGGGAAGTGCTGTCGAAACTGACGGCTGGCGATGTGCCGGAGCTTTACGATTCTGCCCGTCTTGCGCTCTTGAATACGCTTCCCGACCGGGCGCGGCGGCGGCTGAACGCGGCCGAACTGACGGCCATCTGCAAGTCGGCGTGGGAACTTTCCATGCGCGACGAGGCCGATCCGCTTGTGCAGCTCATGAAGATCAATGACTCGGTTCTCAGGCTGCGGAAGATGGTCGCCGAGCGGCTCGTCGTGCCGCCAGACCGCGCCGCCGTCATTATCGGCGAGGGTGTGGCGAAGGCGAAGCCGCACCTCCGGCGCGGGCTGGCGCTCGCCACGTACCTTGGTGTCCGTGAGCAGGCGGACATTCCCGCTTCGACGGTTGAATTGCTTGCGGAGGAGATACATGGCGTCTTCATCGCATGCGATCTCACATGCACGGTCACGCCGGACAAGTCCGCCATCGCCCGCGCGGCAGGCGCTCGCATTGCGGACGCCAACCGGCGGTTCGGTTCTGAATCGGAATTTGCGCAGTACCATTCCAACCTCCTCAATTCCCTTTTGCCCGACGGCTTTGCGAACACCCGCGCAGTCAACGAGGCGTCGTCGGACTTCGAGAGTCTCTGGAAGGAGTTTAGCCTGTGATGGACGCGTACAGCAACATGAGCGCTCCACCGCGCAGCAAGGTGAGGCAAGTTGTCAGGCCTATCGGAAGATATGTCAAGTTTGACATTTACGGAGTGGATTTCACTCCGCCGTTCAAGTCGCCGCAGGATTTCCCGTCGCCGCAGGATTGGCTGGATGACTTCATTGCTCAACATGGTGAAGCCCTGGATGCAGTTCCAAGACCTTCTGGCTACATGATTGGATATTGCAACCACAAGGGAATATCCGGGTATGGGGAGGATTGTAGAATCTGCCGCGACCCCGTCTTGACCGTGGCGATTCTCGGGCGAGTGTCGGGGTCGATGTACATTCCGCAAAGACGCATCCTCTTTGGCAGTTGGCTTGAGAAAGTCCATGAGAAGTGCTTTATGCTCTCCCGGAAGTATGTCTTTCCCGAAAGATACTTCCCGCAGTTCCAAAGTGGGGCGAATCTGCCATGACCGACGAGGAGAAGATCATTGCACGGATTCTCGACGTGATTCCGCCGCGCTCGTTCGAGCTGACGACATTCCTCTCGCTCTTCCGTGTCCGCTTTTCGGAGAAGACGAAGACCGCCTGCGTTATGTGCGGGGAGTCGCCTGAACTCCTGCTCAACAAGGACTTTATCGAGGCTCATTGCCAGACGAATGAGCATCTCTTCATGCTCGTGATGCACGAGCTTTACCATGTGATTCTCGGCCACACCACGCTTTTCCCGCGTGCGACCGAGGTTCGGAACATCGTGTTTGACGCCGTCATCAACGCGATCCTCTGTTCGCTCTTTCCGAAACCGGAATTCACCTCGTTCTTCACGGATTACTACCCTTCCGACAAGATGCCGTCTGCGCTCCTTCGCCCCAAGGGTGAGGGAACGCCCCTTGCGGCGGAACTGGCACTCAAACTCCTCTACGGCGGTTCAGACACCGGCACCTACCACGACGTGTACGAGGCGCTCCTTAAAAGCGGTTGTATCAAGGAGATAACGATACTCCTTGGCGGCGGCGCGTCCGGAGGCCGCGCCCTACCGGGCGATGGGAGGGCGGGCACCCCGTGCCCGCCGCAGCCGCTTCTTCTCGGTTCGCACGACGAGGAGAAGGAGGAGATTTCGCAGGAGATGAAGGACTTGATCCACAAGATCATCTCCAAATGGCCCAGCCCCGACCGTCCGCTCCAGGGGCAAGACCTCGGTGCGGAGGAGTGCGAGCGCGGTTTCGACGCCGAGGCAGACCCAACCACCCGTTTGCGTCGTGGTATTCGCCGCCTCATGCGCCGGGCGGCGATACCCGGCAAGAAGGAGGTTCGTCGCCGCTCTGTGCGCGAGATGGTATGCGAGACGGCCACGTTTCTCCCGGACTGGCACGACCGTTCGCACGAGGCGCGGGAAGTCGCGTTCGGCGACGCGCTGAT
>CACZDG010000149.1 GCA_902779865.1 uncultured bacterium
ACTGGTTGGAAGGCGTTTGCGTCCCGTCTCGGCACCACAGGATTGTCCGGATGGCAGTTGCCAGATAATTCAGGGATGAGCCGTCGTTAAGGGAATCACTCCCTACGAACATTATCGAGCCGTCGCCAAACAAAAGATCGTCAACAGATTGCAAACCCGCTTGGCTTTGCAACGCTTCTGGGATTTTCGAATCACTGACGTCGGGAACACACTCCGCAACCGAGCATTGCCCGCCCATCCAGTGTTCCTCCATTCGGACAGCAATCATTTGTTTTCTCCTATTTCCATCTTATGCCGCATAGACTTCCTTCTAGAGCGTGGCAAAGCTGATGCGGAGCCTCGCCATCAGCTTTGCCCTTGCCGACAAACCGGCAATGCTCTCTCGCTTCATCTATCGTCTGCATGTTGCGCTCCTAATCGCGTTGTCTTGGCCACAACTACTCCACCACTCCTACTCCACCAATGGGGTCAGACCCTCTCTTCTATAAAAATCAACTCAACTTCTCGGACATTATTTGTTGTGCGATATCTCGTTAAGATAATTAGTGATGCTTATGCGCGCCTCTCCTGAAAGTATGCGATTGCAGGTATTTGTTTCTCCCGTAAATCCATATAAACGCGACACAAGGTTCGATATCCCAGGTTCATCATACCACAACGCGAGAATATTCCCCCGCCTTACGTTAAAATGCGCCGTTCGATACCAGTCGAGTTCCGCACGAGTCACAACTCCAGACATTGCCATATCAAGGCAATTCGACAAGCCGTTGACATACAATGTATCGTCACCACCCCACCATGCAGCCAACAACACCATGCGGGAAAGTTCATTCGTCGCACAAGCCCCAAAATTGGCGCAAACCGTCTCTTGGTTGTTTGAGACAATCCCAACAAGCTCTTGGTATGCCGGATACCTTTTAAGAGGAATACCAAACTCGCGAATGTACTCTGGCGTACCACGTCGTCCAGCCGGCAATGCGGAAATGACAGACGACATGGACGAACGAACCTGCGAAACGATGTCATCAGCAAACGACATACACACACAGGCCATAATGCCTACGACCGCTAATTTCTTCATAATGGCTTACTCCTCCACTTTTCTAATCACGACGCCTTCCGCCTCACGCAGGTCGAAACGGCGATTGACATTCGAAATCCCAGCACTAATCCCAGCCCCATCAAAGTCGAGTATGCCCATGTGACCACTCGTGTCTGGGTCTGGTTCGGCGAAAACATACCCTGGTTCGGGGTATTCTCCAGTTGAGAGAGGTATCCAATCGCCAATTCCATAAGACGGATTGGCCCAGTCATTTGCAAGAGGCGGATAGGAATTTAACCATCCACGCGTTTTTGGACACATCAGCCCTGACTGGACAATGCGATGCGCGACGAATATATTACATTTGAATATCATGTCCCCAGCGGGAAATTGCGGGAATCCAAATTGCGCTGGAAGTAAGTTTGTACTCAAGTACGCAGTACTTCCAAGTTGGTCTCGTGCGCAATCACGTAATGTGTTCTGCCACACGTGTGAAACGACGCCAAAAGATTTAGGCAATCCTTTTCGCCCTGGCCCAATTGCAATGTCCTCGTCCGTGTCCCACACGTAAAACCGTTCATCCGTACCGCCCGCCTCGACTGACGCAAGCGCGCGTATCTGGTAGATGCCACCCTGCGTGGGGATAAAGCCGGCAACCGCGCCCGCTTGACTGGCAACAATCGGCCACCATTGCTCATACGTTCCGTCCGACTTCATGCGCCTCGTGTGCCATGTCGTCGTAAGGTAGGTACCTGCCCCAGACGGTTCGCAGTCAAGCAACATTGAGACCGGCGTGTTCTTGAGTATGACAAGCCCGTCGCCAGGCGCCGCTGGAATCACGACGTTCTTAGTTTGCACTACAGTAAGCAACCTCGTC
Source organism: uncultured bacterium (assembly GCA_902779865.1). Classification (GTDB taxonomy): domain Bacteria; phylum Verrucomicrobiota; class Kiritimatiellia; order RFP12; family UBA1067; genus RUG572. The sequence goes on from CACZDG010000149.1 coordinate 1,920, forward strand.
TCGCTCTTGAGCATATCTCCGGAAGTGAACACGGCCTGCAGCGTGACGTCGCCCAATGTCGTGCTCGCCAATACGCCCTGTATGTGCGCCTCAACGGAGAAATCGTCTGTGTCGGAAATCGCCCATGACCCGAGCAGACCTTGGCACTCAATCTTGTCGTTGCCTGATACGCACGACACGGTGACAACGCCGCTCGTCGGAACATCGGACGAGAACGCCCATCCTGCGAAGACTACCTTAGCGGCGTCAACCGCGTTGCTGTTGAGCAGTATCGCGTTCGGCACGTTCAGCGACAGGCGTACCTGCGGAGTGTCGTTCACGCCATAGGAGAATCCGTAAAGGTCGGAGCGGAGCGTATGTCCGCCTATCGTCGCCGTCACGGAAACAGAGGCCTGAGTCCAGCTCGGCATCGTATCGGCAGAAATCTGCGTCGCCTTTGCATTTGGCGAGGCGACCGCGAGGCCGTCCGACGCCGTCCAGCTGTAGGATGCAGCAGGTTCAACGCGGCAGTCGGCAAAATTTGCCGTGAACGTCATAGGATTGTCATCCGGCCCGAGGTGCGGAACGTCTGGCGACCCGAAGAAGAGCGGCATCCACCAGACAAGTCCGAGAGTGGAATTTGTCTGCTGATTGATTCCATACATCTGCGGCACGTCGTCAACTGCCGAACACGTTACGTTTGACATGAACGGAACAGCGCCGTACTGGTAGTCAATCCCCTTCTCCAGCAGGAACACGTAGTCGCCGGAGTTGGTGACGGCTACCGAATAGTCGCCGACCACGAGTTGGATTGTCTCAGGCGGAACGTCGGGAACCGTGACCGTGAACTTGTAGAGGCCGTTCGTGAGGTTCTCGCCCACTTGCGCGTCAACCCACTGCGGATAACCGACAGCTAATATTTCCGTCGCATTCGTGAAGTTCGCCGCAATCCATTCCTCGTCCTGCCCGAAACCGTCGTGCGGGAACGGCAACACGCGCGGGATCAGTTCCGTTACGCCGTTCGTCGTTATCCCCACGTCGCCGTTGCGGAACAGCTCGATGGACGCGTCAATCGTTACCGCGCTCGCAACGTTCTCATGCAGCACACGCCCGACCACGGCGTTCGTCCACGAGAAGATGTATGAGTTGCGGTCGGTGGACCCGCAGCCGAAGGAGGTTGTCGGATTCACTATCTCCAGCGGAACGCACGCGGTCGAGATGGCCCGTGCCGAACGGGAACTCCCAGCCATCGTCGAACGCATAGCGGAAGGAGTCGTTCCACGCGCCGCGAACGTTCCACTTCTCGGCTCGGAACGGCATCGTCGCGGACGCGCGCGGACTCGTCGCCGCGATGACCGGAACGCCGTTTGTCGAGAGCGAAGTCGGCATGAGCGGAATCTGCTGCACTTGCGGCACAAACGGGAAAAACGCCTGAAGCAATTCGTTCGTCTTCAACGGCAACCGAAAAGAGCAACGCAAGGCCAACCGACTTTACCCGCACGAGGAAACACCGTGTAATGGCGACTATTCCGTAGATGGCGCAAGCCCCTCCTATCAGCCCAAGCACTGACAGAAAGAAATCCTGTACGAACCGCTGGATCATTTCAGCCATGACGTCACCTCATCCGTATCACCAGCGGTTCTTTCATCGCACCCAATTTCACGACAACCCCAGGGCGTCGCCGTCATGGGAAACGGCAGAGCAGCTCCGCCCGCATACGCACGGAACGTCTTGGGAGCCAGCGACTGGTCCAGCCTGAGATTCCAATCGAGTTTGCGGCGTCCGCACGAACCCGCGCACGAACCCGCGCACGAACCCGCGACGTCGGCCGCGATGTCGCGGAAGAACCATTCGCCGCAGTCCCAGCCGACGGCGAACGCCGCCTCGGAATCGTCAAGCGTTCCGTCGCCGTTGACGTCGCACCCAAAGGCCACCTCCACGTTGTTGCTTGGCGACGCATCCAGCTCCAAGGCGAGGGCAAAGACGTTGTCACCAGTGCCCCCCGCGCTGAACACTACGTTGGTCACAGATTCCGTGTCCGCATACGGCGACGGCGGAGGCAATGGCGCGGCGACCTTCGCCGCAAACGCCGCCGACGCGAAGAGAGCGCCAGCCACCAGGAGCAGTGCTTTCACGGCTCCTCCTTCACGCCCTGCCACGGACGGCGCTTCGCGTTTCCGACATGGTTCCTCACGGCAAAGAGTTTTCGCTTCATTTATCGTCTGCATCGGCATATTCCTTTACAGTGTCAATATTGGCTGCCATTTGCCCAGCAACTAATCTTTCCCAGTATCACTATTGCTGTTATAGTGATAACTATCCATAGGCAACATCCTCATCCTGTGGGTTTAGATATTGACGGCGTAGAAGAAGAAGGAGTGCGCAACGTTGGCTGGGGTGTTTTGGATGAACTAGAAGTGGTCTTTAGCGAATCCCCACTGTTAACACCGCCCGTCAGGGTCTTCAATTTGTCAATATTAGTTTTAGGTCTTTGCGGCGTATTAATCGTCACTCTGGGAGACGCCATGATCCTAGATTGGATTTGTGGCGGTCGAAGTCCAAGAGGATTTGCAGTTGTGCGCGTGTTCACACCCATCCCTTTCAACCTATCCACATTCGAACCGGATGTGGACACTGTATTAGGCTGTTGCGAAGTTGGCGCAGCAACAGGTCCTCCAAATTTCTGTTGAATTTCTTTCTGAATTCTGCCAAGCCTAAAAGCTGCCTCCTTTTCGTCGATAATTTGAATCTGCGTAGCCGATTTAGGAACCAGTTGATATGAGGTGCTGAATTGGTTAGTAAATGCACAAATCATCCCCGTAACCGAGACGTACTTATTCACAACTCTAGACGTGACGGACTGTACACCCATTCTTGAAAATTGTGTGAGGACTTCACTCCAGAGTACTAATCTAACAGTATCCGTCCTTGGTCTCCAATGGTTAAAGTTGACAAACATGTATGGACGATTACCAAAACGCCCAGTGCCAATGGTCTTGTTTACCTTCGTCTCCACAATCTTACCAACAAGTTCCACTACATCACCCACATGACCTGCAATCAAATGAAGTTTTGTTGCATCAAACACCGGGTAATTACCCTTATAACTGATCTTAACAACACTTGGCTGCTTCTTCGCCGCCGCAGAGGGTGAAAGCTTGAACTGGAGGTATTTATCTAATTCTGGGATAGAATCAAAACCTGACAGGCATATCTGCTGCAACGCCGATATCTGCTGGGAAAACCTACCATCGGTTTTCAATTCATTAAAAGTCTGAGAGCCGTATGGTGCCGAATAATCCGTAGTCTCAAAAAGAACTTTCTCGTCAGATGATTTTGTTTTCGTCCAGTATTCGGGTTTTTCAGCAAGTACCGCCAAAGCGATGTCAAGTACGATGAACGGAAACCTATCCAACTTTTCATTCCAGGGATTTTCTTTTTGCCGACATGGGTGCTGAAAATTCGGCACACCGGTCTCGGACGCGCTCAAATCTTGCATGCCAGGAACAAACATACCATCATAGTCAATAAGCTGTACTTTTTGTCCGTTGTTCGACACCATTAAATTCCCCGGCTGAATATCGCCATGCGCAACATGATTTGCAGACAGAAACTGATAAAGGCTCTGAAGAGACATCCTCAGGTTCAACATCGCCTGCCGATTGTTATAATTTGACTCAAGAAAGCGACCGAGGGTCTCTCCGTGTGCCCATGCCATCTTCACGATAGGATACCACTGTCCCTTGACCGTAACCCCTTTCGCCTGATAAGAAAAGTCGACGAAATATCCTGATTGTTTCATTGTAGGTTGATTCAACATCGCAGAAATCGCGGTGTATCGCCGGTCTCGATCCTTTACCTCACGATGGAAACAGCGAACAGCCCACTTCTTCGTAGCGCTTACCAATCGAAATGTCAAAGCAAAGCCACCACTCTGCACTTCCGGTTGCCCTTGTTGATCCTTGGGACAAGTACATGATGCAAGCTCACGATCCGAAAGGAATAGCCCCGGATTTTGGAATGTCTGCATGTAATCACTTAGATTAGGTAGCATTTCACACCTCTAACAAAACAGCAGTGGAATCGTCGACGGGTATCTTGTTTCGAGACCGTTCGTACTCAATGAACCCCGCAAACTTTCGAGGATTAGTTGCCTTTACGGCCTTTATCAAACGTGCAATTGCATTCGGCCTGCCTTTATTGGAGACAATCCATTGCGATACGGCATCCGTAGCACAGAGGAGCATTGCATCGCTGAACTCGCTCATGTCAATATCTGTCCTCTTCCAATAGAACGAACTAGTCCGTTCATCAAAAAGTTGTTTCAATCCCTCGAAAGTCACGGTGATCAAGTATGCACTGGTGGAGAAATCGCCTGCATTTTCTAACGGGAACGCCTTTAGAATGCGACAGCGATTATCAACAACGAAACAACATGTGTCGCCTACGGCTGTAATATGAAGCAAACTGCGATTGTCCTTATCCTGTTCAACAAGGAGCAGCGTTGCGGAGCTACCACGTTTAAACGCCTCTATCGCGCTATGATCCATCCCCGCCATTGCCGTAGGAGGGTGTTTTGTCTCATACTCCTTTGCCGCAGCATAGACTCGATCCTTCTCCGAAAGGCCGTCGTCAACGGCAAACTTCCCCACTAACGCATTTGCCCAGTCTCTTGCCGAGAAGGATGACGTTGCCCCATCACACATTACGAAGCGAGGGATGTCCTCTCTCCGCGTGCTGCAGCGGAGAAAGGAATCCTCATTGTTGGCACGATGATCACCGAATACTTTTGTTGTAGTCTTGTACCACAATAATTTCATTCAGCGCTCTCCTCCGTAAGTAATCATCGCAGGTTGTGTGCCTTGCGTACCCACGCGGAGGAACTTCACGATGTCGATTTCGTTGCCGTTGAACGTAAAGAATCTTGTTCCTGGAGTCAGCTCAACTTCCCCGCCCAACGTATCTCTGACGCTTTGATGCATCGACTCGGGGATAACACTCGACATGTTGAACAGTGTTCTGGCAAAGTCATTCGGGAGGACATCAGCGTTATCAGGAAACGCGATTGAATTACCGCCTTCTGAAGAGATGTGCAAGTTGCACAGCAGCACATTTCCGTCACTCGTAGTAAATGAACGAATCCCTTCGGCAATCTGAGATGGATCCCCATCTCCGTACTCACCATCGGTAATGTGAATGATAACTGGAGGGAATGAAGTCGGATGAGCATCGCACCATGGAGCAATTGTCTCTGCCGCAAGCTTCATGGCACCACTCATCGGCGTGCCACCCGTAGCTACAGGATCAAACCAGATGGGGAAGCTCTCAGGGACTTGAACCAAGTCGCCAGTTGCTGTGACAACCTCATTCATTCGCTGTTCTACACGAAGAGGGTTTGCGCTGATTTTGGAAATCGGGTTGAGAATCTGTGATGAAAGAGCGCCCTGCAACGCATTGTATACGCCTTTGTACCCATATCCAATAACTCCAACATCATAGTAATCCCTGACGCCCTCCTGTTTCCTCGCCTTTGTTATCAGTTCGGAAAACATCTTGTTGATCACGGTTGCGACCTGGTCGGCTTTCGTGTTACCTGTTTTTGGCATTTTATCCGTCATTGATCCAGATTGGTCAACGACAAACAATACCGCCATAGGGTTCGCCCTATTGGGAACGACTGAATAACTCATTTTTGTTTTCTCCTTTGGTTGGTTTTAGAAAAAATTGTTTAGCCACTTTCTTTCTTTACATGCAATTTTGCATTGTTACTTGAAACTCCACGCGCCAACGTTCACTTCCGACTTGAGGCGCTTTTGCACGGCTTCTGGCAATGTTGTGAAAAACTTCAAGCCAGTAGCCTCCTCAACTTCCGCAACAGTAAGAGCATAGGTTTTGACGTGCTTCTGTGACGCCTTGTTGGGGACGATGAAACCGATCATCTTGTGCGGCGGCGTCTCATCATAGATAACCTTGTAGAAGAATTCGGGAACACGTACTTGATTCGGGCCAATCGTAACGGCATCATCGTCATCAACAAATACCGGGCCTGTCACCACGAACACACTTCCCTCCGAATAGGCGAAACGTCGCACCGCTCTTTCAAGCCTGCTCCATACGCCTCGATTGAAAGATGGATGTTGCGGACTCATGTTGGACATCGCGAATGACTGCAACATCGTCCGGTCGCTCCAATGCATGTCCCCAGCCGGTACAAGATGCCCTCTGTCGTAACCGCTACCCATGTAGTCCGCCATGGTCGCCGAACCTGTCTTGATTTCGGTATCCTCGTAAAAATCATTGAGTCGGCTTGACTTGCGGCTCAGAACTTCTTCTTTCGTCAATCGGTACGTCACCCACAATGGTTGCTCATACTTCTCGCTGTAACCCAAGGCGTACCCTTCGCGATTGACGATTTGCGTACACGGGCCGGGGACGCCAAGATCAAGGTTGTCCCATTGGGTCTTGGGCGTTCCCTCTGCGCCATGACAGCCTAAAAACAGCAGAACGGCAAGAGAGGTGGACACAAACCACCTTCCATGCCTAGTACTAGACATAAAACACCTTGCCATTCTGCATCTCCTTTACTTGTCGTGCTGCCAGCAGAACTTAGAACCAGCCTTTGCCTTGCGCTTGCAAGGTTCGCCGTTCTTCGTCTTGCCCTGACAGAGACCGGTCGCGGCAGAAACTGCCACATCCGCCTCGGCTGTCTTCTTGGCCGGCTTCGTCGCAGGAGCCTCTGCCTCCGTGCCGCCAAGAATCACGGCATGCTGTGCACAGTATTTACCGCCGGCCCGAACCTTGCGTTTGCACTGCGTACCAGCCTTCGTCGTGGCCTGGCAACGGCCGTCGGCCGCAGATGCCACAACGGCACCACCGTTTGTGCGGCGAGTCTGTACTGGTGCGGCCTCTCCACCGGCTGTACGTTCGGCCTTTGTCGTGCCGCCATGCTGCCAGCAGTATTGACTACCAGGCGAGGCCTGGCGCTTGCACTGTGTACCTTTTTTCGTTGTCGCCGCACACTGCGCAGCGAACGTCATTGCGGCCATAAGGCAGGCCACCGCCATTATCAGCATTTTCTTCATTGTTTCATCTCCTTCGTTTGAGATGGACGCGATGGAGCGCGTCCCTCCCGTTGCGGCATCGTGTGCCGCCACGAAGGAGACGATTCGAGGGAGAAAGATTGTGGCTACAAAAAATGGGTCTTGGGTGGAATCAGAAACGCTGGTAGCCTGAACGCCGCGTGATCGCATTTTCAGCGGTTCGTCGTGTAGACAACCCATTCACAAGCCTATTCACAAGGCCGTTCACAACTCTCACGACGTTCCCGGACGCCGACGCCTTGAATTCGTTACAAGAGAGAGTCAATTCAAGGCGTTGGCGTCCGCGCCGTTTCGAGTTGCGAGACGGCTTGCAAACAGGTTGCAAACGGGTTGCCTACACGTGCCGCGCAGCGGAGCCGGGGATCAGCAGTCGCTTTCACGCGGCTTCAGATTCGGCAAGTCGAACACCTTCAGCCGGAAGTAGCGGTAATCGCGGTATCCGTAGGCCTGCTTGACGAGCCAGCGGATCTTGTTGTTGAAGCCCTCGGTCTTGGCGTTGGTCGCGCCTGGGAACCGCCAGAAGCCCAGTACGCCCTCGAGGTTCTTCTCCATGGTGTTCGCCATCGTCTCGAGATGACCGACGTCGGACGCCCGGGCCTTCGCAATCCACGCCTCCAGAAGGGCTTTCGCCGCTACGGGCGTCTTTGCGTTGGCGTAGATGGATCGAAGCTCCTCCTTGAGCAGGTACGCCTTGCCGAGGTCGGAATACTCCTCGAGCATCTTGGCGAGCTTCGCCTTGGCCTTCGGATCCTTCTCGAGGTCCTCCTTGTTCATCAGCGGGAGCTTCATGCTGCCCTTGAGGACGTCCTTCGCCTTCTCCTGCCTGTCCTTGATCTTCTTCTCGAGCTTCTTCACGACGTTGCGCTCCTCCTTCGACAGGTTGAGCTCCTTGAGAGCCTGGCGCGTCTCGGCGTTGATCTTCGCCATCGCGGCGCGGCGGATCTTGTTGATGATGTCGTTGATCATCTTGACGACGTGGAAGTGGTCGAACACGATCAGCGCGTCGGGGAGGCTGTGCCGGACGAAGTTCGCGAAGGCGTTCGCCATGTCCATCGCCACGCACTCGATCTCCGCCGCAACGCCGCTGCGCCTCAGCCGCGACGCGAACATCTTCAGCGCGTCCTCGCCCTTGCCCCGCGAGACGTTCAGGACGCGCCCGGTGTCCAGGTCCCGCACGACGGTGATGAACTGCCGCCCGCCCCGCTCCTCGTGGAACACGTACACCTCGTCTATGCCGATGCGCCTGACGCCCTTGAGCGGCACCCACCTGTACCTCAGCTCCAGCGCGCGGATCTCGGCCTCGCGTACGACCTGGCGCGAGACGCCGAGGTCGTCCGCGACGTCCGTGATGGACATCTTGCGGCGCTTCTCGACGATTTCCTTTTCGAGCGCCCGTGTGATGCGCCCTCGGGTTCGTCAGGAACTCGAGGTGCTCGTACGACATCGACCGGCACTCCGGGCAGTAGATGTGGTGGACGGCGACCTCCACGAACGCCTTGAGCCGTCCGAACCCCTGGCACTGTATCAGGCGCACGCCGGCTTTGTAGTACTTCGCCTTCGTGCTGCCGCAGTCCGGGCAGACGGCGTGCCTGCGCTCGATGGTGATGACCATCTGCCTGCGGCCGCCGCAGCCCCTGCGCGACAGCCGATCCTCCCGCCTCACGGCCTTCGCGCATTCGTCCTGGCCTTTGATCTCGGTGGCCTTTCCGCTGCGTGCGACCGTCCTGATCCGCGTGATTCTGAACCCGCTGATGCCGGTGGTTTGGTATAACGGAATAGTTTGCATCATTTTCCTTTCCGAACTTGGTCTGTTCAAGAAAGGACATGATAGCAAATCGCGCCTGAAACAGAGGCTATGCCGCTAGGCTGCCTCCCGTTTCAGGCGCACTTGTTTTTCGAATTCCACCCAAGAGGCCAAAAAATGCGTGCCTCGTCTGTCTCCCTCTGCTAGAGGCCTTGCAGTGCCCGTGTGTGAAAGAGAAGACAAGGACACGCAAGACGGCATAAAACCACCTACGCGACCTCATCAAACTCCGTTCACACACTCGTACATTCCTGTACGATTTCAACCTGCAAGTTTACTAGCAGAACGTCGTTTGCGTGTCAGCGCAAAATACCTGATTCGCCGAAGCGGGATTTCTCCCCCGTCCCGGCTAGTTGCCCGCAGCACACCCGCACCGCGAGAA